>NZ_JAQIVI010000007.1:0-21555 GCF_028618695.1 Natrinema soli | reverse complement strand
AGCCGATCAAACGACTTATTCAGCGTTGTATAATCCGGGACGTCTCCTTTCTCTAGTTCAAGAACCTCCCGGATTTTGCTCATGTACATCAGCCGGTTCTCGGTTTCACGGAAGCTGTGTTCCTCCTCACATCGAAACCCATGAATGACGACGTGCTTCCAGCGGGCGAGCCCGCATGGGTTCCCAAGGCTTGTTTGGCTAGGCGCTTGAACCACTCAACGAAGTCAAGGAGATCGACTTCTGCCATATCCGCCCTCCTCGGCTTCGTCCTTCCTGATCTGACGGTCTATCCCGACGCCGTCCGTCTATTCAACGCGGCACACCATTCGAATCTGATATCGAACTCAATGGCCGACTATCCCTCTAAGTAATAGTGGGTACATTTCCTCCCCTCGAAGGTAGAAGAGGACGGCCGCGATCTCAAGCCCCATCACCAGTAGCCGCAGCGAGTTCATCAGCGCGTTGTCGAGGAACGTCTCGAGGTCCCGCGTGTCGTTGTTGAGGACCGCCGTCGGGGACGACCAGTCCGACCTAGCGGTGCAATGACTGTCAGACGCTGGTTAGGACTCAATCCATACGAGAAGAACCCGTGGACGTTCTGCGGAAATCCTACTAACCTTCGGACATCCGGTCCCGCGAGAGCATCGATCCGGAACATCTCTTGGCTCCAGTCAGTAACGCGTGAAGAACGACGCCCTCGATATCGACGACCGCAGGAGCTGCCTCAAGACGATTTGAGAGCGGTACGTCACCACCCGCGGTGCTGAGAAGTGTGAAATCAGGTGCTTGTTCGCCTTCTAATCCCGTATCGAGGTGAATTCTTCGATCAAGTATCGATAGAACTGCGCCGAATCAACAGAAGTACGCACACGCTTTTTGGTCTTCGTACTGTGTTGTGGATTATGGCCGATGATTCAACCGAGCAACGGGAATACGAAGTCGTCGTAGTCGGTGGTGGACCCGCAGGTCTGTCCGCCGCGCTTTACAATACGCGATTGGGCCACTCTACAGCGCTCGTCCAGCGTGGTGGCGGGCGTGCAGCAATGATGCGAGAGGTCCACAACGTCGTGGGCGTCACCGAGGATGTAACCGGCAATGAGTTTCTCGAAACTGGCCGTGAGCAACTTGCTGACTACGGATGCGACCTCTACCGGGATGTCGTCTCGGCGGCCAGCGAGACTGAAGACGGTCGGTTCCGCGTCTGCGGGACTAACGCAGATTACGTCGCGGAGTCTCTCGTTCTGGCAACTGGTTTCGACGACATTACGCCGGAACCGCCGTTACCTCGAACGGGCCGCGGGCTGCACTACTGCCTGCACTGTGATGCATACATGTTCGTTGACGAGCCAGTGTACGTGATGGGGTACAACGACAGCGCCGCGTACGTCGCCATGATCATGCTCAACTTCACCGACGACGTCGATCTCGTGACCCGAAACCACGAACCGACGTGGAGCAAGGAGACGGCGACGATGCTTGAGAATCACCCGATAGAGGTGATCAAAGAGGGCGTCACTGGTGTTCGGAATGGCTCAGATGGCTGGCTCGAAGCCCTTGAGTTCGAGGACGGGACAAGGCGCGAGTACCGGGGCGGGTTCGCAATGTACGGCGCTGAATACCATAATGGACTTGCGGCAGAACTGGGTTGTGAGCTAAACGACGACGGAACGGTTGACGTAGACGACCACGGCCAAACGAGTGTCGAGGGCGTTTACGCGGTAGGTGACCTCACGCCCGGACACAACCAGGTTCCAATCGCGCTCGCCGACGGCGCGAGAGCCGGCATCTCGATCCACTGGCGACTGCGGGAGTTCCCGCGGGACGTCGAGGCGATCCACGAGTCGGGTCCCGTCCGCGCCGAGGAAGTGCCCGGAATCCCTGATGCGCTGCTGGAGCGCGCTGTCGCCTTTCACACGTACGAGTGATCCTTCGGTGTTGGGAACACTCGCCATGCGTCCTCGTCAGCGTCACTGGTCGGTTCGACCAGGATGAACAGACGGTTCGGCTTCTCAAGGAAGTCTCAGTAGTCGAAACCCGTGATCGGATTGAAATCGATGCGGTGGGGTTCTTCCGCATGGCGGCATATCGAAGGTGTGCTTCGGAACCGATCGGTAGTGTGGCTATTCGCGGGATCTAACTCCAGTAGAAGTTAGAATCCGAGAACTTGCCAATGTCTGACGATGGCTTTTTAGAAGGGTTCCTGTCATCCGTTTGATGGTACAGGACTTTTCGATCGACGCCGACTGGAACAGCCTCTACATCGACGGCGAGTGGATACCCTCGGAAGGCGATACGGAGATACCTGTCGAGAATCCATCGACGCGCGAGGTGGTCGTACAAGTATCCGCCGCCTATGAAGCCGCAGCAAACGCGCAAAAAGAGTGGCAAAAAGCACCACCGGCTGAGTGCGAGCGAGTCGCCCGAGAGTTTGCACAGAGAATTCAAGAGTACAAAGATGAGATCATCGAACTGCTAGCTTACGAGGCGGGAGGCTCACAAATCATGGGCGAGACCTCCGTGAGGGTTGCGACCGACCAAGCCAGTGAGGCGGCTACCTTCCCTCGTCGAATGAAGGGCGAGCAGGCCGCCTCCAATATTCTCGGCAAGGAAAACTTCGTTGGCCTGGAGCCCGAAAGTGTCGTCACAGTCATTTCTCCATGGAACTTTCCGCTCAACCTTTCGGGACGGGCGATCGCGCCTGCCATCGCCACAGGGAACACGGTTGTCGTCAAGCCGGCCTCGAACACGCCGATCACGGGCGGCCTCCTTATCAGAAGTTGAGACTACGTCACCCAATGCATATGGAATTGGCATCCGTTTCGTCACTTCGTTTCGGTGAGTTTTCACCGAAAGAGCCGATACAGAGAGAGTGTGAACCTGACTCCGTCTCTTCCATCAGCTAATATGGGTGTTGAAAAAGCCATGCTGACCCGATGGAAATTCTGCTATCCCATGAGAGCGTGAAACAAGTATGGGACGCAAGAGACCGAGCTGTATTCCGTGTCTGAGAGCACGTGGTGCTGACTGGTCCGAGTGCGTAGGAAGCCGAGTCCTGGGCGTCACAGCCCGACTGCCGCCAGGAGCGGCAGTCGGGAAAGCCCGTATAGGTGAATCTCTGTTTCACGCACCGGCGTTTCAAGGTGAGTCCAATGTTCATTGGTATCGACATACACAAACGGTACTCACAAATTGCAGTAGTGGACAAAAACGGTGAGATCGTCGAAGAGGTTCACGTCGAAAACGCGAACCTCGACGACTTTGCCAAGCAGTACGCTGGGTCCAAAGCCGCGCTTGAAGCGACCAGCAACTACTACCACATCCATGATACTCTTTCAGAGTATCTGGATGTAACCGTCGCTAACCCCGGCGAATTGAAGTTGATCTCTGACTCGAACAAGAAAACTGACCGCGTCGACGCGAAACAACTCGTTCGAATGGTTCGGTTAGGATCAATTCCAGAAAGCTACGTTCCAACCGACGAGGTTCGGCGAGCCCGCGCACTTGTGCGTGGGCGCCAGAAGCTCGTTGAGAACCGGACCGAGTACGCGAACAAGATCCATGGCTTGTTGAGTGATCACGGGATCACTCAGGAGGTGAAACCACTGAGTGTCAAGGGACGAGAGTTCCTGGCGGAACTCTCGCTCCCGACACCGTGGGATGCGTTGCTAGAGTCGTATCTGGAGGTCATTCAGACACTCACTGAACAGATTGAGTCGTTGGAAGCAGAGATTGAGGAGCGGGCTGGGTCTCTGAAGGAGACCCAGCTCCTGATGACGATTCCGGGTGTGAGTTATTTTACGGCGTTGACTATTTACGCGGAGTTGGGAGAGATCAACCGGTTTGATCGGGTCAGAGAGGTCGTAAGTTACGTTGGACTGAACCCGATAATCCGCGAGTCTGGCGACTCACGGTTTGAGGAGAGTATCTCGAAGCGAGGATCAGGACGAGTCCGGTGGCTGCTCGTTCAAGCGTCGTACTCAGCGGTACATACGTGCGAAGACGAGTACCTCAGCCGGTTCTACAACTGGTTAGCTCAACAGAATAACTCGAAAACAGGGAACTGTCTAGTTCTGCACCTCCTCGATCGGCGTCTTTCCGTCGAGAGCTTGGTGTGGTCTCTGGCGGTTGTAGTAGTGCATGAATTGTTCAAACCATTCGCGTGCCCTCGCCCGACTGCCACCCACGAGTTGTGGAAGCGGTCGATGCGCATTTTGAGGGTGTGAACCACTTTTCGATGAGATTTCGCTCGGTGTAATTGACTCGACCGCTCAATCCTAATCGAGTAAGGGCAGTCCGGTATCCGAATTAGTCCACGAGAAATACGGTCTCGGAGAGGTCGTATTTCTCGTCGAGTCGGTGCAGGAACGCAGCTGCCGGATCAGTGCCATGCCGACCAAATAACGCGACGTCGAGAATCAGCTTTGTCTCGGTGTCTATTGCAGCATACAATCAAGACTACTCGCCGTTGATCTGGACAGCAGTCTCGTCAACCGCGACCCGCTTCGGCTGCGCCTCAGGCGGGTCGCACCCGCTGTCAGCCAGCCGATGCACCCAATTCCAAACCGCTCCATGCGAGCGTTCAACGCCTAATTCCGCCAAAATTGCTGTTGTCTCGCGAAGCAAGCAATCGGTTTCGTGGAGGCGGACGGCGAACGCCCTGATGGGCGTCGCCGTCCGCTCGTTCTCTCAAGACTCTTCTAAATCCGCGTCATAGCACTCGCTGAGCAGGTCTGCGAGCATTCTAGTCCAATTCACTCAACGACCTGCTCTTTCCTCAAACTGGCTCAACTAGACAGTGCCAGAATCGGGAATATGTTCGGAAAGCGGAGGTTGATGAAGAGCAGAAAGAAACACGCCTCCAAGGTCTCAAAGATCAGTTAGCCGCTAGTGATGAGCCTGAAGCCGCTGAATTGCGCGAGGAAATTGATGATCTCGAGACTCGAATTGAGCCACTGAGTTCAGTCCGGCCCAGGAATTCCACGCTGAGTGACTGGGGGTCGCTGGCTCTATTGAACCCCTCCGTTGGAAGATAGCTACCAGACGTTCCGTACGGAGGGATCATATAGCGATCTCGTTGAATGAAGACCCCATCTTTTTACAGCCCTCTGTGAGACGTAATCTCATGGTAGCGACAAATCAAATCCTGTCCGTTTTCATCATCTTTGCCCTCGCCCTCCTCGTGATCCGGATCGGATCGATTGCACTTCGAATGACTGGTCTCTCACCGGACGTGGCCTCATTTCAGGCGGCATCGGCATTTTCGGGAGCGGGGTACACAACCGACGAGGCAGAGTTTACGGTTTCGGAGCCAAGCAGACGAACCATTGTCATCTGGCTCATCCGACTCGGAAGTATCGGGGTTGTGAGTGCACTTGCGTCGCTCCTCCTGTCGTTCGTCAACGCCGAGGGCGAAAACGTTCTTACCCTCATCTACGTTATCGCTGGCATTGTCGGGATTATTCTTCTCGCTCGGAGCCGACTATTGAATCGAGCAGTGACGCCAGTTATCGAATGGGCACTTGACCAGACGACGGATCTTGCCATCCAAGATTACACGAAGGTACTCGGCCTTCAGAGTGGATATCGCGTCGCCGAAGTTGAGATCAACGAAGACGAATGGTTGGCAAATGATACAGCCAGAGAATTGAATCTCTCTGACGAAGGAGTGATCCTGCTCGGGATCGAGCGAAACGATGACTATATCGGTGCCCCCGGTCCCGATACAGAGATTCAACCGGGAGATACCGTTACCCTCTATGGGAAAGAAGATCGATTACAGGAACTCGCAGACCGAGACGAAGGGGACGTTGAAGCGCACAATGAGGCGCGTGACGAACACGCAAACATCCTCTCTGAACAAGAACGAGTCATCGATCAGTAAGCATACCTGCTTATCGTCTAATTCATCATAGAAATGAACATAATCAAGGCGGGGGAGATTTTCTATGATGGCCTCGAGAGTGCGTCAGTGGATTGAGCTGATTTTGTGATTGTTGGCTCTTGGCCCGTCACAGAAGTGGTGGTTTCCGTGACACCTGATTTCCCCGTTCGTAGGAGTTAGCGGAACCCTCGTTATAACACTAATACAACGAGTTCTCAATCAACCGATTCGGCAGCGTATTGATCCTCCCACTCGCGGCGAGCCTTGAGTTCACGCTGCCCACGCTGAGTGAGGGAATAGACGTTCGTCCGACGATCGAGTTGTCCCTTGTCAATCAGCCCTTTCTCGACGACTGTATCCAGGTTTGGATACAGACGACCATGGTGGACCTCTTTTTCGTAATAGTCCTCGAGTTCCTCTTTGATTGCGAGTCCATGTGGTTCATCCAGCCCAGCAACAACATAGAGCAGATCGCGCTGGAAAGCGGTCAGATCGTACATATCGGACTCTTGTCCGTTGAGAGTTTAAATGAGTCGAAGACTATCTCTCGAAGGTCAGTTCCAGGGCACACAGCAGGGGCTGTCATAGAACGGATCGCGTACCGATTGTGTTGACCCCGGTGAGCGTTACATACAGGGCGTGAGTCTAACAGTTCTTGCCAGACACGACTCACTCACTCGGGTTTTGCGCGAACAGAATCTCCGCCCCATGCTGGTGCGGTTCGCTCCCAGAGTCATCGTCAAATACAATCTCGTCGTACTGAATCGTCTTCCAGTCCTCGTAGTGGTCTGCCAGTTCGCCCGGATCATAGAAGTACTCGTTTTCCGTCCAGTCCGGCGGCGTTGGGATTTCGGGGTGGTCAACGAACGCGAAGATAGCGTGGACTCCATTGGCGTTCGTCTGGGATTTGAAATGGTCGAACTGTCGAGTCCGTTTTTCAGGATGAATATACTGAACTGCCCCTGCCGAGTAGACAACATCAACGTTCGTAGGAAGGGTCAGTCCGTTTGCATCTGCCCGAATCGTTTCAATATCGACGGCTCGACGCTCAGCGAGCCGACTTGCCTTCTCTAAACCGTTCTGAGACACATCGACGGCATACACTTTCCACCCATGCTCGGCGAAGAGAACGGAGTCCCTCCCTTCGCCAGCTCCGATGTCGATAGCCGTTGGTTCGTTCGCTATGCTGGACGCGATGTCGACCGTTCGTTCGGCTATTTGGTTCGGCTCTGTTCCCCAGTAATACTCTTCCCTCCCATAGACTTGTTCTCGCTCTTTAAAGTTCATTGCTTGAAGCTTCTTAGCCAAACCGCTTAGTAGTAATAGACTCGCATACCTACTTATCAGATAATTCACTGTCGCTAGTTGTCCACTCTGACTCAATGGACTCACGTCTGATATGTAGATGAGTGGGAAGCGGGTGAATCAGATCACTGATTCATCCGCTGTCCGGACAGTCCCGTATGAACCTTCCAAAACTCAGACGGGTTCTTACAGATCCGGACGAATTCATTTCGAACCGGCAACTCAAGGCTCTTTCTCTGGAGTTGCTTGAGTTGATTCCGATGCCGGGAATCGGGGGCTCGCCCCTCGATTCCGGCGATATTATGGAAGTCGTTCTTCGAGCGGCTGTCGGAACAACTTCCGTTCACGGCGTCACCACCAACACAGAGGAGACGCCCAACAGAGAGCCCGTCATGGATTGGCTCCACACGCTCCAAAAAGAGCCAATGCTGGACGCTGTCAACGATGTTCTCGCTACGCTGGCGATGTCGGTTCTCGACCGCGACCGGTCGAGAACCGTCTGCATCGACTTCATGGACAACCCGTTCCATGGCTATCCAGAGAACGAAGACGAGTTCCGGCGAATGCAAGCCCGTGACGGCACAACAAAGTGCCATAGGTACTGCACGGCGTTTGTGATCGCACAGGGAAAGCCGCTAACACTAGCGGTTGAACCGGTTGATGGCGAGGATAGCAAGGCCGACGCGGTCGAGCGTGTGCTCGCCCGCGTCGAGCTGTATCCGTTCGAGATCGACCGGATTCTCATGGATCGAGCAGCCTACGTCGGAGAGGTGATCGGCGTTCTTCGGGCGGTTGCGCCGCCAGTCTTCCCGGTCAAGACCGGGAAAGACTCGCTCCGGGAGAAACTCTCGGTGAACGCGTCGTACATGACCGAGGAGACGATCTGTAAAGGGAAAGAGCACGAACAGACATATCCGCTGGCGGTCGATGTCACGTACCACAACGGTGACCGAGGAAAGTCAGGGCTGAAGCAAACAGGGTACGCGGCGTACGGTCTGGAAGACCGGACGCCAGCGCAGGTAGCGGCGATCTACGACAAGCGTTCACGGATCGAGAAGAGCTACGAGAAATTTCGCGAGGCACGAGCGGTAACGACAACGCCGTCACCGACAATTCGGCTGTTCTACGTCGGCGTCGGGTTCCTGTTAGAGCAGCTGTGGATCGTGATCCAGTGGGCAGTACTCGCCGCGCCACGACGTGGCGGGCGAGTACTCCCGGTAGAGTTCACGTTTGGTGACGCGTTTCTCCACGGGATCGAGGGAGTGCTCGATGATGAGTTGGGGTGGAAAGAGAAGCATCGGACGAACGGTGTTGGATTGCCGGCTGGATGCGACCACGGTCTCGGCTGAGCCGCCTCGCTTCGAGCGAAGCGAGGCTGGCGAACAGCGACAGCTCTGTTCTGAAGGGGCCTCATCGACGGCCACAGCAGGAACGGGTGTTCGATTCGACATATTCTCAAACCCTCGCGGTATTCTTGTTGCTCTTCAACTCTTTTTCGGCGTCTTTCCGGTATGGAATCGAGCTTCTGCTTCCGCCGCTATCGATAGAGTGGACAACTAGCGAGTGTACGCCCGCGGAGGTCGAGGCGCTCGTTCGTGTCCGTGGCTCCAAGCCGACGCTTGCTGACGGAGGAGCGACGACCATCGGCGAGCAGGTCGATCAAGACGAGACTGCCGAAGAGAGCGGCAGTACGGAGGCTTCCGATTCTACTTCCGATACCGAAGGTTCCACTTCCGATTCTGAATCCAGTCTCCCACTCGGTAAACAGCTCCCGCGTGTCGACCTCGATGCACTCCGTGCGAAAGAGGAGGCAGAAAACCGTGATCCAGGATCGCTTACGTTTGCCCTCGAGACGCCAGTCGACACTGGTGAGGGGGTACTCGCCCGGCCACATCCGGACGAAGTTGAGCCGTACGGACTGCGGTGGACTGGCAGCGGAGACCCGTTGGCCGCAATCAAAAAATTCGATCAGAAAATGGGTGCAGACGATCGGACGAAGGCGAACTCACACGCGCCGTTGACGGTGCTGATCGATCACTTTGCAAGCACGGATCATCCGATCGTCTTCCAGGCCGCGTTCGAAGGTGAGCCCGATCTGACGGCAGCGGGTGAGTACCACATCGACGAAATCGAACATGGACGTGAAACGCTGTGGGATGAAGCCGCCGTGGCCCTTGAAGAGCTTCTGCGCGGTCCAAAGAATAGCGAGTCATCCTCACCGCGATCAGAGTCACTCAGTGAATCTCAATCTGAGCGCATCGCCGAGATCAGAAACGAAGACTGGGGACACACGTTCACGACCAACCTGCGCGCGGTGACCGTCCCCACGAGCCCGTCTCGGAGCGACACGTCCGAGATTGACCACTACTTGCGGAACCTGAGTACCGTGTTCGATCCGCTCGCGGGTGATTACTACAAACTCGAGGGCGAGACCCTCCACGGGAAAGGGGCTCTCGAGCGCAGCAAACGAAAGCGGTCACGACGCTGTTTCAACCGCGTGCTCGAGGGTGAGGTCGTCTCTGGTGGGAAATTGAGCCGGTCCGAACCTGACCTGCATCTGGATCCTGCCGAACTCTGTAATCTGGTGATCGTCCCCAGCACCGAGCATCTCACTGACGAGGCGGTCAAAGAGACGCACGCGAATCCCGAAAGTCGCACAGCGCTCCCCGGGTTGGATGCTGCTCAACGCCGCCAGTACACCACGGGGATGGTCCTCGGTCAGGATGCCAACAGTGCTGTCGAAGGACCACTCCGGTTACCACCAGGCCGACAGACGCGTCACTGGTTGCTTTGTGGCGCCACTGGCTCTGGGAAGAGCCAAGTCACTAACCGCATACTGCGCTCGCTCGCCGAGACGACACCAGGGCCGAACGTCCTGTTCGAGCCGAAAGGCGACAACATGTGTCTGAACTACCTGATGGCCCACTACCAGAAATTCGGCGACCTCGACGACGTGTACTACTTTCGCGAGCCGGGGACGCTTCCTGCAATCTCGTTTTTCGATATCCGACCGGCACTCGAGGCGGGCCACGATCGCGAGACAGCGGTCAAGGAGAAAGCCGACCACTTCCACGCGCTGATGCGGATGATTCTGGGAGCTGAGAAGCACGAACAGGCGTTCGTGGCGAACGAGATTCTGACGTTCCTGATCTACGCATTATTCGATCCCAAACACGGTGACGACGTTTTTGGACTAGACGATTTCGTCGACGCCGCGACGCGAATGCACCGTCACCAGGAACTGCCGGGGATCTCGGACATCAATGCCGACATCCACGACTCGCTCGCCTCGCAGTTCGCTAAAGACGAGCACCAGTTCGACACCACGATGGGTGCGGTATTGAATCGGCTGAATCGACTGAAAGAGGATCGCCACCTCCACTGGATGCTTCGATACAAGCCGGGTCGCAAATCCAACGGGGACGATCTCTACGGCTTCCACCAGCAGGAGACGCACTTCGATTTCAGTGAGTTCCTTGACGAAGACGTCACGATTCTGTTCGACCTGGGTGATCTCACACTAGACGCCCAACGTGGGTTTACGACGGTCCTGTTGAGTAATCTGTGGCACGCAATTCAACGACGGCGGCGGACGAACCCCGAGAACGTCGTCAACGTCATCCTGGAAGAAGCCGCACCGTTCGTTGCGACCGAGCTGGTTGCCGATCAGCTACTCCCTCAGGGCCGATCGTCCGGGTTGAGTCTCGGATTCATCATGCAGTATCCTGAGCAGGTCAAAAGCTGGGACGACGGCAACGGGGCCTATGAAGAACTCCTGACTGAGGTACATACGAAACTCATCGGAGACATCTCGATGACCGACCGGTTTGCGAAGACGTTCACGCACGACGAGTTGTCTGTCGAGGACGTCCGGAACCGGAACAACCGGATGGCTGCCGGGGAGTGGTTCACGAAACTCGTCTCCCCCGGGTTCGGTGAGGATCGACCAGCGCCGCTGACCCTGCATTCGATGCCGATTGTGAGCGGACATCCAGAAAGCGACGAGCCGTTGACGGCAGCTGAACAGCAGCAGTTCGATGAAGAACTCCTACCGGAAGTGATCGAGCGAACTGAGGACGAGTATGGATTGTACGTGCCGACCCACGAGGACGCGATGGAGTGGTCGAATTGGAGCGACACAGATCAGTGGGCTGACGCGCCACCAGTGCCGGACGGAGATGAGCGTGAAGAGACGGACGAAAGAGAGGTAGTCGATCCCGAAGTTGAGACTGAAGACGCCGACGCACAGCAGCCGTTCGATGAGTTCGGCCCCGACGATGGGGACGACGATCGGCCCGATGAACGAGACGATAGCGACCTCACAGCTCAGGCAGACCTCAGCGACAGTAGTGAAGCGGAGACCACCGACAATGATCCAGCTGATGTCGCGAGTGGGGCCGTCTTCTTCGACCCACCCACAGACGAAGAGGAGTGCCCGGTCCCGGACCGTGAACTCCATCGACGGCGACTCTCACGAGACGATGCGATCTTCCTCAAACGGGTGCTTGATGCGATGAATCGTGACCTCCCAGGCTACACGCTGTTGGAGGGAATGGATGAATTACAAGAGGACCTCGATGAGGTTGACGTTGAGGTGTTGATTGAACAAGAGCTGCTCGAGAGAGGGAAAGTAGACCGACGGCCGTACTATACGGTACTGCCCGCTGGACGCGAGGTTCTCGGTGAGACACTAACTGCCGAGGAGGGGATTGGTGATCTCGGTGAAAAGACACCGCACAAAGTCGGGGTCGAACTCCTGGTGCGTTGGCTCGAGATTCTCGAAGAGGTCGATCGAGTAGTGCGGTACTATCAGCAGTCCTCGGAGACGGTGTTCGACGTTGCCGCGTTCGGTGCTGATGACGACCTCGTGTGGGTTGGCGAAGTGGAGATGTCGTCAAATAACGCTGAGGCAGTTGTGAGTGATTACGAGAAGATGGCCGCCGTCGACGCGGATGTCGTGTGGGCGTTCCCGTCACGTGACGACGCTCGAGAGATTGCGAATGTGCTTGCCGACGCTGAACGGCTTCCTGGCTCGGTAAGTGGGCGGGCTGCGCGTTCATTTGCACAGATCCAGGAGCGAGTCGAGTCGTTTGAGGCTGCTGGAATGACAACTGTTCAAACCTTCCGAAAAATGGAAAAAAAGGTGACTGGAGACTCCTCATGAGTTGGCGACAGGCAACTCGCGACGAGGTCTATGCGTACTACACCGAGGAGTTCCCAGAGTACGTCGACCAGCTGCTGCCGTTCATCACACCAACGGCACCGAAAGAGTTCGGAATCAGCTTTCGCGAGCGCCATCCCATCTGCAAAGCGAAGCGTCCCGATCGAGACTTCGTTCGACGGCCGACATGGCGCACCACCTCAGATGGCGAGCCGATTGCACAGAACTTCGGCGACTTCGAAGAACTCGTCTCGTTCATCCAGTCTCCCGCACGGTACGACCCGTTCAAGGGGAGTGAGTACGCCTTGGTCGATCCTGATCTGACCGAGAAGAGCGATCCGGTTTCGGATGGGGTCTACTACGCGCTAGACAACTGGGAGCACCCCTGGGTGATTGCGGTCGATATCGACGCGAAAGACATCGCGAAAGCGCGCGCTGAACGCGAGCTTGAGGAGAACAACCTCAAGATCCAATCAGCAGATGCGAGTCGTGACGACACGTTGTTCGCTGAATCTGAGATTCGTGACGCCGATCCGACGGGGTATCCCTATACCTTCGACGATATCGACCGTGCGATCGAGTACGGCTTCGAAACGCGCGATGTCTTCACGGATGTGTTTGCTGCTGAGGAGACGCTGGTCGTCTACTCTGGCCAAGGTGTCCACATCTATCTGCTCGACGACGATCTTGACCACCGATATGACGAGAAAAGCCGAGAAGTGCTGAACGACTTCTTGCTCGAGCGTTATGAGATCCCGATCGATCCCGTTGTGACTGCTGACCGAAGTCGTCTGCTTCGCGTTCCCTACTCGTTGCATGCAGACGTCTGTCGCGTCGTTCAGCCGATCGAGAGCCCAGCATTCGATCCGCGAACAGAAGCCCGACCACAATTCCTTGAAACCGAGAGTGAACTCACCCATGATTGATCCACGAGAGACCGACCGAGACGCCTACCTCGCTGCAGCGATCCCGACCAACTACACCGATAACGAGATCATCCAGCTATTCGCCCGCGGCTACGACCGCTACGTCGTCGATAATACGCCAGACCGAGAGACGCTGCTTTCGGATATCGAACGGTTCGGGACTGCTGCGTTCAAGAGCACCCAGCGTAACCGCCCGCTCGAGTACCCGTTCGTCGACGAGCCCGCCACGCTCGTTTTGCTGGCTACTCTCAGTACAATCTGCGTGAGCGAACAACCTCGCTTTGAGGACACGCCGCCTCGGCAGAATCAAGTCCTTCACAACATCCGCGAGCTGTTCGCGACCAATCTCCTCGCACTTGTCCATGAGTACGACGACCCGACGCTCTACCAAGAGATGGCTGAGGTCCTCTATGCGAAAGGCCCCAGTCAGGACGGTCCCCACCAGGGTCGCGTTTGTACGGGCGTCAAGCCGATGCCCGAATTTGACGAGGAGGAGACTGCCGATGACGAGTCCGATCTCTACGTGGAAATCCCAATGGCGGCTGCCTCTCGAAAGTGTCTCGCGCGAGCATCCACCGAAGCGACGAGTGCCGACGAAACGGGCGAGATTCGAACGCAGGTCAAGGACAATCATCTCTACGTCCCGCTCGACCACCTCCATGACACCTATCGATCGTACGCCAAGCGGTGTTTTGGTCGGCTACAGGCAGTCCAAGAGGATGAACTCGGTGAGCCACAACGCAAGTGGCTCCGAGAGCACGAGACGGCGATCACCGAGCGGACTGACTACGCCCTCGAGATCGGCCAGTACGAGAAGGTGTGGAAAAACTGGGATCAAGGCGAGCAGATCGTCCGACTGCTCCAAAATGCGGTGCGAGCGTCACCCCAGACTCAGATCGGCGAGTTTCATACTGCGCAGGAGTTGTCCGGCGCGCTCGAGGGATACGAACCAGAAAACGAGAGTGAACGAACCCAGCTCACACAGCTGTCGACCCCTCGAAGTGTAGGAAACTCGCTTGCCGATCACTCATCACATCGGTCGGTGACAGTCTATCGGGGTGACCGCGTCAATACGTATCGGATCGGCCACTCGGGCGGTGGATCGCGGCCACTTGAAATCACGGAGCTCGAAGATCTGTTTGAACTGCCTTGTCTGGCAGCACTCGACGAGCGGCTCCAAGAGGAAAAGCCGGTTCGGAAAGACCTCTTCAACCTCGTCCGGATGGTAATGTGGCTTCCACAGTACCGCGAGAAGCCCATCGACGCGATCACCGATGAACTCAAAGACCTGTTCAGTCGGTGGCCATGGTTCGATCCAGAGATCTCTGCCTACCAAATTAAGTACGAAGCCCGACGGGGCGATCGTGGCATCGGTTCCGAAGGGAACACACCCCTGCCGATGAACTGTAACAATGACGATATGCAACGGTACTGTATCGGCAAAGAGCAGTGCCCCTACTCAATCTATGGCAGCCTTCCATTCCCCGACGAAATGTACGACCAACTCGAGCAGACTGACGACTTTTTCTCACACTCTTAGAACAAACATTTTTGAAGAAAAACTCCATCTACATAGCCATTATTCCACCATCCTATGACAGATTTAAAATCAGGATTCTGTGCCACTTCCTCGATATCTATACTTAATACGATATGTATTGATTCTAACTACATGTAGGGTAGTTACACCCCGTCGCGCACGATCTGAGGGCTGAAACTGCTGAAAACCTTAATTGACGGGTTTTGCGTACGGAACTCCTCTCCAAAATTGACTGTCTAGTTATTGCTTCCATTCAACATAACGCACCGATCATCCCAATATCGGCGGTTTCACCCTCCCGTCGCGCACGTTCTTGATTTAAGCTCCGAAATTCGAACTCGTCGCGCACACAATAACGGCCTTAGATATGCGCGACGGGGTTTTAAAGAGATATAAATCCGTAAAACCGGTCGTGAATGACGATTTTTCGTCCAAAGGAATGGGGAGGTATGCAGAAGCAGAGGTGTGCGCGACGGGATTGAGACGTGGGGAGTACAGAGGGCAGGGGAAGGTGGATGTATCAGAAACTGGAGGCTCGGTCTGGAGGAGTGTGCGGACTCGAGAATGGAGGGATTGGATTGGGTGTAGAACGGGTGGAAGGTAGGGTCAGTAACAAGGGGTGGTCGGAAGGGGAATGAGAGAGGAATGAGAAAGCATTTTTAGAACACGATCAGTGGGGGACTAGAGAGCGGCAGAGAGGTGGGAGAGGAAGGGGTGTGAGACAAGGTAATAGATGTGAGAGAAAGTTGAGAAGAGAGCAGAATGTGAGGGACCAATAGAGAAAGAAGAGGTGGGAGAAGTAGAGTGGATGATGCTCGAGGCGAGAGGGAGAGAAGAGAGTGAGGTCTGGAGAACGAGTGAAGGGCGGAGAACAGAATGGAGTGTGGTGATCGGAGTGGAGAGGACTGAAGATCCATGTCATTGATCGTCATGATACCGGCGTTGATGAGCGGCGTGTTTGGTGGCTCAAGACGCTGTTTTGGTGTAAGACCGCTCGATTCTACAGATTGGTCTGGTGACTCACTCACTGGTGTTCGCCTCACGCTCTTGAGGCGAGGAGAAATAGCTCTATTTTGAGCTGCTTCCGTGACCGGCTATTACCGCTTCTCTTCGTAGCGGATTTTCAACAGAGAGGCGAGAGTAGCACCAGAATTATCTGGTTGACTCATCGAGCAGTGTGATTCCCCGTTCAACTACAGCGTCGGTAATGAACAGGCTCGTTTCTGTTTGGAGTGCTCGCATCAGCTCGGCTGCTTTTGATTTGGTGAGTTCCCCACGAGTGTATGCGAGAACAATGACACCGATTGAGCCATGCACCTCGACATTGGCATCCTCGGCAGCGTCTCTGGCTGCAAGGTCGTCAGTCAAAAGGACAGCTGAGCGCTCAGATGCGACCGCAAGAGCAGCAGTCTCTCCAGGGTCTAAATCAACGGTGAGTTCGGTTTCCTCTGCCTCGACGAGTTCGTACTCGATATGATTGAGCGCAGATGGAACTGTCCCTGCCTCAAGTTCTTCGTTTACTGTCTGTGGAATGAGCAACCCATCGACTACCGAGAGCAACTGAAGCGCGTCAATTTCGTCGAGATGGATTAGTGGGCCTGTATCAGCGACCGCAAGGATCACGCACTCATACCCCACCGAACATCGTCTTCGACTGCCTGCAGTTCGCGTTCTGCACGCTTGACGCGGTCACGTCCAACGAGTTCGATCGCTGTTTCTCGATCGATTTCGTCGTTCATGTACCGCGAAAGGACGAGGTCTATCCAGAGGTCTTCGACACCGCGTTCCAGCGCCCGTTCGAGGATCTCCGATTCGGGGATGCCTCGCGCTTCCGCGATTTCTTGCACCCGTTCGGTGAGATCCGTGGCCATGTCTCCATAATTGGTCTGCGATGACTTAAACGTCTGTGGATACCCATTGGCAGCCTCTGTCAATTTGAGCGGTAGTTCGCGTCAGTGTCGATGTCGTCGTACATACGGTCGAGCATGTCGAGTGCTGACTGGAAATGCGCATAATGCTCATCTGCGAACGCTACGGTTTCTTGGAGCGGGAGAACTGGCCGTCCGTTGACCATTTCGGGATCGATCTGTGACCGCGACTCGAGGATGACCTGGATGACGCAATCGAGGTCTTCAGCGGGCTGGCGTTCCTCGGCAGTCAGGATTCCGAACCGGTCGAAGAACTCCGACCAGGCGTTGAGGTCGGATTCGTGGACGGCGATGAACAGCGGATGTGTGAGGGACCAATAGAGAAAGAAGAGGGGTGGGAGAAGTAGAGAGAGGATGATGCTCGAGGCGAGAGGGGGAGAAGAGAGCGAGGTCTGGAGAACGAGTGAAGGGCGGAGAACAGGGTCGAGTGTGGTGTCGGAGAGGGGAGTGGGCAGAGGACTGGAGATGAGGCTGAGGAGAGGTGAGAGTGGGAGGAACGTACAAGCTAGGAGCCAGGCCGTGACGGGGAGTCTGGGAGGAGCTCGAGGAAAGAGTGGACCTGGAGGGGAGGTGGTACAGTGTGGGTTGCTCTCCTCGAGGGGAGGGATGGTGGCCGTGGGCGAGGACGTCGACGGTGAAGTGGGACTCGAGGGCGGTGGTGAGTGAAGAGCAGCTAGGAGGACGTCAGGCTAGGTGATCGCGACGGCAGTGTTGTTCGCCCACCTGAGAGGGGTGAGCGGGATATGAGCTGGACAGATCAGCATCAGACGGAAGACGCAGAGGACGATGATCAGATCCTGAGCGAGGAATTCGACGACTGGGTTCAAGAAGGAGCAGTGCTAGGCGAGGAAGATGCAGAAGACGACGGCCAGGCTGATACCACAGCAGCGGACGAAGCCGAGAGTTCAGCCGAGGATGGTGAGGAGAGCAGTGAGGGTGAGCAGGCCAAGGTTGCATCGATGAGTTCGAGTACTGTCTCGAGGCAGGGATCGGACGAGCCGCTGATGATGAACCAGTGCCCGCGGTGTGACGGTCGCGAGTTCGTCTCGAAGAAGCTCGTGTACGAGGAGTTCCACTACGGCGAAGGGGGTGAACTCGATGGGCACCAGAACAACGTCCGAGCCGAGTTCGAGTACACGTGTCTCAAGTGTCAGGAACGGTTCCACGAATTGCCAAGGGGTGCGCGATCGTACTATACGGAAGTGGCGGTGCTGCGGCAGGATCTGCGGCAAGCAATCCGGGTACAGCTGCGAGCGTGGGCCAGTTCGATGAGATCCTGGATGCGGAAACCGTACAGAAGGTAGGGAGTCAGTGCGGTTTGAGATAGTGGAAGGATGAGAGTAGTGGAGTGAGGTGGGTATGGAGCAGCGAGCAGAGGAGGACCGCACCGCACAGCACCGCCCTCCCACGACCACCCACCCTCCTCCAGGTTCCGGGCTGCTCGCTCGCTCTCTTCGAGCTCGCTGTGCTGCCGGGCTTTCCCCCAGTGCAGGGTGTCATAGGTTCTTCTCAAAGATTGCTTTCAACCCATACTCGAGTGAATCAGCTGGTATGTAGGTGGGAGAATCTAACGCGGCTACTTATACCAGCCACTGATCATGTTGCTAGGATCGAAGTAATACATAGTGCCTATCGGTCAAGGAATGAGTTCAATACCACGTACAGTACGTGCATCTCTTAGCTTTGATTGGTGAGAGTAGAATTCTCAGCCTTATCTAATAATGAGACAATTGACAGCTCGATCCTGTTTTGATCAACTCACATGAGATCTAGAAATACTAAACACATGACTGGAGCGAGATTTGCAGCCATGATGGCAAGATCACCTTTCCGAATGATAAGTCCTCGGTAAGTGTATAACAGGTCTTTGCGTGCGTATTCTGTCGGCGTTTTTAACTCAAAGTATCTGCGCATCCAGACACGAAGACCGACGATGAAGCATATTGAAATGACAGCTGCAGAGACGATCAATTCGCTTGTGCCCTCTGCTGTGTAGAGTTTGGTGATAAAGATGACGAACGCTGCAATAGTAGCGATATCGAAGTATCTCATAGATTGCTCGTAATGGTAGCTAAATAACGCCGTATACCGAATATTCTCGGCGCTAGCAGGGGAATCTCCGATTACGCCATATTCTGGTTGCTTCTGAAATTCTCCCTCAAATTTTCCTTCACCTCCTGCTGTAGCAATCTCAACAACAATGGTAGATAAGAATGGAGTAATTTCAAGAATTAGCCCTGCGCTCGGAAAACTCATTTAAACTGGATTTTGGAATGCAGCGTTGGTCCTTCCCTACTGTCCTCAGCTGCTTGTTCCGTGTCGATGGTCATTGACAACTGAATGATCTCGCTCATCGATATGCCCGCTGATTCCCTCTTAACCGGAACCCGGAATTCATACTCGTTTACATTACTTCCCATTGAAGGAGGAAGATGCACTTCTTTGACGTACTCATATGCTCCTTTGCTTTCCTTTTCTTCGGGCATCAGAGTTATGCTCTCGTTCAAGCTCCGGATACGTACCTCGACAGTAGACATATGACTCCGCCAATTTATGACCCCGGTTCGTTGAGTGCCGGTCTCGCCTTTTGAAAGACAGCACGCTTCCGCCGTACCGTCCATGCAGGTTCTCACTTCAATCATTCCGTATTCGTCTTTATCAGACACATAGCAAGCCTTATCCTCAAGCTGCTGAATTTCCATCATTTTGGTATATTTAGCTTATTGCGAGCTTTGCAGTTTGGCGGAACGATTCGCTGACCAGATCATCGGTAGTGACTGCTCGGCTTTTAGGAGCTATGTCAGGATCTAGTGCGGTTTCAGTGGCGTACTGAACTAAGGCTGCTCGGAAACTTTTATAATTAGCCCGGCTTTCGGTCATATAGATTGTAATCTCATCATCACTGTCTCCCCTTCCGGCTTCCCAAGTGACTGTGTATTGATCATCCTCCGCTTCAGTTCTAAAGAACAGACATGTGTCGGAATCGACCTTATCCAGTAGTTCGTTACACTCTCCACGGATCCATCTATCAGAGTCACGAGTTCGCATTTCACTCGGCGCATCTTTTGGGACTGCTGTATCGTTCTGTACGATTTGTGTGAATAAGTCAAACGATGGTGATGGCGATCGCCAGTATATCGATACTGAATCACCGCTAATCCTCTCAAGAGTCGCTCGAAATTCAGATCCAATTTCTAGTGACTGTCTAGTAAACTCTTTATCGATTCCCGCTACTTCGCCTTCTTCTTCACTTAACTTCTTGATCTGATTGAACGGACCCACTTGAGATGGGTCTTGTTCCGTAAATTGCGAAGTGGTTGACTCATCGAAGATACGTTCGATATCAAGCGTGGACTCGTCAGTATATTCGGGGTAATTCCCATAGACGTATTTGATTAGGTCTGAAAGTTGTTTCCCACCGTGCGCTGAGGTGATTTTATTGGCCTCTTGAAATACTTTGTCGGGGCCTTTCTCTAGAAGAAGTTTTGCAAATCGGATTCCGTCTGGGGTAAGCGAGTAATCAATTCTGTAATTCCCCACCCTATTCCGCGTTCGGCTCTTACAGATATAGCCATTATTTATACAGCTTTCAATATCACGCTCTAACTGATATGAATATGGACCAAATTTGTAAGGAACAAACTGATATCGCTCTGGGAGACTTGACTCCTGCTGACCAAGGAAGATCAACTTTTGGAATCTTATCGAACCGCTGATCCCCTGTGTGTCCGACGTGTAGAGGTACACGATTGGCAGGGGTGGCGTCATAATCTCTATCGACGTTCGACTCGGACTATACTAAAACATTACTAATCAGATTCCTAAAAATAAAAAGGGGTGGGATATACCTGGTTGCTGAACAGCTGTCTCTCCGTAAGCAGGTTGAAATAAACGTCCGAAGTCTGCTGAATACACTCTCTCATAGCAGCGTTTCCATCGAGTCAACACGCAGCTCTTGACAGCTATCAGTGAGATCGATTGCTGCTCCGTTACCTGCTTGGCTTGTACGTAACACTCTTGGTCCGGTGGTCTTGCTTTCCCGAGGGCAGACCGAGTCTTGTGCAGCTGGAACGGCCGGTACCCCTGGGTGACGATCGAGACAGCAGTCCGAGTATTGGACAACTGAGATCGGCCTGACGGGGATGCGACGTGGACGATTGGTGGGTTCGGTATCGGTAGTCCATGGAACACTTGAGAGGACAGAACACACCAGGCGAGGAAGAGGCAGGAAGGTGTACGCTGGTACGTTCGAGGAGAGACGAAGATGATGTTGCGTGAGTGCAGACAGGCGTGTGAGTGTCTCGGGCTACGTAGGGCAGAGCGGGTCGACATGGAGGTGACGCTCGAGGAGAGGAGAGTAGAATGAGGGGCAGGGTGAGGGCAAGATCGTGGCGGAGGAGTGGAGAGATGGTTGTGAGGGAGACGACATCGTTGAGGAGATGACTCGAGAGGAGTACACTACCACCGAAAGCCCTCGGCCGCTCGGCATCCCGCGCCTCGCTGCGCGCCTCACTCCCTCGCAGGGCTCGGTCGTTGCGGTGCTTGCGTCGGCGGGGGACGACCGAGACGGCCTCGCCCTTTCGAAGCCCACAAGGCTGAGCTGAAGGTGGGGATGTTGTAGCTGTCCCTCGGCTGGTGTGTGGTTACGGCACGCCCCGCTCGCCTTCCCTCCCTCCGCGTCGCTCGCGACCGACCATTCCGGGCTGCTCGCTCCCGGTGGTCACTGTGCTGCCGGGCTTTGGTTTCGACGCCAGCGCTTCACCCGTCCGGGTCCTGCGGACCTCGGCAAAGCCGACCGCGACGGACATCGTTGC
>NZ_JAQIVI010000699.1 GCF_028618695.1 Natrinema soli | reverse complement strand
GCAGCGGACGCGGGCCGCCGGCGATCAGCGCCTTGCGGCGGAGCCGACGCCGACCGTCAAGGACGGTCCCGGGCCTCAGTGTCGGCTACCAGCGACCATGCAGCGGCGAATTCACGTTCTCGTTCCTCTTTCCGGTAGCCGGAGGGAGGCGCTCGAGGAGACGCTCGCGTCGATCGTGCGACAGAGCTATCCCGCCGGCCGTGTTTCAGTCTCCGTCATCACCGGACCGGACGAACCCGCTGTGGCCGAGCTGGCCGACGCTCTCGAGTCCGGTCGGGCGTGCGGTCTGACAGTCGAACTAGTCGAGACCGACGACGCGGTGCGTGCGTCCGATCAGACTACGGACGACCCGCCGCGGACGGACCGCGGCGGCTCTCGCGTCGGCGCAGCCACGATGGCCGAGGCGTTCGCGACGCTCTCATTGGCCGATAACGACATCGTCACCGTTGTCAACTCGGGCACGCGGCTCCCCGTCGACGCGTTCGAACTCGCCGTCGCCGGCCTCGAGGAGTACGATATCGTTCAGGCGAAACGAACCGCGGGGAACGTCGACGACGGGCTCCTTCCGCTGCTCGAGTCCGCGGGCAGCGCAGTTCACTCGGACCTGCTGTTCGCGAACTCGAACACCGGACCGTACCGATTGCTCGACGGGGGATACTTCCTGCCGGCCGACGTGCTGGCCAGCGACGCGCTTGCCGGCCTCGAGCGCTGGCGGCGCGACGGCGCGACCGGATCGATGCCGCTCGGCGCGGCGGCGTTCCGGCGAGGATATACGCTCGGTGTTCTGAATCGATACGTCAGGAACCGCTGTCCGACCAGCGTCGACGAGTGGGTCCGTGAGAAACGACGGCAGGTTTCCGAGCCGTACCGACGCCGTCGAGCGCCGAACTGGTCCGCGTTCGATCGACTCCGGTCCGTGACCGGAACCGGTCTGACGCACCTGCTCGCGGTCACGAATGTCGTCGGAATCCCGGTCGGGCTGGTGGTTGCACTGGCGACCGTGGCCGGGTGGC
This sequence comes from Natrinema soli, assembly GCF_028618695.1. The sequence continues at coordinate 108 of NZ_JAQIVI010000699.1, read as the reverse complement.
TCTCCCTCTCCCCGCTCCTCGCGGCTCTCGTCGCCTGCAACGCGGTCGTCTGGGCGTACTACAGCGCCCGGTCCGCTCGCACGGCCTGGCACGCCGTGCCGCTCGAGA
>NZ_JAQIVI010000698.1 GCF_028618695.1 Natrinema soli | reverse complement strand
GGCCCCGGTGCCGGCCCGGGCGGTCCGGGCGCAGGTCCCGGCGGTCCCGGCGCACAGGACGAGAGCAACGAAGAACTCGTTCGTGAAGTCCGACAGATGCGGGATGAACTGCGCGATCAGACTCGCGCACTCAAGCGCATCGCCGACGCGCTCGAGGATCGATAACGCCTCACTGTCTCGTTTTCGGCGCTTTTCCGGCCGATGAGCGACGCGAGAAGCGCGTCCGCCGTGCCCTCATCGACCAGAATACGACGCCGATCACTGTCTGACGCGGAGTCGGTCCTGATCGTCGTATCGGAAGCCAGCGTCTTCGAACGCCAGTTGTACCGCGTTGACGTTCACCTCCCCGTCGGTCCCCAGAAACGGCGTTTCGGGGTCGCTCCCGTTCCACTCGAGGCTCTCGGGAACCCACTCGTCGATGACCGGCGTCGCCACGGGTCTCGCGTTTCCGTGGAACACCTCCTCAACCAGCCACTCCTTGTCGACCAACTGCGCGAGGGCGCGCCGGAACCGCGGGTTGCTGAACGGTGCGTTCCGCGCGTTGAAGCCGAGGAAGTAGAACGTCCACGACGGCGACTCGACCAATCGGCCACCGTCGGATCTGCTGACGGCGTCGATGACGTTCGTCTCGAGTGCCGACAGCGTGACGTCAGCGTCGTCGTTCTCGACGGCCTGAACCGCCGTTTTACTGCTCGGGGCGATTTCGACCGAGAACTCGTCGACGGTCGGTGACGGCAGTTCGTCGCCGTGGTCGAGCGTGAAGTGGGAATCGAACCGTTCGAACGTGAGTTGCTCGCCTTCGGTTCGGTCCACGAGTCGGAACGGGCCGCTTCCGACCGGTTCCATATTGTTCGTCACGACCGCCCTCGTGGTCCCCTGAGCGATGCTGACGGCGCCCGGTCCCCTGACGTCGGCTGTCCGATCGCGCCAGATGTGTTCGGGGAGTATCGGAACGAGAAGGGCTCGTTCGCCGACCGCTCGATTCGTCCCGACCGTAATCTCGACGCGATTGTGGCTCCGAGCGTCGACCGTCTCGACGGATTCGACCTGGCCGCGGAACCGGGGGGCTGGAGAGTTGATATCCCCGTCCCCGAGGGACATGTCTTTGAGAAACTCGTACGTGAACTCGACGTCGCTGGCGGTTACAGGCGTGCCGTCGTGAAACTCACACCCGTTTCGCAGTTGGATCTCGATCGTCGCCCCGTCCCAGTCCCACGGTTTTGCGAGCCACGGGCGGACGTCACCAGTGGGATCGTCCGTCGCCAGCGAGTCGTAGAGCAACTCGGTAATCGTTCCGCGATCGCGATAGTCGACCGCGAGCGGATTGAGATTTTCTGTCGGTCTGGCATCCGTATGGGTGGCGCGGAGCGTCTCGACATCGTCCGCCGGCTCGAGACCGAGATAGCCGCGACGGGTCGCGAGGTGGTCCTCACTCCAGCCGGCGAATCGTTCCGTTCTGACGGCCCGGTGTTCTTCGGGAATGCAGATCGGAACGAACGGTTGTTCGACCGCGATCGCCTCGAGCGCGCTCGTGACGGCCTGCTGTCGTTCATCGCCCTCGGCGCGGCGTTGCTTCTCGAGGAGGTCGTCGACGGCCAGGTTGGTGTAGCCGAACGGGTTCTGCCAGCCAGATTCGTCGGCGTAGCGCGAGTACAACGCCTGGTAGAGGTAGTCAGGATCGGTTCCGCCGGGGTGGCGACTGATACAGACGTCAAAATCGTGGTCGTACAGCACCGACCGGTGGAAGTCGATGCCCGATCGGACGTCCAGGGAGACATCGATTCCGGCGGCCGTAAACGTCCGTTCCAGTTCGTTCGCGATCCTGATGCACGCCCGATCGCTTTCGGTGGGGAGGGTGGTGATCGTCAGCGAGAGCTGGTCGATGTTGTCTCGGGTTACGAGATTCCGGAGGCGTTGAATACAGCCGCTGGTCGAGACCGTCAGACCGGCGGTCGCAGCGAGCGCGGCTCGACGGCTGATCGATGTGCCGTCAGTGTCGCGGCTGCCGCGTTTCGGGACGGCACGTCGTCCGTTCATTTTGGTCGTCTCTTATTATTACCTGCCGCGCTATAACAGTATTATGTTCTTTGAACGGAGGGGGAGTCGGCGACGCCGCGCGACTTCAGTGGATCAATCAGGGGAGCTCATCGACTCAGTCGGACCCGGCTCCCTGCGTTCAGTCCTGTTCCTGAACTGAGGGGAGTCGCTCCTGCAGCCAGGGGAATCGATCACCGATCTTTGTAGCGAGTTCCTCGAGCGACCAGCGGCCGACGAGTCGATCCGAGAGGGCGACACAGAGGGCTGCGAGCAGCAACCCCGCAGTGACGTCGATGCCCCAGTGGATTCCAAGATACATCGTCGAAATCGCGACGCTCACCGCCAGCACGACCGCGGCGGGGAACCACTTCGGAAACGCGGACCGCGTTTGCCACGCGAACGCTGCGACGGTCGCCGAAAGCGAGGTGTGAAGCGACGGGAAGACGTTCGTGCTGGTGTTTACCTCCTGGGTGAGATACTGGTACTGCGGGTTCGTATCGTACAACATCCGCTCCATGAGTTCGGCGGGCATTAGGTTCCGGGGACCGTACGCGATCACGAAGATATACAGGACGAGACCGATCGCGTAGTTGAGCGCGTAGGCCGTCAACAGGCGGCGGAAGACCCGGGTATCGGAGAGGGTAAAGTAGGCGATAACCGGGAAGATCAGCAGGAACGTGTAGCCGTAGACGTAGACGGACGAGAAGTACGCTGACGTCTCCGGGGTCTGAATCGCCTGAAAGATCAGGATGAACTCCCCTTCGACGTTGTAAAACGCCGACGTCAGGCGAATCCCGATCTGCCGCGATAGCTTCGGTGCGGTCTGTCGGGCAACCCGGTTGATCAGTAAGACGACGATCAACACAGCGATCACCGGGCCAGTAGTCTTGAGCCGAGTCCGCCACTCCGAGCGCGTTCGAGCGAGGCGCTCACGGCCGATGAAGACGATGATTGCCACCGGCACCATAATCGCGATTACGACGACGAGCTTAGTCAGCACCTCGGCAAGCATTGCACCTAGTAGCCCCCAAGCAACCGACCGTTATCATCGTACCGAAAGCCGGCTCTCTCGAACGTCGCTTTCGCCGCTTCGACGTTGAGTGCTCCGTTCGACCCGATGAACGGCAGTACGGGGTCTTCGCCGTTCCACTCGAGGCTCTCGGGAACCCACTTGTCGGTAACCGGCGTTGCGACGGGGGTCGCGTGTCCGTAGAACACCTCCTCGACGATCGCTTCCTTGTCGATCAATTGCGAAACCGTCCGTCGGAAGTGCGTGTTGCTGAAGGGCGCGTTGCGGACGTTGAATCCGATATGGTAGAAGGTTCGCGAGGTGGATTGCAACTGTTCGACGTCCGAGAGGTCTGGAAGCGCGTCCAACGTGTATGCGGAGAGCATCGAGGCAGTCACGTCCGCATTCCCGTCGGCGACCCGCCTGATCGCTGACGCGCTACTGGGGGCGATATCGAATCGGAGTTCGTCGACGGTCGGCCCGGGGAGAGCCACCTCCTCACGGAGCGTAAAGTGGTCCTCGTATCTGGTGAGGCGGAGTTGCTCGTCCCGGGTTCGACTGTCGAACTGGAACGGGCCGCTTCCGACCGGCGGGATGTGGTCCCCCGTGGCGGCGATCCACCGGCCTTGCGGTGCGGTGAACTCGCCGTCGGCAGCCCGTCGGTCCACCAGATCGCGCCAGTAGTGTTTCGGCAGAATCGGGACGGTAAACGCTCGCTTAGCGGCCTCCCGGCCGCCATTGAACGAGAACAGCATTTCGTACTCGCCATCGACGGCGTCGTCGTCGACAGAGATCTCGTCGATCACGTCGATGTGGCCCTGATACCGCGGTGCCGGCGACGAGGGCGCTCGTCCGAGCGACGTGTCTTTGAGGAACCGATAGGTAAAGGCGACGTCCTCGACTGTCAGTGGTTCGCCGTCGTGGAACTGACAGTCTTCGTGGAGGGTGACCGTCGCAGTCAGCGTCGACTCCTGCTCGCCGGTGTCCGGTTCCGACCAGTCCCAGCGCTTGGCCAGCCACGGCTCTATCTCGCCGTTGTTGACCGTCGCCAGCGAATCGAAGAGCAGGTCGATAGTCGTGTTTCGCTCACGCATTGTCGCCGAGAGCGGATTGAGGTTTCTCGTCGCGCGAGTGTCGGTCCTGAGCGCGTGGAGCTGATCGATGTCCTCCGCCGGCTCGAGACCGAGATAGCCGTGGCGGGTCGTGAGATCGGCTTCGTCCCAGCCGTCGAACCGACCCTCTCTGGCGAGGCGATACTCGTCGGGCATACAGATCGGGTCAAACGGTTTCGCCTGTGCCAGCGCTTTCAGAACCGATTGGACGTCTCGCTTCCGCTCGTCGCCCTCGGATTGGCGCTGTCGCTCCAGTAGCGTGTCGAACGCCATATTGGAGAGCCCGAAGGGATTTTGCCAGCCGGCTTCGTTCGCGTACGTCGAGTGGAGTGTTTCGTAGAGGAAGTCCGGATCGTAATCGGCGGGGTGGAGGCCGACGTAGATATCGAAGTCGTGATCGATCAGGACCGCTTTCAGCAGCTCCGATTGCGAGCGGACATCCAGTGTGACCGCCACGCCGGCCTTCTTGAGGTTGCTCTCGAGACGGCGAGCGATCTGGATGCTCTGCTTGTCGGCTTCCGCCGGAATCGTCGCAATAGAGAGCGATAGCTGATCGGTGCCGGCCTGACTGACCACACTTTGCACGTTGTTGATACAGCCGCTCGTCGTGATTGCAGCCCCCGTTGCGCCGGCTGCCAGGAACGACCGCCTGCTGATACCGTCGTCGGGGAGGGTGGGGTTCCAATTCATAGCGTTATGTAGCACCTCCTATCATGTGATATATAACAATATTGCGTACTATGATGAATACGTGTCACTGTAAAGAATCTTTCTACTCGGGAGTAGATCCGCCTCGGACGCGTAGTCGTGTGATAAGTTATCGAGGAACTGGATAGCTATCCGTTATCTGACGCCGGTTTCGGAGCGCAACATCAATAGGTCGACCGACGAAACGTCGGGTATGGACGTCGCCGGTGAACGAATCGAGCGGCTTCACGACCTCGCTCGAGCGGCGGCAGCGGACGGCGACGCCGATCGAGCTCGCTACTACGTCCGCCTCGCGCGGCGAGTCGCGGAGCGAAACCGGCTCACGCTTCCCCTCGCGTTTCGCCGGTTCACGTGTGACCGGTGTGACGCGTATCTCCGGCCGGGGACCAACGCCCGCGTCAGGTTACGGGACGGTCACGTCGTCGTCACCTGCGACTGCGGTGCGCACGCGAGATATCCGTACGAGGACTGAACCGCGACCTGTGACTCCCGCGACCGAACGACGGTCGAATCGCGACGGCGCAGTCAATTCGCCGCCTGTCCGTGTCGAATCGAGAAGATTGAAACCGTTCCTCTTCCTTTCACGGGTATGGACCAACAGGAACTCAAGCGCCGCGCACACGACCTCGACGTTACCGTCTGGGTCGGCAAGAGCGGCATCGATGCCGTCGTCGACGAACTCGACGATCAACTGACCGACAGGGACCTCGTGAAGGTGAAGTTTCTGCGGGCCGCCCGCGCCGGAAGCTCGACCGAGGAGAAAGCGGCCGATCTCGCCGAGTACGTTCACGCGGATCTCATCGACACGCGCGGGCACACCGCAGTGATGCATCGATGAGCGGCAGTCCCGCGCTTCCGCTACAGAACGGGACGGGGGATCACGGCGTGATCGGAAACGCGCTCGAGGAGGCGGGGCTCAACGCGACACAGGCCGGGATGGCCGAGGGAGCGATCCGGTTCGTCATCGCGCTCGCAGCGATCTGGGTGATCGGTCGGTTGGTGCTCGTTCCGCTAGTCAAGCGAGCCCTCGACAGGCGCGAACTGGACGAACACGCCCAGAACCCGCTGTTATTGCTCACCCGGTTCGGAATCGGATTCCTCGCGTTCGCTGTCGCCTTCGGCTTCGCCGGCTTCGGCAACTTCCTCGTCTCGATGGCCGGTATCGCGGCCGCTGGCGCGCTCGCCGTCGGACTCGCGATGCAGAACGTGATCTCTAACTTCGTCGCCGGCGTGTTCATCTACACGGACAAGCCGTTCCGCATCGGCGACTGGATCGAGTGGGACGACGGCACCTACTCGGGCATCGTCGAGGACATCAGCCTCCGCGTGACCCGCGTCCGGACGTTCGACAACGAACTGCTCACGGTCCCCAACTCGGCGCTCACCGAGGGCGTGCTCAAAAATCCCGTCGAGGACGATAAACTCCGGCTGAAGTTCGTCTTCGGCATCGGCTACGACGACGACATCGAGCAGGCGACCGAGATCATCGTCGACGAGGCCGAACGCCACCCCGACATCATGGACGACCCCGAACCCTCCGTTCGCCTGACCGAACTGGGCGACTCCGACGTCGGCCTCCAGTCGCGGATCTGGATCTCGAACCCGTCTCGTGCCGACTTCGTTCGAACCCGCGGGGAGTACGTCACCGCGGTCAAACGTCGCTTCGACGAGGAGGGGATCGACATTCCCTACCCCGTCCGCACGCTCGAGGGCGGACTCGACCTCGAGAGCGGCCAGAGCGCCGTCCAGCCAGCAGAATAGCGGCGGAGTGCGTGATAGACGTCCCGTCTCACCACTCTTCGACCGTCGCGTTTTCCGGCGGCTCGAACGCGAACGTCTCGTCGTCGAGACCGGTATTGAACGCGACCGACTCGAACCGTTCGGTCATGACGATGCGCTCGCCGTCGGGCTCCTCGAACACGACTCGCTCCTTGAGCGGGTAGTCGTACTCCGTGTCGATCCACAGCGTCTGTTCGACGGCCTGCAGTTCGTCTTTCGGATCGCTCGTCTCGAGGGCGTAGACGTACTCGGTGTCGCCGATAATCGCCGAAATCCCCCGTTCGACGGTCTCGTTTTTCGCTTCGACGTCGAGGACGTGCGCATCCCGGCCCGCGATTTGCTCGGTGCCCTGATACTCGAGGTCGTACTTGTCGACTTTCTCCGCGGCCATCTCGCCCCGGTCCGATCGGACCGTTTCACTGTCGAACGGTTCGTCCGGCTCGAAGTACTGAGCCACCTGCGAGTCGGGGTAATAGAACCAGTTCATCGTCGCGTTCGACACGTAGGTGTTCCCTCTCGCGGCGGGATCGGATGCATCGAGCACCTCGGTTCGTTCGTCGATGTACGGCCGTTTCTGGACGCGGACGAGTTCCGTGACGGTCACGGAGTCGTTGGTTACTTTAGTCGTCCGATTTCCCTGCACGTCCTCGAGATCGTCGGCGTGAACGAACGCGCCCTCGAACACCGCTTCTGGATCGGGGCCGTCGGAATCGTCGGGATCGTTGGGATCGCTCGAGGGAGCGTCGAATGCGACGCAGCCACTGAGGAGAACGCCCACTACGATGACTCCGAGAACGGCTGCGAATCGACGAGTCGTCATTAGTTTACACAGCTAGAAGAGTTACCGTAAGTGTTTCTGTTACCGTGTCCGGATAGAGGGCTGCTTCGTGACTCGAGTTCGTCCACGCGATCAGTGGCCGGGAGCGCGGCTCGAACGACAGTGAGAGTCGCGTGACCCGGGGAAGGGCAGGCGGTTGTCCGTGGTTGCTGTGCCGCGAGCGAGTACCACGAGCGAGCGGGCCGACGACTGACCCGAAACGAAGTGAAGGGGAAGGAGGAGTGCTTTTGATCGACCTTTTACCGAGTGAGCGCGGCGCGTAGCGCCGCTGCTCACGCAGCGTAAAAGGTCGGTATGAATGCGGACAACCGCGGTTGCCCGGCGTTCCGACCGGGGGAATCTCGGTTGCCTTCTCCACCCCGCAACCCGTCGAGCGACAGGTGTCCGGCGGTCCACTGCTCGCTTCCGCGCCTGATGGGCTGTCGCCGACTAACCACGATGGGGCGTCCCTGCGGACGGCCACCGTAGACCGCTGTCCCCGACGGACGAGGCTTCTCTGTTGGCTCCCGAGGCCCCGGTCGGTCTGACCGGACGCCCGCGGTGTTCGGTCCCCGCTAATGACCATAGCGCGGGTAACGAGCAGGGCCAAACTGCCCGACCTAGTCCACTTCACGATAGGCGATCGGTACTTATGGGCCTTTCGTCTCCGCGCGCTCGAGTGCGCTGCGACCGACTCGCTCGAGCGTGTCCTGGTCGACCGTCCGTATCCGTCGCGGGTTCGATCGGGACCTCCTCGAGCGCGAGCGGAGGAAAAGGCCCATTAGTTACCCGACACATCCTTCGGTATGGGACTCGGCAGCACCGCAAAGAAGATTCAGGGCATCTCGGACCGAGCGGAAGCGATGTACAAGCAGGTACAGAAACTCCAGCAGCGTATTACGGGGCTGGAAGAGGAGATGGACGAAACCCACGACACGGTCGCGCGCATGGACCACCAGCTCACCGAACAGCGCGCGCTCTTGCTCGCCATCGCCGAGGAACAGGGGCTCGACGGGGAGGAAATCCTGGCGGAGGCGGCGATCGACGAAGCCGAACTCGAGGAACCAGCCGACGCCGAAAACGCTGAAACCGCCGAGAACTCCGACGGATCGGCGACGAGTTCGAATGCGACCACAGAGGCGACCGCCGGCGACACGACGTCCGAATAACGACTGGAGGTACCGGACGGCTGGTCCGTTCCCGCCCGGCCGGCCGACTTCTGCTCGGGACAAGAGCTAACAGCGGGGATACCTTCTGCCAGCACGATGACGACCCACGAGGAGCCGGCGGACTCGGTCCTCGAGACGATCGGTCGAACGCCGCTCGTCCGGCTGCAGGACGGGCCCGCGGACGTCCCCATCTACGCGAAGCTCGAGACGTTCAATCCCGGAGCCAGCATCAAAGACCGGATCGGGAAGTACATGCTCGAGCGAATGCTCGAACGTGGCGACGTGGCGTCGGGCGGGACAATCATCGAGCCGACCGCCGGCAACACGGGGATCGGGCTTGCGATCGCGGCCGAGCAACTGGACCTAGACGCCGTCTTCGTCGTTCCCGAACGGTTCAGCGTCGAGAAACAGCAGCTGATGGCGGCGCTCGGCGCGGAGGTCATCAACACGCCCACGGACGACGGCATGGACGGGGCGATCGCGCGCGCTCACGAGCTCGCCGCGGAACTCGAGGACGCAGCCGTCCCCCAGCAGTTCTCGAATCCGCTGAACACGGAAGCCCACTACGAGACCACCGCGCCCGAGATCTACGACGCGCTCGACGGCCAGGTCGGCGCGGTCGTCGCCGGCTGTGGCACCGCCGGCACGCTCATGGGGATCGCCCGCTACGCGCTCGAGCAGGATCCGGAAACCCACATCGTCGCCGTCGAGCCCGAGGGGTCGGTGTACGGCGAACTCCTCGGCGACGACCGCGCGGAAGCCGAGTACAAGACCGAGGGCATCGGCACTCACGACACCGCGACCAACGAACTGTTCGAGCCCGAACTGGTCGACGCGGTCGACGCGATCTCGGACCGAGCGGCCCACGCGGAACTCGAGCGCCTCGCCCGCGAGGAGGGCCATCTAGTCGCCTCGAGTGCGGGTGCTGCGAGCGTGGCGTCGAAGCGGGTCGCCGAACGGATCGACGACGGCGATCTCGAGGTCCCTCACGAGACGGTCGTCACGCTCTTTCCCGACTCGAGCGAACGCTACCTCTCGAAGGGGATCTACCGCTCGTTCGAGGAGTGGACGTCGTGACTGGCGTCGAATCCGGTCCAGCGGCCGGGCAGCCGTCGAACAGAATTGGCTTGCAATCGGGCACGACTGGGCAGTGATCGGGTCACTAACCAGTACACTCTTTTGAGTTCCCTGGAAGGAATAGGTATGAGCCGTCTGTCGGACGCCTTCCAGTCCGAAGCGGATCTGCCGCCCGCCCTCCGACCGAAAGTCGACGCCTACGCCGACCAGGGCGGTCTGTTGGGTGCATTCACGTACTTTTTCGCGTCGCTCGAGACCGACGACGAGGAACTCGCCGCGACGCTCGCGTCGATCCCGACCGATCTCTTCGTCGCGAGCGCGCTCCACGACGACGCGATCGACGAGGCGGAGACGTGGGACACGGATCGCAAGCAGCGACTGAACGAACACGTCTCGGTCGGCGACCTCGCCTTCACGAACGTCGCCGCCGCC
>NZ_JAQIVI010000697.1 GCF_028618695.1 Natrinema soli | reverse complement strand
CAGAACGAGTTGGCCGACGCCGTGCTCGCGCTGGCCCCGGCGGAGCGCTCGGACGCCGCGGAGGAGACTCACTCCGCCGCCGACACCTGCCGGGAGCCCCGATTCGATACCCCCTCGGACTGACTGGAGCGTCCTCGAGACGCACTCGCGGCTGCGTTTCGATTCGCTGTGCTCGGATTCGGTCGCGGGACTGTCGCCGGTCTCAGTGGTGTTGTCTCTCTGGGTCATGGTCGAGTTGGGCGTGTCGATCCGTTACGGTCTGTTTCTCGATGTGTGAGTCCACAGTGGTGGGCACGGAAACGGTGATTCGGAATCGCTGAGTCGAAATCGTTGCGTCGGGCGTGACCGTCCGATCGCTAGTGGTTGGTCGGTGATGGCTGGCCGGTGATGGCTGGCTGCTGGCGGTTAGTCGATGGTAGCTGGCGGCTGACACCCGTCTCGTGACGGGCGAGCCAGTCCCCGGTTCAGCTCTCGGCGCTCGAGTCGCCCGCGCCCGTGTCGTCGGTGAACTCGTCGGTCTCCGCCTCGGCCGACGACTGGACGTCGTCCATGTCGACTGTCGACCCGACCTCCTCCTCGTTGATCGCCCGCTCGAGGGTCCCCGTATCGGTCACCGCGCTCAGCCCCTTCTCGTCGACCGCGGACTGGATCGCTCCCGCGTCGATCGCCGAATCGACGTTCCCGCCGTTGGCCGACGATTTCAGCGCTCGTCGAACGATCAGATAGCCCGCGAGTGCCCCACCGCCGGTCGCGATCGCGCCCGGAATCCCGTAGCGTTTGTAGCCGAACCTGACCGCTTTCTTGCCGATCGTGTAGGCGCCAATCATGGAGGAGGATTGCACTGGAACGCGGAAGAGGGCGAGGCTTTCGTACGGAAGCGGCGATCCTCGAACGGGGCATCCTCGAGTGGGACGATCGATAGCGCCGACTGCGAAACACAGAAAGCGGCTCGAATTAATCTATATAGACTCAACTCCTAACCAGTCACATGACGTTCTATGCGGGGACATTTCGGGTAGAACTGCGATAATATCCGCCTGTATCGAGCGTTGTTAGTATGCTAACGACCCTCTATAGATGCGCCTATATTTATATTCGAGCGGGCTACATCCGACCACATGGAGACGCGAAAAGTCCAGGTGACCGGCGGATCGACGTACACCGTCTCGCTGCCGAAAACGTGGGCGACCGACAACGACGTCAGCGCCGGCACGACCGTCGAGTTCTATCCCGAAGACAGCGCGCTGTTGCTGACCCCCCAGAGCGAAACGGAGCGCCAGGAGGGGACCCTCGACATCTCGAGCATCGAGGGCGACCGCCTGACCCGCGCCGTCATGACGATGTACGTCAGCGGCTTCGACATCATCAGACTCGAGGCGGGACGCATCACGACTGACCAGCGCCGGGCGATCCGCAGTGCGACACAGGGGCTGGTCGGCGTCGAAGTGCTCGAGGAGACGAACGACAGCGTGGTCATCCAGGACCTCCTCGATTCCTCGGAGCTGTCGATCGTCAACGCCGTCACGCGGATGCGCCTGATCGCCCAATCGATGCTCGAGGACGCGGTGACCGCGCTGATCGAGAACGACGACGACATCGCCCGCGACGTGATCGAGCGCGACGACGACGTCGACCGGCTCTGGCTCGTCGTCTCGCGGATCTTCCGCGCCACCCTGCGTTCGCCCCGCGCCGCCGAGGAACTGGGCGTCCCGCGCGAGGACTGTTTCGACTTTCACTCGAGCGCCCGCCAGCTCGAGCGCGTCGCCGACCACGCCGCCAAGATCAGCAACATCGCGCTCAAACTCGAGGAGATCCCCGAGCCGGTCGCCGAGGCGCTCGAGGAGTTGCATACGGACGCCTCCACCGTCCTCGAGAAGTCGATGGACGCGCTGTTCGCCGACGAAACCGGAGAGGCGAATCGGCTCGGCCACGACGCCCGGGAGGCCGTCCTCGAGATCGACGAGCACACGCGCCAGATCGACGATATGCTCCGGGATCTCGATTCGGTGCAGGCCCAGTCGCTGGGGTTGATCGTCGACTCGCTGTCACGGAGCGCCGACTACGGCGGCAACATCGCCGAGACGGCGCTGCAGAAGGCCGCCCCGCGGCCCTGACGCGTTCGATCGGACCGCACCAGTCAGCGTCCCGGTCAGGCCGATCCGCGGTCGCATCGCGGTCGAGTCGCGAATGCGCGGGAAAGCTACTACTACCTCTCCCTGAAATCGAACACCGATGGCTTCCCGAGCGGCTCCATCGATGGTCACGGAGGGAGTACCGTGACGCCCCATCCGCGTTCGTCGCTCGCTCGAGTCCGATCGGCGCTCACGCGCACCCGGATTCGGGCCGGCTTCGGCATCGTCGTTCTGCTCTCGACCGTCGTCGTCGCCGCTGCGGCGTCGGACGGCCTCTCGACGGCGTCGAAAGAAGCCGTCCCGGAGGCACCCCCGACCGAGAACCACACGGTCGTGACCGAATCGGGTCGAACCGGGACGATCACGGCCTACGCGCCGAGCGGCGAAGTCCGCTACTACAACAACTCGCGAACGAAGTACTTCGACGTCGATCCGGTCGAGGGCGATCCGCTGACCGTCGAGTACACCGCGACCGATACGATCCACACGGAAGGGGCCAACTGCGGCGCTCCGCCGTGCGCCAGGAACGTCATCGAGCGTGTCGACCTCGAGACCGGGGACGTCGAGGTCGTCTACGAACGCTTCGATCACAAGGAGGCCGCCGCCGAGTGGCACGACGCGGATCGCATCGACGAACGCCACGTCCTCGTCGCCGACATCGTCGCGGATCTGGTCTTCATCGTCGACACGGAGACCGAGATTATCGAATGGCTCTGGGACGCCCAGAGCGAGTTCCCGCTGGAGAGCGGCCACTCGTTCCCGAACGACTGGACGCACATCAACGACGTCGAGTACATCGAGGACGGCCGGATGGCGGGCCGGATCATGGTCAGTCTCCGAAACCAGGATCGGGTCGTCTTCCTCGATCGGGAGGAGGGCCTGCTCGAGGGGTGGACCCTCGGCGGCGAGAACGACGCCAACGTTCTGTACGAACAGCACAATCCCGACTTCATCCCCGAGAGTCGAGGCGGACCGGCCGTCCTCGTCGCCGACTCCGAGAACGGCCAGATCGAGGAGTTCCAGCGCGAGGACGGCGAGTGGAACCGAAGCTGGCTGTGGGAAGACGAGCGGATCCAATGGCCCCGCGACGCGGACCGACTTCCGAACGGGAACACCTTGATCACCGACACCCACGGCAACCGCGTTATGGCCGTCAACGAGTCGGGCGACATCGTCTGGGAGGTCGAGTCGACGCTCCCCTACGAAGCCGAGCGCCTCGAGGCCGGTGCCGAAAGCGAGAGTGGCCAGAGCGCCCGGGAACTCGGCCTCGAGTCCCGGACGGTAACCGAAGACGCCGGCGGAACCGGCGGCTTCGGGATCGACCCGTTCGCGTTCCTCGGCGGCATCGTCGAGTCGATCCTCCCCCATCGGATCTATAACGCGCTGATCTTCGTCGCTCCGGTCTGGATCGGCAAAACTGCAGCCGCCGCTATCGCCGTGGGACTCCTGTCAGGGCTGACCTGGGCGGGTCTCGAGATCAGATGGAAACTCCGCGATGCCGGTATCTGGTTTCGCTTCCCCGTCTCCCGCGAACGGAAGTAACGCGGTCGGTGGCCTCCGCTGCTCCGTGGGTGATTCCCATCTCCGTCTCGTCGGCGAGGGAGAGCGGACCGGTCAGACGTCCTTCTGTCCGACCTCCAGCGACCGAGTGCGGCTCGAGGGGGACAACAGCCGCGTCCGTACGGCGCGTCCGCCGACGGCGACGAAAGAGGCGAGAATCAGGAACGAGCAGAAGTACCACGGCTTGGACTGTATCACCGCGAGTCCCCTCGTGGAAGCGGGCAAGATACCGAGCGCCAGCAGATAGAACGCGGTGCAAAGAGCGAGCGACGACCGGCGGTAGCCGTGCCAGTAGATGATTCCGATGAGAACGCCAGAGAGGAGCCCGAGCTGGCCCGAATGAAGTTCGGGAACGGTACTGAAAATCGACGAAAGGACGGTCTCAACGGTAGCCATTCGTATTGCTCTCCGACGGGACTGTTCTATGCTGTGACCTGCAAATCGACAGCTACTATGGCAGGTCGGCCGCGACGCTATGGATGCTGATCGTTGCCGAAACGCCGACGACGAATACCGACGACCTCGTCAACGTCGTCGGTCGGTCGACCTGTTCACTTCCACCCTCCTCCGGGAACGCTTTTTACGCCCCAACTCGAAAGGCAAGTGATGGAACTCGACGATCATGCCGAGGATCTCGCCTCCGACCTCGGTGTTGACAAAGAGGAGGTCAAAGACGACCTGCAGAATCTGGTGGAGTACAGCGTTCCGATCGACGAGGCGAAACAGAGCCTCCGGCGGAAGTACGGCGGCGGGTCCGGCGGCGGTGGCGGCGCGCCGTCGGCGAAGGACATCGCCGAAATCACGACCGACGACGGCAACGTCACCGTTACCGGCGTCGTCCTGACCGCGGGCGAGCGATCGATCCGCTATCAGGGCTCCGATCACGTCATCGTCGAAGGCCGACTGGCCGACGAGACCGGTGTCATCGACTACACCGCGTGGGAGGACTTCGGCCTCTCGGCGGGCGACACGATCACCGCGGGCAACGCGGGCGTCCGCGAGTGGGACGGCGAACCCGAACTCAACCTCGGCGAGAGCACCTCGCTCTCTTTCGAGGAGGAGCCCCTCGAGGTCCCCTACGAGAGCGGCGGCGACGCGCAACTGGCCGAGCTGCGGACCGGCGACCGCGCGGTCACCATCGAGGTCAGCGTCCTCGAGTGCGAGCGCAAGACGATCGACGGCCGCGACGGCGAGACCGACATCCTGAGCGGCGTCTTCGGGGACGAGAGCGGCCGGCTCCCCTTCACGAACTGGGATCCGGCCCCCGAAATCGAAGACGGCGGAACGGTCCGCATCGAGAACGCCTACGTACAGGAGTTCCGCGGGGTACCCGAAGTCAACGTCTCCGAGTTCTCGCGAGTCACCGCGCTCGACCGCGACATCGACGTCGGAACCAACACGTCGACGATGGACGTCGGCGACGCCGTCGGCACCGGCGGCATCTACGACGTCGAAGTCGTCGGGAACCTGCTCGCGGTCCGTGACGGCTCCGGACTCATTCAGCGCTGTCCGGAGTGTTACCGGGTCATCCAGAAGGGACAGTGCCGAACCCACGGCGACGTCGACGGGATCGACGACCTGCGCGTCAAGGCGATCCTCGACGACGGCACCGGGACCGTCACCGTCGTCCTCGACGACGAACTCACCGAGCGAGTCTACGACGGGACCCTGGATGACGCCCTCGAGCAGGCCCGCGAGGCGATGGATCAGGAGGTCGTCGCGGATCGGATCCGCGAGCGCATCGTCGGCCGCGAGTACCGCGTCCGGGGACACCTCTCGGTCGACGAGTACGGCGCGAATCTCGACGCCGAGCTATTCGAAGCGAGCGACGACGATCCGGCCGCCCGTGCGACTGCCTTCCTCGAGGAGGTGGACGCATGAGCGCGAACGGCGACGGCGACGACGAAATTCCGGGGCGAGAGCTCGCCTACCGCCTCTTCGCTGCCGAGTACGACGACGCCTCGTTCTCCTACGCGGAGAGCGACGAGGAACGCGCGCCGAACTACGTGATCACGCCGACCGGCGCGCGGCTCAACCGCGTCTTCGCCGTCGGAACGCTGACCGAGGTCACGTCGGTCAACGACGAGATGGTTCGGGCCCGCGTCGTCGATCCGACCGGCGCGTTCGTCGTCTACGCCGGCCAGTATCAGCCCGACGAACTGGCCTTCCTCGAGCAGGCCGAACCACCCGCATTCGTCGCGGTGACGGGGAAGGCTCGGACTTTCCAGCCCGACGATTCCGACCAGGTCTACACCTCGATCCGACCCGAGAGCATCGCGACGGTCGACGCCGACACCCGGGACCGCTGGGTCGTCAGCGCGGCCGAGCAGACCCTCGATCGCATCGGTACCTACGCCGGTGCCGCCGAACTCGATCTCAGTAGCGAGAAACTGACCGACGCGTTGCTCGAGGCCGACGTCGAGTCCGGCCTCGCGGCGGGGATCCCGCTCGCGCGGGAGCACTACGGGACGACGCCGTCGTACCTCGCGGCGCTGCGAGCGTGTGCGCTCGA
>NZ_JAQIVI010000696.1 GCF_028618695.1 Natrinema soli | reverse complement strand
AGGCCGCGCCGACCACGTTGGCGGCGTGAGCGTTGAACCCCAGGCTGCCCGCTTTGGCGCTGCCGATCAGGTTCTTGCGGGTGTTGGCCTCGGCGATGGCGTCGGCGGTGGTGTGGAGCCGTTCCTCGACGAGTTCGCCGGGGACGACGACGTCGGCGGTCACGGAGCGGCCCCGGCCCTCGACGGCGTTAATGGCGGCGGGTTTCTTGTCCGAGCAGAGGTTTCCCGAGAGCGCGACGAGCGATGCGGGCGTCTCGCTCTCGACGACTTCGCAGGCCTCGCCGGTGGCGATCGTGGCCATGTTCATTCCCATCGCGTCCTTGGTGTCGTAGGCGAAGCGCAGGAAGACCGAGTCGCCGACGACGTAGGGCTCGATATCGAGCAGTTCGCCGTGGCTCGTCGTGGATTCGGCGGCTTCCCGAAGGACCTCGAAATTGGCCTCGACCCACTCGACGGTTTCGGCGGCCTCGGCGACACCCGTCACGCGAAAGACCGGGGCGCGGGTCATGCCGTTTTTCGTGACGCGCGCGTCGGCCCCGCCGGCGGAGCGGATCACGCCCAGCCCGCGGTTGACCGACGCCAGCAGCGC
>NZ_JAQIVI010000695.1 GCF_028618695.1 Natrinema soli | reverse complement strand
GGCGAGCCCGTCCGCCGAAGCGGCGATCGAACTCCGGGAGCAACTGGGGCGGATCGACGGCCGGCTGGCGGTCGTCGCCCACGACAATCCGGACCCGGATGCGATCGCGAGTGCAGTCGCACTCGTCGACGTCGCCGAGTCCGTCGGCGTCGCCGCCGACGCCTGCTATTTCGGCGACATCTCCCATCAGGAGAACCGGGCCATGGTCAACTTGCTCGAGCTGGATCTGCGAAACATGGACCCGGACGACTCGCTCGCGGAGTATTCGGCGTTCGCGCTGGTCGATCACTCCCGACCCGGCGTCAACGATCAGCTTCCAACGGACCTCCACGCCGATATCGTCATCGACCACCATCCGCCGCGCGGGCCGGTTCCCGGCGAGTTCGTCGACCTCCGGCAGGGTGCGGGTGCGACCAGCACCGTCCTGACGGAGTACGTCGAACGCTTCGATCTCGCGTTCGACCCCTCGACGGCGACGGCGCTGTTGTACGGCATTCGGGTCGACACGAACGATTTCACACGGGAGGTTTCGCCCGCCGACTTCATGGCCGCGTCCACCCTGTCTCCCCACGTCGATACGTCGATTCTGCGCCAGATCGAACAACCCTCGCTCGAGGGCGAGACCCTCGAGACGATCGCGCGAGCGATCAAGAACCGCGTCCAGCGCGATTCGGTGGCCGTCGCCAGCGTCGGGCGGATCGGCGACCGGGACGCGTTACCCCAGGCGGCCGATCAGTTGCTCGCAATGGAGGGCGTCGAGACGACGCTCGTGTTCGGGTTCGACGACGAGATGGTGTTCCTGTCAGCCCGCTCGCGGGCCACCGACGTCGACCTCGGCGAGACGCTCCGTGACGGGTTCGATCGGATCGGCAGCGCCGGCGGCCACGCCGACATGGCCGGCGCGCAACTCGAGATCGGGATCCTGGGAAGCGCCGACGACGAGGTGGAGGTCGAATCGATCGTCAGTGTCGTCGAGGAGGTGATCACGAACCGGTTCTTCGAGGCGATCCGGACGCGACCCGGGGTTCCGGTGGGTGCCTACACGCAGACCAGCGAGTGGTTGTTCACCCAGCGCGGCGAGCCGGAAGACGGCGAGTCGGCGTGAGCGGTGTCGAGGGCCGAGAGTGGGAATCCGGCTGGCGGCGTCAGTAACAGTACTTTTGCGCGCGGCTCCCGTGTCCCCGTCTATGGACGTCATGTCGGACCGGACGAAACCCCAGGTCAAGGAGTACATGACGCGCGACGTGGCGACGGTGTCGCCGGACGAGACCGTCGGCGAGGTCGCGACGCGGATCGCCGAGAGCGAGGAGCACAGCGGCTTTCCGGTCTGCGAGCGACGGCGCGTCGAGGGCTTCGTCAGCGCCCGCGACCTACTGCTCGCCGGGGACGACGATCTGATCTTCAAGGTTATGGCGACCGATCTGCTGGTGGCCCACCCCGACATGAAGGTAAACGACGCCGCTCGAGTCATCCTTCGCTCTGGCATACAGAAACTCCCCGTCGTCGACGACGCGGGCAATCTGGTGGGGATCATCTCCAACGCGGACGTCATCCGCAGTCAGATCGAGCGCGCGACCCCCGAAAAAGTCGGCAAGCTGATGCGAACGTTGGAGCAGATCCACGAGATCGACCTGACGGAGGAGCGCCGGACCGTTCCGCTCTCGGAGCTGACGCCCACGCAGGGACGGGTCTACGCCGACGAACTCGAGGGCCGGCGCTACGAACTCGAGCGGGGGCTGGCCGAACCGCTGGTCGTCATCGACAACGACGGCACCCTCCTGCTGGCGGACGGCCACCACCGCGTGCTCGCGGCTGACCGGCTGGGAATCGACGAGATGGACGCCTACGTCATCGTCGTCGACACCGAAATCGATCTGGGGATGGCACGCACGGCTCAAAAGGAGGGCCTCGAGCGAATCGACGACATCGACGTCGTCGATTACGCCCGTCATCCGCTGGTTCAGACGACGAAGCGGCTGCAGTCCGACGGCGGTGACGGCAGGGAGACGGAGTAACACCGTCGGACTGCAGCCGCTCACGACGGTGTCTTACACTCGTCGGACGCTGCCGGTCGGAGCCGGCGGTCGTCTGATGATCGGCCCCTTCCACCGTCGAATCGGCTCGTGATGGCCCCAGAACACTGGCCGTCTCTCCCTCTGATCCGTTTCTCACGCCGATCCGTTTCTCACGCCGATCCGTCCTCCCCGAACCTTCATTGCGTCGTCGGCAAATATTACGACCATGTACGACGACGAGGATCTCGAGGAGATCCGCGAGGAAGGCCGGCGATGGGAGACCGAGTCGCTCGAGCCGGTTCTCGAGCGCCACGACGAGCGGAAGGACCGGTTCGCGACGGTTTCGAACCACGAGGTCGATCGGCTCTATACCCCCGAGGACGTCTCGGAGCTCGACTATCTCGATGACCTGGGGTTTCCGGGCGAGGAACCCTACACTCGGGGGCCGTACCCGACGATGTACCGCGGTCGCACGTGGACGATGCGTCAGTTCGCCGGCTTCGGGACTGCAGAGGAGACCAACGAGCGCTTTCACTACCTGATCGACGAGGGGCAGACCGGTCTCTCCGTGGCGTTCGACATGCCGTCGCTGATGGGGCTCGATTCGGACGACCCCATGAGCGAGGGCGAAATCGGCCGGGAGGGGGTCGCCGTCGACACGCTCCGGGACATGGAGATCCTCTTCGACGGGATCGACCTTGCGGAGATCTCGACCTCCTTTACGATCAACCCCTCCGCGCCGGTGATCTACGCGATGTACGTCGCGCTGGCGGATCAGCGGGGCGTTCCCCGCGGGGCGCTTCGCGGGACCCTCCAGAACGACATGTTCAAGGAGTTCATCGCCCAGAAGGAGTGGGTGATCCCGCCGGAGCCGTCGCTCGATCTCGTGACGGACGTCCTCGAGTTCAGCACGGCGGAGACGCCGAAGTTCCACCCGATTTCGGTGTCGGGCTATCACATCCGCGAGGCCGGCTCGACCGCCGTACAGGAGCTGGCCTTTACCCTCGCGGACGGCTTCGGCTACGCCGAGGACGCGATCGAGCGCGGGCTCGACATCGACGAGTTCGCGCCGCGGCTCTCCTTTTTCTTCAACTGTCACAACTCCTTCTTCGAGGAGATCGCGAAGTTCCGGGCGGCCCGGCGAATCTACGCGCGGGTGATGGACGACTGGTACGACGCGGACGCCGACGAGTCAAAGCGGCTCAAGTTCCACACCCAGACGGCGGGCCAGTCGCTGACGGCCCAGCAGCCGCTGAACAACGTCGCCCGAGTGACGATGCAGGCGCTGGCCGGCGTCCTCGGGGGCACCCAGTCGCTCCACACCAACAGCTTCGACGAGGCGCTCGCGCTCCCGGGCGAGGAGGCGGTCCGCGTCGCGTTGCGGACCCAGCAGATCATCGCCGAGGAGTCCGGCGCGGCGGACATCGTCGACCCGATGGGCGGCTCCTTCGCCGTCGAGACGCTCACGAACGAGATCGAGGAGCGGACGATGCGCTACATCGAGGAGATCCGGGAGATGGGTGACGGCTCGGTCCGCGACGGAATTCTCACGGGAATCGAGGACGGCTACTTCCTCCGGGAGATTCAGGACGCCTCGTACGAGTACCAGGAGCGCGTCGAGCGCGGCGAGGAGGTCGTCGTCGGCGTCAACGAGTACACGCTCGAGGAGGACACCAGTCCCGAGATCCTCCAGATCGACGAGACCACGGCCGAACGTCAGCTCGGCCGCCTCGAGGACGTGAAATCCGACCGGGACGACGGAGCGGTCGCGGACGCGCTCGAGGCCCTGGCCGAGGCCAGCGAACGCGACGAGAACGCGATGCCGTACATCGTCGACGCGGTGAAAGCCTACGCGACGATGGGCGAGATCATGGCGGTCTTCGAGGACCAGTACGGCGCGTACAGCGAGACCATCGGGCTGGCCTAGACGGTCTGGTGTCCCGATGTCCCGGCGCACCCGCAGGGCGGTTCGCGGTTTTCGGAACTGGCTGACAACAGTCCGTCTGAGAGCGGGACGCGGCGTGCTGTCGCGAGAACGTGACCCGCGGAAGTTAGGCGTCGTCGAACCGAGAGAGGACGCCGACGACGAACCCGAGCGATAGCAGCAGGATACCGACGGCGACGGCACCGTAGGCAGCGAGCGAGAGCGGTGAGACGGCCACCGCGACCGTCCCGATAGTGATCGTCTCGAGCCCGGTGTAGTCGGGGAGAGTTGCCCCGAGCAGCGCCCCGAAGGCGGCGGTCGCGACGACCAGTGCGAGGCCGAGGCTGGCGACGGCTCCCCTGCCAGCGATCGTTCGATCGTCGGTCACGGCTCCCGATACGTCGTCCCGGATAGTGGAGTTTGTGCTGTGGCGATGTCGGGTCGACGATCGAACGCCACGCTCGGACGGATAATGATGGAACGGAGAGAGTACCGTTTCAACTAATAAAGTTGAAACGGGCCCGTCGATGACACAAGGCGTGTATTCCCCGGTGTATCCTATCGAAGGAGCAAAGCCGGAAAACATATGGTCCCTTTCTTGTCTTCTAGGTGTATGGTCCGATATCCTGATGGAAGCTGTCCTGATTGCGGTGAACGGCTGTTCGCTCGGATCGACGGTCCCGCTCGGTGCGCAAACTGCGTCACCCCTCGCTCTGCGGATCGGATCGATCGGGAGCCGTCGACGGCCTCGCGGTAGTTTTCGAGGGAGACCGCGTCTGTAGTGGTGTTACCGCCCGGTGTGTTCTCCCACCGTTTCGGCCAGTGCGGACCTCGAGTCGCTCCGTACTCGAATCTCGATCGGTGGCACCCCGTATGGCACCGGTGGCACCCTCGCATGGCCCCGACACCCCCGAATGGCACCGGTCGCTTCCTCGTCTGCCGAGAGAAGCTGGGAAACGCTCTTCCCCGTCTGCCGCGTATCTCGCCGATAGTGGTCGTCTATGAGCTCCGATAAGGCCGAGTCCGACCGACCGACACCGCAGCGCCGGCTCTCCGAAAAGGAACTGTTCTTGCTCCTCCTGGTCGGGATCTCGGTTATGATGGCGGTGACCGGGTTCGTGCTCATCATCAACTGATCGCGACGGCGGTCGGCTACTGATCGCGACGGCGGTCGGCTCTCAGCCGCGATCAGGGCTCGCCGGTGTCGTATCGCGTCCGGTCGTCGGTTTCGATCACTCGAGCCGCGAGGTAGGTCACGAACGCGAGCGTTCCCATCGTCGACAGCAGGACGGCGAACTGGATCGTCGACTGGAGCGGATCGAACCCCCACGGGTTGAACACCGCGAAGACCGCGACGAAGAACGCCATGATCAGGAAGGGGACCGTGTTGACTGCGAGGTCGAGCGCAACTTCCGCGTCGAAGGCAGGTCGGCTCATCGGTAGCTGTTAGAGTTGTGGTGTCTCGAGCGAGTCGTTCGGTGAACGGTTCCGATTCACGATTCGATCCCGCGGCTCTCGCCGCGCTCGGCTCGGCGGGACCGCACGAGTCCGGCCCCGCCGATCGTCACCACGCCGGCGACGACGAG
>NZ_JAQIVI010000694.1 GCF_028618695.1 Natrinema soli | reverse complement strand
GAGGCCGACGACCTCGCCGGCGTGGGCCTCGAAGGACGCGTCCCGAAGCGCGGTGACCGTTCGCGATGACGCGGCTCGAAATCCGGATGAGTCGCCGCCGTACCGGTGGGTGACTCCCTCACAGCGGACGGTGACCGGCGGCGTCGCGGTCGATCGAGCGAGCTCCTCGCCGATCGTCCGCGCTCGAGCGGCGTCGTCCGTACCGGGCGGTGAATCGTGTGCCATGCGTCTAGCTCGTCGGAGTGATATCGTCAGGCGATCATTGTTACGAGTCGCATACTGTATTCTGCATGCGGTTTCATGCTGACAACAGTGACCATCCGGCTATCCGGTGGACGGCCTCCAGCGGCCGTGCGACCCGCTGTACTGCGGTTACTGGCTCGAAAGGGCGAGTTACTGGCAGTTTGTCTATGGATTCGGATCGGGGCGGCTTTGGGTCACGACGCGGTCTCGGCCGCCCGCTCGAGGCCGCGTCGGATGGAGCCGAGACCGGGCGTCCCGTCGCGATACCAGACGACGAGCGCGACGAGGACGAGCCCGAACTGGACCCATTCGAACCATCCCATCGAGTAGCGCAGGAAGCCGGCGAGAATCCCATCGACCGGGTCGTACGCCGGCGGCTCGAGGACGGGCCAGAACAGGAAGGTCGTCGCCGAGACGTCTCCGGAGCGGATCGCGGACGGCGGAACGTCGGCGAGCAGATGCGAGACGTGTCCGATGGCGAACGCCGTCCCGATTTCGGGACGACCGACGCGGCAGGCGAGGCTGTAGGCGGCCGGGAGGAGGAGCGCGGCGACGAACACCGAGTGGGCGAACGTCCGGCCGCCGGGGAGGATCTCGAAGGACCACGCGAACGGTTTGTCGATCAGGTCGGGAAACTGGGAGCCGATGGCGAGAGCGATCACGGGAACCGCTCGCGGTGGACGGGCGTCGTGTCGGTGACTGTAGACGGTGTATACCAGATATGCGACGGCAAGGTGTCCCCAAGGCCACATCGTCTCGGCCTTCAGGGGTCATCGCAAAAGGTGTGACGTTCGCGGGTGGGTTCGCGCTGCGACAGTCGCGACGCCGAACTGAGACCGGCTGAATGCTCGAGGACCCTCCGTTACAGTAATCGTCACCGCTACCGAGTAAAGTGCGCTACGTTTAGGTATCCCGACGTTGCCCGTTGGAGTAGATGCCGACCCAGCGCCGGATCCGATTCGTCCGCGGGCACGTCGCGTGGATGGTCGCGACGGTCCTCGTACTCGCACTGCTGAACGCGCTCTCCTACGAGCTGTTTTTCGTCTGCTCGCTCATCGGTTTCCTGATCGTCACGGAGTTGACGGCCCCGTTCAACGTCACGCCGACGTGGCGACGCCGACTTCGGTGGCTCATTCTACTCGGTCTCGTCGGGTTCGCGGTCGTCGTCGTCCGACGGATCATCGAAATTCTCCCACCGGAGGTGGTCCCTGTATGAGCCACGGCGCGCGGCGCTCCCCGGATCGACCGTCGGCTCGAGCCGCGGAGGTGACCCGATGAGCTGGCACGAGGGCGTGCTCGGCGACGGCAGTGGAATTGACTGGTCGCGGGTGCTGTTACTCGCACTCGTCGTGACTGTGCTCGTCGCGCTGGGCACCGTGGCCGCGACATCGTCGTCGTCCTTCGGCCTCTATAACCCGTCCTGGGACGGAACGTCCGAGCTCCGGCAGGACGCCGCGGCCGATCCGGCCGTCGAGAGCGACATCCTGCGAGACACCGCCGAGTACACGGAGCTCCCGGCTAACGAGACGGTCGCGTTCGTCATCTCGCCGGACGACGCCTACACGGAGGAAGACGCCGAACGGGTTCGGGAGTTCGTCGCCGAGGGCGGGACGCTGGTCGTCCTCGAGAACTTCGGTGACGACGGGAACGCCCTGCTCGCCGATGTTGGCGCCGAGGCGCGGGCCGACGGACAGCTCCTGCGCGACGAACGCCACCACTTCCGCGGACCGACGATGCCGATCGCGACGGGCGTCGAGAACCACACGCTGACGACCGGCGTCGACCAGCTGACGCTCAACTACGGGACGGCGATCGAACCCGGAAACGCGACGGTACTGGTCGCGACGAGTGACTTCGCGTACCTCGGTCCCGAGGAAGACGATCTCGACGAACAGGACGAACTCCGATCCTACCCGGTCGCGACGGTGGAGAACGTCAGCGAGGGACAGGTAGTCGTCGTCGGCGATCCCAGTATCACGATCAACGCGATGTACGACGAGCCGGATAACGCCCCGTTCGTGCGCGGGCTGTACGCCGACGCCGATCACGTCGTCTTCGACCGCTCACACGGCGCCGACGTTCCTCCACTGACCGGTGCGGTGCTGACGATTCGTGACTCGCCGTTGCTCCAGTTGCTCGTCGGGACCGTCGGGATCGGGCTCGTTGCGATTCTCTCGCGGGTCCGCGTTCGATCCGGGCTCGAGGCCGCACAGGCCCGCCTTCCCGCGCGATACCGACCGGCCGGGAGTCGCCACAGCGGACAGGAAGTCCCGAGCCTCTCGGACGCCGAGCGCGCAGCATACCTTCGCAGACGCTATCCCGACTGGGACGAGGACCAGATCCAGCGAATGATAACAGCGTTTAACCATCCCCGTTCGGAAGAGGAGACCGACGAATGACCGGTACCACGGATCCAGCCGACAGGACAAGCGGTGATCCCGAAGGCATCTACGAGTCGCTACACAGTGAGATCGACCGCGTTCTCATCGGCAACGATGAGGCCGTCGAGTACCTGACGATCGCGCTCTTGACCCGTGGGCACCTCCTGCTCGAGGGAGTCCCCGGCATCGCCAAAACGACGCTCGCGAACCTCTTTGCGCGGACGACCGGCCTCGAGTACAACCGGATCCAGATGACGCCCGACACCCTCCCGGCCGACATCACGGGAACGCACATCTACCGGCAGGGTCCGGGGACGTTCGAACTCCAGCGCGGCCCCATCTTCGCGAACCTCGTGGTCGCTGACGAGATCAACCGCGCGACGCCGAAGACACAGAGCGCGTTGCTTGAGGCGATGGAAGAGCGTCGCGTGACGATCGAGGGAGAAACGCTCTCGCTGCCCGACCCGTTTATGGTCGTCGCGACACAGAACCCGATCGAAACCGAGGGAGTGTACCAGCTCCCGGAGGCGCAGCGCGATCGCTTTCAGTTCAAACTGACGCTGGATCTTCCGGACCGAACGGACGAACGCGAGCTCCTCGACCGATTCGACGACGACCCGGATCTCGGGCCCGACAACGTCAAGCAGGTCATCGATCCGCAGGCGCTCGTCGACGCGCGCCGGACCGTCCAGGCGGTCCACATCGCGCCACCGGTCAAGGAGTACGTACTCGATCTCGTCGCAGCCACGCGGGAGCACGCTGACGTCTCCCACGGAGCCTCACCGCGTGCAACGCTGGCGTTTCTCAACGGTGCCAAGGCACGAGCCGCGATCAACGGCCGCGAGTACGCGATCCCGGACGACATCAAGTCGATGGCGGTGCCGGTGTTGCGCCACCGGCTCGTGCTGAGTACCGATGCCGACCTCAGCGATATCGATTCCGCAGACGTCGTCGCGGAGATCGTCGAGACGATCGAGCCGCCGGGTGCTGAAGCGGACGAGGCGTTCGACCCGCTCGCAGCGCATGAGGGCGGCAACAATCCATTCGATTGATATCCACCCGCCCTGAAGGGCGAGGATTCCCGACCCCGTTTGGGATAGTTACGGTTTGTATCTGCCCGGCATGGACAACTACTGGCTGTGCCAACCAGCCGTTACTCCTATCCTCTCGATGAAGATTCAGAGGTACTTGTGCTGTCGCACCCCGCCTCACCATGGAAGAGGGCATCTTCCGCTGAGAGACAGGGAATCCGATACTGGCCAATTAAGTGGGCGAGTAGACCGCCTCGGATATCTAATATCACGGTGAGAGGCTACTTAAAACAGCAGATTTGGCCGATTCGTATATTCCGCTTCATCCCTCGACGGCGCGTATCCCCCGCTGTAAACGGCGAGGTTTTGCGCCTGATCTGCCCGGTAAGCTCACGACGTCGACCGACGCTCGGCTGGAGCAGTACGACACCGCTCACGCCGCTCCCGGTTCGGTTCGCTCATTGCCACCACCGTCCTCGTCGTGTGCAATCTCCTCACGAGTGGCTGCCGCCGTACCCACACTCGTCTCATCGTCATCGTCCCACCGGCAGGTAACCAGCCAGTCCGACCGCTCGTCGCCCGGCGTGACCTCGAGTCGGATCGGTCGCCCGAGGCCGATGACGAACCCGACTGCGAGGAACGAGGCGATCGGATGATCGAAGCGGTCGACAGCGCCGAACGCGCTGGCAGTGATCGCGACGGTGACCCGACCCGACTGGACGTCGACGTCCGGTTCGGCACCGGCCGCCAGTTCGAACTGCTCGACGAGGCCGTCCGCGAGCTGAGTCGCGAGCGGTGCCGGCGCGGTCGCGAGTTCTTCGGTCAGTGCGCGCTCGAATCCCTCGAATAGCGTCCCGCCGGTCGGCTCGAGGGAGAGTCCGCGGTGATCGGGCTCGGTCAGGAACGGCCCGTCGAGTTCGTCGGGTGTGGGCAACTCGTCGGTTGATTGCTGGGGGACGTACAGGTGCGCATCGACGGGCTCACCGGCCGGGACGTAGATGCGGTCGTCGCCGAGACCGAGCTCACCGGCGATGGCGGCCTCGTTGGCCGCCATCGCGGCGTAGATCCGCTCGCCGACGTCCGCGGCAACGAACGTGCCCGGCGTCAGGTAGTACGTGAGTACCCCACCGAACAGCCCCACCGCGGCGAGCGCGAAGAGCACCTCTCGCCCGTCGGGAAACGCGACTGCGCCGAGGGCCGTGACGACGCCGACGAGGGCCAGTCCCGCTGCGGTTCGACGGTACTGTGACTGTCTGGCGCGAACGTACTCGGTCCGTAACCGTTTGTTTTCGGCCGCCAGGAGTTCCGCTCGCGCCGCGGGCTCGAGCGGGTCCTCGTCCGACCCGTCGGCTCGATCCGCGTCCGGGTCAGTCGTCGTCTCGTCCAGATTACCGTTGTCGTCCAGATCACTGTTGCTTGCACTCATGAGTCAGTAGCGGGTTCGGTCGTCGGTCGGGTCGTCGTTTCAGCGGTCGAGTCAGCCGTCGGCTCGGTCTCGAGCGGTGTCGATGCGTCTCCGTCGTCGCTCTCCGGGACAAGTCCGAGTCGAACGAGCTCGAATCGGTGGAGTCCGTACGCGGTGATCCCGAGGAGCACGAGTACCGCGGTGGCGGCGAGCCGGATCGACTGCGTGTCGAGGACGAGCCACGCTGCACCCGCTAGCACGAACGCGCTGGTGACGGCGACGAGCGCGGTGCGCCCCGGACTCGCGCCCC
>NZ_JAQIVI010000693.1 GCF_028618695.1 Natrinema soli | reverse complement strand
CGGGCTACGCGATCGCGGTCGCGGCGATCGACTGGTATATCGTCCTCGCGCCGGGCGCGCCGGGGATCGCGACCTATCAGGTCGGCGACTGGCCGGCGCCGTTCGGCATCACGCTCGTCGCCGACGGCCTGTCGGCGTTCATGCTGACGATGGTCGCGATCCTCGGCATCGCATCGCTCGTCTTCTCGACCCGCCACCTCCCCGGCGGCGAGGGACGCAGTTACTACTTCCCGCTCTTTCACTTCCTCGCGCTGGGCGTCACTGGGGCCTTCCTCACCGGTGACCTGTTCAACCTCTTCGTCTGGTTCGAGGTCATGCTGATGGCCAGTTACGTCTTCGTCGCCTACAGCGGTGGCCCCCAGCACACCCGCGCCGCGTTCTGGTACGTCTCGCTCAATCTGCTGGCCAGCGCGATCTTTCTGCTGGGCGTCGGCGGCGTCTACGCGACGACTGGAACGCTCAACATGGCCGATCTCGCCCAGCGCCTCGCCGAGCCGGCGGCCTACGGCCTCGATCCCGTGCCGGTCGTCGGCCTGCTCGGTTTGCTCCTGTCCGTGTTCGCGATCAAGGCCGGCCTCGTCCCCTTCCAGTTCTGGATCCCGACGGCGTACCGGGCCGCGCCGCCCCAGATCACGGCGCTGCTGGCCGGCGCGACCAAGAAGGTCGGGATCTACGCCATCATCCGCCTCTCCTTTACCGTGTTCGCCGGTGCGGAGGTCGCCGTCAACCTCCCGCTTCCGCTGGTGGACGTCGCCATCGCGGGCGACTCGCCGCTGCCGTTCGTCGGCGCGGCCCTGTTCCTCATGGCCGGCGCGAGCATCCTCCTCGGCGGCATCGGAGCCGTGGGCCGCGACTCGCTGGAGGGCGTCTTCGCCTACTCGAGCATCGGGCAGGTCGGATTCATCGCGATTCCGGTGGCGATCGCGGCGACGGCTGCGGGGCTGCGGAAGTTCGCCATCATCGCCGCGCTGGTGTACGCGCTGAATCACACGCTGGCGAAGGGGCTACTCTTCCTCGCCGTCGGGACGGTCAAGTCGGCGACCGGAACGAGTCGGTTCGCCGATCTCGGCGGGCTGGCGAGTCGGTCGCCGCCGCTGGCGATCGCCGTCTTCGTCGGCTCGCTCGCCCTCGTCGGTATTCCACCGCTCTCGGGCTTCTTCGGCAAGTTCCTCGTCTTCGACGCCGCGGCTCGAGCGGGGGCCGGCCCAGTGCTCGTGCTTCTGCTCGTCGGGTCGCTGTTGACCATCGCCTACGCGACCCGGATGTGGAATCGAAGCTTCTGGGGTGCGCGGACGCCGGTCGTGGAAGCCGCGACGGTCGACTCCATCCAGGTGGCCGTGCTCGTCGTCCTCGCAGTGGCTATCGTCGCAGTCGGCGTCGGCTTCGAACCGGTCTACGAGTTCGCGGAGGCCGCCGCGGAGGCCGCGCTCGACACCGAGGGTTACGTCGACGCTGTCGATCCCCAGGACGCGAGCGAACTGATCGACTCGAGCGGGGGTGAGCACTGATGCGGGTTCGGACCTGGCCGGTCGTCGGCGTCGTCTTCGCCGCCCTGTGGGTGTTCGTCGTCGGACAGCCACTCACCCCGATCTCGCTTCTCCGGGGCTTCCTCGCGGGACTCGTTGTCGGCCTCCCGGTCGCGTACGTCTTCCGGCGGCTGTACGGCAAGTACGTCGATCTCGGTCGCGGGGCTCGAGCGCTCCCTTACGCCGGGTTCTATCTCGGCGCGTTCACCCGGGAGCTCCTGCGGGCGAACCTCGACGTCGCCTATCGGGTACTCTCGCCCGGCATGCCGATCGAGCCCGAAGTGATCCTGGTACCGCTCCGGGTCGAGTCCGATCTCGCGATCACCGTCATCGCCAACAGCATCACGATCACGCCCGGGACGGTGACGCTGGACTACGACGACGAGACGAACGCGCTGTACGTCCACGGCGTCAACGGCCGGGATCCCGAAGCGATCGCCGAGCCGATCCGAACCTGGGAGAACTACGCCCTCGAGCTGTTCGACGAGGACGCGTTGCCGTCGGACCCGCCGCCCGAAATCATCGTCTCCGGCGGGGAAAGAGACAGTACCGCGGACCCCCAAGGCGGAGGTGTCGACGATGACTGAGGCGACCCCGGCCGTCCTCGAAATGGCAATCCGGGCCGCGTTAGTCCTCATTAGCGGGCTCTGTGTGCTCTGTGGCTACCGCGTCATTCGGGGACCGACGAACCCGGATCGCGTCGTCGCGCTCGACGCCATCGCGACGAACGTCGTCGCGATCGCCGTCCTGTTCGCCCTCCTGACCGATCGGGGGCTCTTCATCACCGTGAGCCTCGTGCTCGCGATCATCGGCTTCATCGCGACCGTCGCGGTCGCCAAGTTCGTCACCGACGGCGAGGTGATCGAATGATCCACGAGATCGTCGTGATCGTACTGGTCGTCGTCGGCTCGTTCTTCCTGACCGTCGGCACCATCGGTTTGCTCCGTCTGCCGAACGTCTACAACCGGATGCACGCCACGAGCAAGCCGACGACGCTCGGCACCGCCGCGATCTTTCTCGCTGGCTTCGTCGAGTTCGGTCCCGGAAGCGAGGGACTGACCGCACTGATCGGGATCGGTTTCCTCTTCCTGACCGTCCCGACCGGCTCGCACATGATCGCCCGCGCCGCCGAGCGGATCGGCATCCCGTTCCTCGGGAGCGTCACCTGGCCCGATCCGAACGCGGTCGAGCGACCCGAACGATCCGAGCGACCCGACCGCACCGAACGATCCGAGCGTACCGAACGATCGGACGAGACCGAACCGACCGACGACTGAGCGGGCCGGTTGTAACTGTTTCTCGGCGGAACCGAGACCCGTCTTGCGGTTCCACCGGAAATGACCTCCAACCGACCCGATACGTTCTTCCTCAGCGGTCGTACTCGAGGTCTCGATCTCCATCCGGATCCCGACCCCGGTCGTCCCGTTCCCGATTTCGGGACCGCTCTCGAGTCCACTCCTCGGCGTCTTCGACCGTCTCCGTCCCGACCAGTCGCTCGAGTTTGCGCTCGAACTGCTCGTCGGTCAGCTCGCCGGAAGCGTACCGTTCGCGAAGGGTCTCGAGGGCGTCACGTGTGCTCGTCTCGGAGTCGGTCGCGGTCGTCTCGGGGTCCGAAACCGTCTCCGATTCGTCCGTCCCCACGTAATCGTCGGCCCATTCTCGCTGATCGTCCTCATCCCCGAACAGTATCGCGACTAACGGGACGACGGCGATGTAGCCGACGAGCAACGCCGCGAGCCACCACGACTGGTTCGTGAACATGGCACCGAGCCAAATCGCCGTCACGAGCAGCGACGCGATTCCGGTCGCGTTCTCCCGAAGCCGGCTCCACGGACCATCCCCAGCGCGCTCGCGATCGCTCCCCTCGATCGCATCCATACGTACTTTTCGCGCCGATACGGGAAATACGTTATCGGTCCGAAATATCGACGACTCGCTCCCGACACAGTGGCGCAGCTATCCGATTCGGTGGACGACGGGAAGGAACGAGCCTTACGCGAGCGTCTCGCCGAGCGACTCGAGTGCGGCCTCGCGGACCGCATCGCGTGCGCCGGGCAGGAACTCGACGTGACCGTCGCGGCCGCCGACGACGCTGACGCCGCCGTTCGGCACTGCTTCGGCGATCGCATCGCCGAGATCGCGCACGTTCACGGCATCGGTCGCGCGGACGTGCAGTTCGTCGTCGCCGACGCCGAGCGTGACGTACGGCGGATCGACTCGATCGCGCTCGCTGCGGTGAAGCGCGTCCAGCAGCAGGATCGTCGTCGGGAAGTTGTACCGGTGCGTGAACGCGTCCGTGTCGAGCACGGAGACGGTTACACCGTTGACGCCGCGAACCGTGAGGTTCTCGCGGGCCGTCTCGAGTCCGGTCTCAAGCTTATCGCGGAACTGCTCGGAGACGTGGGCGGCCAGATCGCCGTCTCGAGGCCGGTCCGACCCCTCGTCGTCGCCGAACAGCAGGTCGATGACGAGTTCGCGCTTGTCCTTGTAGGACTGGTAGTAGGCCTCGAGCGCGACGGCTTCGCGGCGTTCCGAGACGCCGGTCTCGTCGTAGCCGGCTTCGGTCGCCAGTTCGAGGTACTCCTCGGGCGTGTCCTCCCAGTAGCTGACCGCGGGGAGGTGCTCGAGGTCGTCGCGGACGTCATCGTTGACGTGCGCGGCGACGTTGGTCGCCAGCGCGGTCGAGGTCACGTCCGCGACATCGGCACCGGCGAGCGACGGCGCGACGGCGACGTCGACGGCCTCGCCGACCTCGTCGTCCGCTCGGCTGTCGTCGATGACGATCGAATCGGCGTCGTACAGCGAGAGCAGTTCGTAGCCGTCGATGGATTCGACGGTCGAGCCGGCGTCAACCAGAACGACGAGCGGGAGTTGCTCGCCGTGACGGTCTCGAGCCTGAAGCATCGAGGTAACGTCGCTGGTCGCGGCGTCCATGCCGTAGACGCGGCCGTCGAGCGGGCGGCGCTCGAAGTAGTGGTACTCCGCGTCCTCGCGGGTGTGCTTCTCGCGAACCAGCGGGAGGACGGCGCGCTCGATGGCGGCACCGGCGACGTAGCCGTCG
>NZ_JAQIVI010000692.1 GCF_028618695.1 Natrinema soli | reverse complement strand
CGCGAGATCGGCAGGTTCGCGCTCGAGTTGCCCGAGGACCGGCCGGGGGGCGTACACCGTCGCACCGGCCTCGCGCAGCAACGGAACCTGGCCGATGTGGTCGCTGTGCGGGTGCGTGACGACGACCGCCTCGATATCCGCGGGGTCGTATTCCGCTGCGTCCAGCGACTCACGGATCGTCTTCTCGGCGCGCGCCTCCGGATCGCCGGTATCGATCAGAATGGGAGCGGGCTCCTCGAGCAGGTACGCCGCGGCGTGTTTCGGCGGCCACTCGATGTCGAAGTCGAGCCGCGTGACGCGGGTCGGCGCGGCCTCGGGCCCCCGCTCCGTCGGGTCTTCCATCGGGAGTTAGATGAGCTCCCGGGCGATCGTCCGCTTCTGGATCTCGTCGGTCCCCTCGAAGATGCGGAAGACGCGGGCCGAGCGATAGTTGCGCTCGATGGGCAGGTCCTTCATGAAGCCGGCACCGCCGTGGACTTGCATGGCGACGTCGGCCGCGTCGTTGGCGAGTTTCGCGCCGCGGAGCTTCGCCATCGACTCCTCCTTGCGGGCGCGCTCGCCGTTGTCCATCTTCCAGGCGGCGTAGCGGTAGAGCTGACGGACCTGCTCGAGGTCCGTCGCGAGTTCGGCCAACTGGAACGAGATCCCCTGTCGGTGACCGATGGGTTTGTCGAAGGTCTCCCGTTCGCGGGCGTACTCCACGGACATGTCCAGCAGGAACTGGGCCGTACCGACGGAGCCGGCGGCGATGTTGATTCGGCCGCCGCCGATCCAGTCCATCGCGGACTGAAACCCCTTGTCGACCTCGCCGAGGACCTGTTCTTCGCCGACGCGGCAGTCGTTGAAGTAGAGTTCGGCGTGGGTCCCGGGCGTCATACCCATCGCGCGGTGGATCGTTCCCACCTCGAAGCCGGGATTGTCGTCGTCGACGAGGAAGCACGTGATCCCACTGAGGTCTCCGTCCTCGCCGCTCGTCCGAGCGAACACCATCACGAAATCCGCGTACGGTCCGTTCGTGATGAACACCTTCTGTCCGTTGATGACCCACTCGTCGCCGTCTTTCTCGGCGCGGGTATCCATGTAGTGGGCGTCGCTCCCGTGGCCCGGCTCTGTCAGCGCGAAGCAGGTCGTGATCTCGCCGTCCATCAGCGGCTCGAGGTACTCCGCACGCTGTCGTTCGTCACAGGCCAGCAGGATGGGCGTCGGACCGCCGGCACCGCCGAAGATGGCGCTGTGAAAGCCCGGCGGCCGGTTGGACATGTGTTCGCCGACGATGGCTCGGGTGAGGATGTCGACGTCACCGCCGCCGACCTCCTCGGGCATCGTCATCCCGTAGAAGCCCGCCTCGACGGACTTCGTGCGGATCTTCTCGACGATGTTGCGATACTCGGGGACCTGCCGATGGTCGTCGTCGACGATGTGTTTCTCGTAATCCGCACCGAGGAACTCGTCGTACTCGTTCTCGAGCGGCGCGACTTCCTGGTCGATGAAGTCGTCGAGCGCCTTCGTGATCTGCACGGCTTCGGACGGTTCGCTAAAGTCCATACCATATCTCATATAACTCGATACTTAAGCGTTACCGTGTTACAGTCTTTCAATGGCAGTGGCTCGATCGATTCTCCCACGTTCGGCCGAGTGAACCGGTAACAACAGAGAATGTGGATTTAACGTGGTTTTTCCAAGAGGGGCGGGCGTTCAGTAGAGCGGAACAGTTTTAGTTCGCTTCGTCGAATGTGGGGTATGACAACGGCAGTCACTGACGGGGGGTCGCGGATCGAAGCAGTGGTCAAAACGCTCGACGTGCTCGAGGCGCTGTGGCAGGCCGAAGGGGCCGGTGTGACGGATCTCACCGAGCGAACGGGGCTGGCGAAGAGTACGGTCCACGCCCATCTGACGACGCTGCGCTCGAAGGGGTACGTGGTCCAGGAAGGCGACGAGTACCGGCTGAGTCTGCGGTTTCTTTCCTTCGGCGAACACGTCAAACACGCCGAACCGCTGTACGCGGCGTCCGATGGGCCAATCGACAAGTTCGCGGACGAAACGGGGGAACGAGTTCTCTGTTCGACACACCAGAACGGACTCGGAACGGTCATTAATATCGGCGAGGGGCCTCGGTCGTTCACGAGCGACATCGACATCGGGACACACACCTACCTCCACAATTCGGCCGGCGGGAAGGCCATGCTCGCACACTTCTCCGAGGAACGCGTCGACGAGATCATCGACGAGTGGGGACTCCCCGCGTTCTCCGAGAAGACGATCACCGACCGAGAGACGCTCTCCGAGGAACTCGAAACGGTTCGCGACGAGGGCGTTGCGTACACTCGCGGGGAGTATCTGCCCGGAATCAATGCGATCGGCGCGCCGATACTGGACACCGACGGGACCGTCTACGGGGCCGTCAGCGTCGCCGGACCACAGCACCAACTCGAGAACAAGTGGGAGAAGACCGACTTCCAGGATCAGTTACTGTCGACGGCGAACACGATCGAAGTGAACATGATGTTCTCGTAGCTGTTCAATGGGAGTGAACACGATATCGCGGCGTCGCTCGAGACGACACCACCGAACCCACAGTGAACGACCACCGATCGAATCGGTCTCGTCACACCCGCAATCGGAGCGCGTGACGCCTTCCCGTCCACCGTCGCGCCTGGATATTACATTCGTATGTGCGTAATCCCCTGTTCCTCGTCGGTCGGGTCGCTGCGACGGCGACGCGGCCGACGACTCGAGCACTCGAGTCTGACCGGACGAGAACAGCAAATGGTGTCTATAAAAATATAGAATTGGAAGTATGTCACATATACTATATCACCTAGAAGTCGCCAAACAGGAGACGAGCAGAGTGACGGTTCGGCACTCGACCGGTCGCGGGTCGAGACCGCCCCCGTCTCGTATGCTGACTCGAGAGGGTGATCGCGCCGGTCCCGAGCCCGAGGCCGAGCCGCAACTGGAGCTGGGCGTAGAGATCGGCGAGCCCGACCGCGGCGACGGCGGCGGGCGAAAACAGATCGGTGACGATGATGTCGACCGTCCGCATCAATGTGTTGAACGTCTGCTGGACGGCGAGCGGCCACGAGAGCGAGAGCGTCGGCCGCCAGACCGTACGGGCGCGACTACTGAGTTCGGCCAGACACCGTCGGCGACGGACATCGGCCGGATCAACGTGTCGGTCCGGGCAAACACCGAGCGGATTCGTCAATTCCCATCTATCAGGAATAGATATGGTTTATGAAAGCGGTATGAATGCAGTAGACGCGCACGTATCCGTCGGCTCGAGCGAACTGCCGATTACGAACCGAGAACGGCCAATACGGCTCGACTCATACACTGACGACGGCTCTACCGGTAAAGAGATCGATCCGAGGAGAATGCACTCTCGTACTCGTGGCCCGGATATTTCAGCACCTACAGAGCTGTTTACGGAGGTATTCGTCGTCTCTCGCCACTCGAGTCGGCAGGGTGCCGGTGACCAATCAATATAATCCGAAATCAGATAGGTGTCGGCTAATCGCAGAATAGTTATTAAAATTAGACGGAGTGATTCCGGGTGGCGCGTCCATCGGTCACGAGGCGGGCCGTCGCGGGGAAACCGCGGAGACAGGGAACCGACCGAACGACCATGGACGCATTTCCATTGTTCAGCGGTATCGGACGATGCGCGAACAGAATCGTTCTCGAATACATCACTTATGAACGATTTTATGTAGCAGCCGTTCGATACGAGACGTATGCGACTCGAAGACAAAACCGTAGTTATCACGGGTGCGGCGTCGGGAATCGGTCGGTCGACGGCCGAGCGCTGCGCCGAAGAAGGGGCGCGCGTCATCGTCACCGACGTCGACACCGAGGGCGGACGAGCGGTCGCCGAGACCATCGAGGACGGCGGCGGCGACGCCGAGTTCCACGAACTCGACGTGACCGACAGCGATCAGTTCCACGCGGTCGTCGACGCGGTCGCCGCGGACGACGGGCTGGACGTGATGGTCAACAACGCCGGGACCGGCCATCCGGCCGGCAGTCTCGAAAACCTCGAGGACGACATCCGGGACTTCGTCATCGACATCAACGTCAAGGGCGTCTGGAACGGCTGTCACGCGGCGCTCCCCCACCTCAAGGAACAGGGCCACGGTGCCATCGTCAACGTCGGCTCACTGGCGAGCATCCTCGGGCTCCCGAAGCAGTCCGCCTACTCGATGAGCAAGGGCGCAGTCCTGAACATGACGCGGGCGGTCGCCTCGGAGGCCGGTCCGTACGGCGTCCGCGCGAACACGGTCTGTCCCGGCTTCACCGAGACCTCCCTGCTCGATCAGTATCTCGAGGATCAGGAAGATCCCGAGAAAGCTCGCGAGCGAATGATTCAGCAGTATCCGCTCAAACGCCTCGCCGAACCGGAAGAGATCGCGGACGCGATCCTCTTCCTGGCCAGCGAGGAATCCTCGTTCGTCAACGGCCACGGACTCGTCGTCGACGGCGGCTTCTCGGCCTGAAACGGCCCGTTTGCTCGCCCCAAGACCCGCGGTCGGTCACTCCTCGCGGACCAGCGCCACGCTCGCGAGCTGGTCCCCCGCGGTCACGGTCGCCTCGCGGGTGAGCGCATAGAGCACCCCGTCGCGGTCCGCGCGGGCGTGGTGGAGCGGCTCGTACGTCGCCGGATGATAGACCGTTCCGATGGCCGTTCCCTCGGAGATCGACTTGCCGACCTCGAGCGACGGAGCCGGCCGGAAGAGCCCGGAGTCGTCGGCGGTGACCTGCCCGAGGTGGTTCCGGGCGACGATCGGGTCGCGATCGGGGACGTCACCGGGAAGAAGGCCGAGATACCGGCAGACGTCGAGCAGGCCGTCGACGCCCTCGTCGACGACGTCCTCGAGGATCTGCTTGTTGTGTGCGAGTTCGGGCGTGATCGACGGGATCCCCTTCTCGGCGGCGGCCACCCGGAGCTTTCCCGCAAAGCCGCGGTGGTGCCACTCGTCGGGAGCGTCCTCGTCGGCCTGTTCGGACAGCAGGAGGTCAGTTCCGAAGGCGTCGGCGAGACTGCGAGAGCGCTCGTCGTCCTCGCGGTAGACGACGTGGGGGAGCATATCGGGGCTCCCCGTGTGGAGATCGACGAGGGCATCGGCCGCGGTGACGAACTCCCAGAGCCGGGCAGCCATGCGCTGGTGGAGGCTCCCGTCGCTGTCACCCGGCCAGATCCGGTTCATGTTCGGGTTGATGCTATCGAGCTGTTCCGGCGTCGTGTAGGAGACGCGATCGAACGTCAGCGGGTTCGCGACGGGGACGGCGATCACGGTCCCCGACAGCGACTCGAGAGGGAGTCGGTCGTGGAACCGCCGCAGCACCTCGGTCCCGTTGATTTCGCGGCCGTGTTGGGCCGCCTGCACGTACAGCGTCGGACCCGACTCGTCGCCGCGATAGGTGTGGACCGTCGTCGTCAGTTCGACTCCCGACGGCAACCGTGCGAGCGTCACCTGTTCAGCCGTGTGCGCGCCCTCGCTCATGCCCGGACATTCCACGTCCCGCGGTATGTACCTGCGGCCGGCCGCCAGCAGACGTGACCGTCCCGTCGTCCGATGGATCGGTGGATGCGGGCTCAGTGGTCGCCGACTCGAGACCACTACCGTTTTCACTCGTCCCGCCGTCCCGGAGGATATGGGAGACGTTACTGCGACCCTGCACACGAACGAGGGCGATATCGAGGTCGAACTGTACGACGAGCGCGCGCCGCGGACCGTCGACAACTTCGTCGGTCTCGCGACCGGCGGCAAGACCTGGACCGACCCCGAGACGGGCGAGGAAGTCGATGGCGAGCCGCTGTACGACGACGTGGCCTTCCACCGCGTCATCGAGGACTTCATGATTCAGGGCGGCGATCCGACCGAAACCGGTCGCGGCGGTCCCGGCTACGAGTTCGACGACGAGTTCCACGACGAGCTGCGCCACGACGACGAGGGCGTCCTGAGCATGGCCAACTCCGGCCCCGACACCAACGGCTCGCAGTTCTTCATCACGCTCGGCCCCCAGCCCCACCTCGATGACCGCCACTCCGTGTTCGGCAAGGTCACCGACGGCATGGACGTCGTTCATGAAATCGGTGACGTTGACACGAACGCCAACGACCAGCCGCGCGAAGACGTCGTCCTCGAGTCCGTCTCCGTCGACTACGAGTAACGCGTCGATCGACCGATCGCGAACGGTTTTCCGGCTGTTCGTGCGCTCGACTCGAGCCGATGCGGGACACGTCACCGGCAGCAGATCCGATATCGGTACTTCGGTACCGAATCCACGAACGGTCTCACTTGCATCGACGAACGCTACTGGCTGGAACCGCCTCGAGTCTCTCTCTCTGCCGCTCGCCGGCTGCGCGGGCGATACTTCGGACGATACGGAAGGAACGGAACCCGACGCGAGTGAGTCGCCCGTCGATGCGACTGCGAGCGGAGGGATAACGGCGACGGTACACGCGAGGAGGGCGAGATCTAGGTCGACTCCGAGCCCGGTGAGGGCGCGACGTTCTCGTTCACGCTGCCCGCCTCGCAGGACCGCCGTCTCGCCCGTCCCGCTCGAGCGCCTGCCGGACGCACCACGGCGCACCCATTTAGGGACAGACGGCATAGAGCGCGTATGGACTGGACAGCCGACGAGATTCCCGATCAGGACGGACGAACGATCGTCATCACGGGCGCGAACAGCGGCATCGGCCTCGAGGCCACCCGCGAACTCGCGCGCAACGGCGCGACGGTGACCATGGCCTGCCGGAGCACCGAGCGCGGCGAGGACGCCGCCGACGACGTTCGCGGCGAGATTCCCGACGCCGACCTGCGCGTCGAGGAGTGCGACCTGGGTGACCTCGAGTCCGTTCGCTCCTTCGCGGCGGGGCTCGAGGACGAGGAAATCGACGTGCTGATCAACAACGCGGGGGTCATGGCGATCCCGCGCTCTGAGACCGCGGACGGGTTCGAGACCCAGTTCGGCGTCAACCACCTCGGTCACTTCGCGCTCACCGGATTGGTGCTCGAGAGTCTGGCGACCGACGGCGAGGAGCCAGCGCGGGTCGTCACCGTCTCGAGCGGGGTTCACGAGAGCGGCGAAATCGACTTCGACGACCTCCAGAGCGAGGAGTCCTACGACAAGTGGAACGCCTACGCCCAGTCGAAGCTGGCGAACGTCCCGTTCGCGTACGAACTCGAGCGACGGTTCCTCACCGCGGATACGAACGCGAAAAGCATGGCGGTGCATCCCGGCTACGCGAACACGCAGTTGCAGTACCGCGGGCCCGAGCAGAGCGGGAGTCGGCTCCGAATGGCGGCGATGAAACTGATGAACACGGTCGTCGCGCAGTCGGCCGAGATGGGCGCGCTCCCGACGCTGTACGCCGCGACCGCGCTCGACGCCGAGGGCGGCGCGTACTACGGCCCCGGCGGCTTCCAGAACATGCGCGGCACGCCCGAACGACAGGCCTCCTCGGATCGGTCCTACGACGAGGAGACGGCCCGTCGGTTGTGGCGGATCTCGAGCGAATTGACCGGCGTCACGTACGACCTGCCAGAGCCAAAGGGCGAGGAAGCGGTCTCGGCGTAGCGCGGAGACCAGCGGGCGCCCGTCGCTTGTGCCAACCGTAACGGGAAAGACGACGCGGTCGAACTATGAGACAATGAGCGACGACGGCATCCAGCGCGCCAGCGACGTCGGCTCGAGCGACGCGCCGCCGGTCGACGAGAAGCCCTACAAGATCATCTTCGAGGCCAACAAGTGCTTCGGCGCGGGCAAGTGCGCCGAGGTCAGCGCCAACTGGGAGATGTCCATCGCCTCGGGCATGGCCCAGCCCAACGAGTACTTCTTCGGCGAAGACGACCTCGAGCACAACGTCCGCGCCGCGGAGGTCTGCCCGGCGAAGAAAGACGACGGCTGCATCCACGTCGTCGACCGCCGGACCGACGAGGAGATCGCACCCGACCCCCACGGCGACGGCACACTGAGCGTCGACTGGTAAGGGCTCGAGGCGGGAGGCCCACGGGCACACACCGAAACGCACATCCCCGACCCGGGACAACGCTCGAGTGCACTTCTGCGCGAGGGTAGCCAAGCAGGCCAACGGCGGTGGGCTTAAGACCCGCTCCCGTAGGGGTCCTTGGGTTCGAATCCCAACCCTCGCATACCAACTTAAACTGAGAGACGTCTCTCCGTGACTTGCTACTGACGATATCACATTGTCAAAAGGAATTACATAGAAATACTAAGTATCTCAATGACATATTGGGATATGTGGCTGACGACTACCTGAGACGGACCGCGATCACCCGTCCGGAACTCACCTCAGAGCAGCAACAGCTGCTTGACGCTA
This sequence comes from Natrinema soli, assembly GCF_028618695.1. The sequence continues at coordinate 2,494 of NZ_JAQIVI010000692.1, read as the reverse complement.
CCATTCAGGAGTGGCAAACAGCCTGCAACATCAGTAGTCAAATTGGATGGGGAATAGGTGAAACACGAAAAATATCCCTCCAAGACCTCGCCTACGGCGAGGTTCGTGAGAAGACACGCCTCAGGAGCCAACACGCGATTCTCGCAACCCACCAAGCTGCAGCCGCCCTCTCCGGTGTCGAAGAAATCGATGACCTTGATGAGGATTATAAAACCTCTCGTCCCGAGTTCACCGCAGACACGGTAAAGTACGATACTCGGACGATGACATTGTTCGATAATGGCACTGTATCACTCACGACAGTCGATGACCGCATTCGGTGTGATCTCGCTCTGCCAGAGGACGAAGACGGTTACCAACATGAGTATCTCAATGATGAGGACTGGGAGCTCACCGAATCCACGCTGTCGCGGCGTGATGATAACTACTACCTCCATCTTGGCTTCCGAAAACCGAAGCCGGAGAAGAAAATCAAACAACAGGATGACACCGAGAACAGGACAGTTCTCGGCGTTGACCTCGGTATCGTCAACATCGCCACCACTTCGACAGCCTATTTCGCGTCCGGACGAGAACTGCGGCATCGACACCGACAATTCGAGAAGATTCGTGGTTCCCTCCAGCAGACTGGGACGCAGTCCGCCCACCGCACGGTCCAACAGATGAGCGGGCGTGAATCACGTTACGTCCGTGACTCCCTCCACCGGGTCGCTAACCGCATCATCAAGGAAGCACTCACTCACGACTGCGAATACATTGCATTCGAGAACCTAAGGCACATCCGTGAGCGTATGCCGCCAGTGAAGGACCTGCACCAGTGGGCGCATCGCCAACTCGTCGATCTCGTGGAATACAAAGCAGAAAAGGAGAGGATCTCTGTGGAGTTCGTATCGCCGGAGGGCACGAGTCGACGGTGCCCAGAGTGTGGACATACGAGTGAAGGTAATCGAGTTACTCAGTCCAAATTCGAGTGTGAGTCGTGTGGTTCAACAGCGAACGCTGACTACGTTGGTGCGAAGAACGTTGGGTGGCGGTTTGTCCGTCGAGGCCTACAGTCGTCTCGGCGGACGGGCGACAGTCAACTCGCCCTGAAGTCAGGAACTGTGACGTCGACTCGGGGATTCGTCCCGTCCGACTAATCATCGGCAGAGGCCGAGTTCACTGACAAGCCCCGCAATTGTGGCGCGAGGCAGTTGATATCCCAACCCTCGTACATCGGGAATACCTCGAAAGCGGCAGTTGCAATGCTCGAAGCGGAATTCGCAGCCGCAATACTCGATCCGTCACTCAGACAGCGTGCGAGGAGTACACGTAAACCGTATGTCTGGTCGATGAAATCCTTGTAAGAGGGCACACCGGTACACTAGATGTTCAGTCTGCTCCCGCCAACTCACCGGTCAACCGGAACGCGCAGGTACAACCGTTTCCTCGAGCGGGACAGTACGTCGGAACGAGCGATGAACAACCAACGGACCGCGGATCGGAACGGCGAGGGATCGCGAATCGCGACCAATCGAACGGCGGTCGTCATCGCTGCCAGCTCGCTGCTGATCGCGGCTGTGGGTGCACTTCTGGCTCGGCGCGGACTGCTCGAGGCCGTCATCGCCAACGGAATCGCCGTGGACGCGTTACCGCTGTATCTGCTCGTCGCCCTCCTCGCGGTCTGGCTCGTGATCTGGAGCTGGGGGCGGCTGCTGGCGCTCTTCGAATGAGCTCCCCTCTCGAGGGTTAGAACGGGTACTCGCGGGGTTCGTGCTGAACCGAGACCAGCTTCGTCGTCGTCACTTCCTCGAGGATCTGCTCGCCGTTGTACCGGCCCATGCCGGATTGCTTCATCCCGCCGAAGGGGACGTGGGGCTCGTCGTTGATCGGCTGGTCGTTAATATGGATCATGCCCGTGTCGATCCCGTCCGCGATTTTCCGGGCTTGCTCGAGATCCTCGCTGTGGACCGAGCCCGACAGGCCGTGGATCGTGTCGTTCGCGAGTTCGATCGCCTCCGCGTCGCTCGAGTAGGGGATCACGGGTGCGACGGGACCGAAGTGCTCGTTTTCGGCCGCTGCCATGTCGTTGTCGGCGTCCGAGAGGACGGTGGGTTCGACGACGAGGCCGTCGTGATCGCCGCCGGTCTCGAGGGTCGCGCCCTCGTCGACCGACTCCTCGATGTAGTCCACGATCTGGTCGCGCTGGCTCTCGTCGATGATCGGACCGATGATCGTCTCGTCGTCCGATGGATCGCCGGTCGCCAACGAGGCGGTCCGGTCGACGAGCGCGTCCACGTAGTCGTCGTACAGCGACTCGTGGACGAGGTGGCGGTTGATCGAGATGCAGGCCTGCCCCTGGTGGAGGAAGGAACCGAAGACGCCACCGTCGACGGCGCGATCGAGGTCGGCCTCGTTGGTGACGACGTGGACGTTGTTCCCGCCGAGCTCGAGCGCGGGCAGCGCGCAGTTGCCGGCCGCCTTCTCGGCGACGCGCTGACCGACCTCGGTCGAG
>NZ_JAQIVI010000691.1 GCF_028618695.1 Natrinema soli | reverse complement strand
GCCGCGAGCGTCTGCGATGTCGACGCCGGTCAACAGGGCCGGCCCGGCCGCGTCTACGGCGGTCGGTTCGAATCCCGCGCGCTCGAGGCGCTCGTCGACGTACGCCTCGATATCGGTTCGCTCCCAGCCCTCGGGGACCGAGACGTTGTACGCGCAGTCCGCCGTGCGGCGGCCCCCGTTCCAGCCGGTCGAGAGCCACTCGGTCTCTGATCTACCGACTCGAAGGACGCCGTCTCGTCGGATCGCGTCGTAGTCCGCGTCCGTTGCAGTCATCGATCGGTTTCGCGGGTGTCGTCTTCGTGATCGCGAACGCCGAGCGCCGCGAGCAGCTGGTCGTTCGCCGTGCGGTCCTTGACCGCGACCCGGACGTGGGAGTCGAGCGCGCGGAAGGTCGTCGCATCGCGGATCGCCACGCCGGCCGCTCGCGCGTCGTCGATCACGGTCGATACGTCGCGATCCCCCACGTCACAGAGGAGGTACGGGGCATCCGATTCGTGGACCTCGAAGCGCCGCTCGAGCGCCTCTCGCATCCGCTCGCGCTCGCTTGCGACGCGCTCGCGCGTGTCGCGAACGAACGC
>NZ_JAQIVI010000690.1 GCF_028618695.1 Natrinema soli | reverse complement strand
CCGCGCGCTCGGGGACGTGAGCCGGCCGCTCGGGGACTCGAGTGCGGCCAGGGGTCGGGTGCTGGGAACATACCTGCACGGCCTGTTCGACAACGCGTCGGTCCGAACGGCGTTTCTCGAGACCGTCGCGCGGACGGCCGGCGTCGATCGCCCGTCGCGCGAGGACACTGCAGTGTCATCGATGACGGCCGACCGAACGGGATCGACGCCGTACGACCGAGCGGCGCGACTCGTCCGCGAACACGTCGATCTGGCGGCGCTCGGCGAACCGTTTCAGGAGTGATGGAGAACGATGGTGACGGAGAACGATGGTGACGGAGAGCGGTGGCGACACCGGTCGCGGAGTGGCGCTTGGTCGGTTATGGCGAGTCGCTGCGGTAGGTTCCGAGCAGTTCCTCGAGGATGATACACTCCTGATCGGTCTCTTCGTAGTGGGTGTCGATAAAGCGTTCCGCGGCTTCGTAGTTGCCCCGAAGGCCGTACTTTCGGACGTTTATCACGGCGTCGAGGAAGAAGGTCCCACCGTCGGCGCCTAGCGCTTTGGCGTGGTCGCGGTCGCTGATGTCGAGTTCGGACTTGATCTCGTCGAAGTTGAACGTCTTGACCTCGTGGTCCGAATCGATCAGGCTGAGGACGTACTCCGCGGAGAACCGATAGAACTCCGACTTGCTCTCGAACATACCGTCGTCGACGAGCGTGTCGATTTCCGTGACCACGTCGTCGGGGTATCTGACGGTATCTTTTGCCATATCCACATACTGTTCGCTGCTGATTAATTACTGTTTCGACCGTCCGTCGAACGGCGTCTGACCGCGACGAGCGTCCATCGAAAGACGGCGTCTCGTGACGAGCGACGGCTCGAGCGCCGGCCACGCAGACACACTCGTGCCCGTCAGTTGTCGTCGTACCTGTTGGTTGTCGTCGTGCCCATCAATCGTCGTCGCGCCCGTCGATCGTCGGAGGTCGTATCGAGTCTCGGAACGGAACGAACGTTAAAGGCACGGGGCCGACTCCACTCGGACGAGTGGGTGTAATCGACGTGTATTATGGCGTTCTCTTCAGTTCCCTCCCGTGGTGGCTTGCGGCCCCGCTGATCGAGCTCTCGGTGCTCGTGTTCGGGATGGCGCTCGACGAGACGTACGTCAACAGAACGACGGTACTCACGGGTGCGATCGCGGTCCACATCCACGGGCTCGTCGCGGGCGACGTCGGACTGCTCGTCGGGCTCTACGCCGACGTCGGCCTGCTGGTCGGCGCGTACGGACTCTACGCGTACGTCGTCGATGGCTACGTCGGTGACGCCTTCCGGGTCGTCGCCTTTTTCCTCTACTCACCGCTGTCGGTCTTTCTCGTTATCCTGACCGCCGGACCGACGGTGTTCGGGATCGAGCCGCTGTTCGTTCCCGCGCTGGCGCTGGCCGGCTACGCGAACGTCCGGCTCCGGGGCTCGCTTCCCGCCGACCCCTACTACTTCGGTCCCGAATCCGAAGCCGAGTTCCAGGCGACCGTCGACGCCGAGTCCGACGACGCATTGAACGGAACGGCCACGGCGGGAACCGACGGCGGGACCCCAGCCGAAACCGACGGCACGCCGGCCGGCTCCACGAGCACCGGTGATGGGGACCCCGACG
>NZ_JAQIVI010000069.1 GCF_028618695.1 Natrinema soli | reverse complement strand
GCGGTGACGCCCGGCTCGACGGCGTCGATCGCGGCTCGCTGTGCCTCCCTGACGGTGTCGTGGACGCGCTCGTACTCCGCTGGCGGCTCGCCGACCACGATCGTTCGGGTCTGATCGCCCGGATACCGGCCGGTTCCCGACTCGAGATCGGCCGCGACGAAGGCACCGAAATCGAGGACGACGGGATCTCCCGATTCGATCTCGCGCGAGCCGCCGTGGTGGTGCGGGCGAGCCCCGTTCGGGCCGCTCGCGACGATCGTCTCGAAGGCCGGTTCCTCCCCGCCTTCCGCGGCGAGCAGTCGGTCGATCTCGCCGGCCAGTTCGGCTTCGGTCGTCCCGAGCAGCTCGTCCCCTCGCTCGCGAATCTCGAGCGAAACGCGATCCGCGAGTTCGCCGGCCCGGCGGAGCGCCGCGAGTTCGACGTCGTCCTTGCGGATCCGCAACGGTTCGAGGACGGTACTCGCGAGCCCGAACTCGGCGTCGGGGAGCAGTTCTCGAAGCTCCTGCGCGAACGTCGCCCACAGCCGGTCGTCGACGAGTACGGTCGCCGGGTCGGGGCCGCCCAGCGAACAGGCTTCCAAAACGGTCTCGACGGACTCGAGTGGGTCGTCGGAATCGGTCCAGAGTTGCAGTTGCAGGTTCTCGATCGGCAGATCGGAGCATTCGGCCTCGTACATCGCCGGGGCGACGAGCGCGGGATCGCCGCGCGCGGGAACGAACAGCAATAGGTGTCGTTCGGACGGCGATTCCGCGAATCCGGTCAGGTAGGTCAGGTTCGGGCTCGGGAAACAGACCGTCAGGTCGGCTCCCGCCGCCGCGAGGCGTTCCTGACAGGCTGCGATTCGTTTTTCGAACGATGATTTCATGGGAGAGGATTGGCTCGAGCGAGAAATCAACGTTTGGTTGCCGAAACGGGAGTGGGAGAGGGCGGTATGCACGCCGGAGATCGGAGTCCTGATCGTGGCTCGAGGAGTCGGACGCGGCGAAACCGATGGTCCGACGGACCACCACCGTATCAGCGTCCGTCGATCGAAGTGACCATCGCTGGACGGTGTGAATGGTGCAGTGGATCTTGCTGGGAATGAGCGAGAGAAAGCGTCCTGCTATCGTGGCAACAGGGAATCGCCACGCCCTCCCCAGCCGATTCACTCGTTCACTGGCTCACGGCCTTCGGCCGTTCGCCTTTCCGCGGCGCTTTGCGCCGCGCTTCCGATCTCTCGCTCATCCCTCGCGCAGTATCGCCGGCCGCCCTCACTGTGCTCACGGTTCCCTGCGGTCACCGCTCGCTTTCCGAGGCGCTGAGCGCCTCGCGACGCTCGGTCGGCCGCCAGCGCGCGCCACCGCACGTCGGTTGACTGGTTTGGTGCGATACGGTTGACTGGTCTGGTGCGATACAGTGGTTCCCATTATTACGCACCGCCTGCTCGTCGCAGAGTCGAATCAGTCCGGAACGATCCATTGTCGGACCATAACGGCCTCGCTGACGGTAGCGCGTCAGTGCCGATCGGCGACTGTCTCCTCGAGCGGATAGTCGGCCGAACGCGAGTAGTAGCGGGAACCTATTAGCCTCCCTGCGGTCGCAGGCCACGAAGCAACCAGTCGGGGCGCTCTGTTATTTCAGCGAATGCGAGTTACCGAGCGGTTGTCGTCGATGGCTGTGCATAGTCGACAGCTTCGGGCCGACGGCCGCGGACGAGCGGACGCAACGTCCGGCGACGACGGCCCCACCTGTCCCGGTTCGCTGATCGTCGTTTCGAACCGGCAACCGTATCGTCACGAGTACGAAGACGAGCCGACCGCGGAACGGGCGGCCGATCCCGCGGACACCGACGGGAGCCCGCCAGCGGGAACGAACGGCGGGGAGCAGACGGGAACACAGTGGCCCATCACGGTCGACGAACCGACCGGTGGGCTGACCGCCGGCCTCGATCCCGTGGTTCAGGGGACCGACGGAACCTGGATCGCCTGGGGCGACGGCGACGCCGACTTCGCAGTCACGGACGAGCGGAACTGCGTTGCCGTCCCGCCGGACGAGGAGGCGTACACGCTCCGACGGCTCGAGCTATCCGACGAGGCGGTCGAGTCCTACTACTACGGGTTCAGTAATCGCGTGCTCTGGCCGCTCTGCCACGGCTTTCCCGACCTGATCGAGGATCGAGCAAACGATTTCGAGTGGTATCGGACGGTCAACGAACAGTTCGCCGACGCGGTCGGCGAGCACGCGGCCGACGACTCGGTGATCTGGCTGCAGGACTACCACCTCGCGCTTGCGCCGCGGATGATCCGGAAATCGGTCCCCAAGGGCGCGACAGTCTCCCACTTCTGGCACATCCCGTGGCCGACGCCGGAAACCTTCCGGCACTGTCCGGCGGGCGGCCACGTCCTCGAGGGGCTGCTCGGGAACGATCTGCTGGGATTCCACGTCGAGCGCTACGCCGATCAGTTCCTGCAGTGCGTCGATCGGTTCCTGCCGAGTGCGTCCGTCGACTTCGCTCGTCGAACGATCCGGTACGACGGTCGGACGACCCGCGTCGTCGCGACGCCGATGGGCGTCGACGCCGAATCGTACGACCGGGACGCACGATCGGCCGATCTGGACCGCCTCTCCGACCTGTTCGAGGAGTACGGGATCCCGGAGGGGACCACGATCGGACTGGGGCTCGACCGCCTCGACTACAGCAAGGGGATTCCGGAACGGCTGGCGGCGCTCGAGCGGTTCTTCGAGCGGAACCCGGACTGGCGCGGCGAGTTCACGTTCATTCAGAAAGCGACGCCCTCCCGTACCGATATCGAGACCTACGAACGGTACGGCGAACTCGTCCGCAGCGAGGTCCAGCGGATCAATCGACGCTTCGAAACCGCCGACTGGCGGCCGATCGTCTACACGGAGGACGTGCTGCCCCGCGAGGATATCTGTGCGCTCTATCGACACGCGGACGTGATGGTCGTGAGTCCGCTGGTCGACGGGATGAATCTGGTCGCACAGGAGTACGTCGCCGCGAGCGTCGACGGCGACTCCGCGTTACTGCTGAGCGACCGGACCGGAGCCCACGAGCGGCTCGGTTCGCACGCGCTGACGATCGATCCGACCGATACTGACGGCTTCGCGTCCCAGGTCGAGCACGCGCTCTCGCTGTCCCCCTACGAACGCCAACGGCGAATGAACACGCTTCGTCAGCGCGTCTTCGACGGAGACATCGAGTCGTGGATGGACACGCAGTTCGACTGGATTCGACGCGTCCACGACGATTCCCGGACGACCGAACCACGGTCCGAACGCGATTCGGACTCCCGCGAACCCACGCCGCCAATATAGTCGATGACGAAGACCGAGTCACCCCCGCGGCCGATAGACGAGCAACTGCCCCGGATTCGCGAGACGCTCGAGCGGGCCGACGGGCTACTCGTCTGTCTGGATTTCGACGGGACGCTCGCGCCGATCGTCGAGGATCCGGACGCCGCGGTCCCGACCGAGCGGAGTCGGAACGCGGTGGCGACGCTCGCGAAAACGCCGTCAGTGACGACGGCGGTCGTCAGCGGCCGCGCCCTGAC
>NZ_JAQIVI010000689.1 GCF_028618695.1 Natrinema soli | reverse complement strand
GACGAGGCCGAGCGGAACATGTTCTGGACGCTCCGGAAGGCCGGTCTGCCGATCCTCCTCTCCCGGACCTCCGACGAGAAGCACATCAGCTTCATCGAGGACTGTGCGATCCCGCCGGAACACCTCCCCGAGTTCGTCGAACGGTTCCAGTCGCTGCTCACCGAGAAGGACCGCGACGACGACGCGGCGTTCTACGCTCACGCCGGACCGGGCGTCCTCCACGTCCGTCCGCTGGTCGACACGAAAACCGATCGCGACCGCGAGGACATGGTCGCGATCGCCGACGCGGTCACCGACATGGTCGTCGAGTTCGGCGGCAGCGTCTCCGGCGAGCACGGCGACGGCCGCGCGCGGACCCAGTGGAACCGCAAGCTCTACGGCGAGGAACTCTGGCAGGCGTTTCGCGACCTGAAGACCGCGTTCGATCCCGACTGGCTGCTCAACCCCGGCAGCGTCTGTGGCGACCACGACATGACCGAGCACCTCCGGTACGACGGCGACTACGAGTACGACGCCGGCCTCGAGCCGTCTCTGAACTGGGACAACGAGAACGGCATGCAGGGGATGGTCGAACTCTGTCACGGCTGTGGCGGCTGCCGCGGAGGTCAAGAGACGACCGGCGGCGTAATGTGTCCCACCTATCGGGCCGCCGACGAGGAGATCACGGCCACGCGCGGTCGGGCGAACCTCCTCCGACAGGCGATGAGCGGCGACCTGCCCGACGACCCGACCGACGACGAGTTCGCCGAGGAGGTCCTCGACCTCTGTATCGGCTGTAAGGGCTGCAAGCGCGACTGCCCGAGCGGCGTCGACATGGCGAAGCTCAAGACCGAAGTCATGCACGAACGCCACCAGGAACACGGTGCGAGCCTCCGTGACAGGCTCTTCGCCAACTTCGATACGCTCGCGGCCGTCGGAAGTGCGCTGGCTCCGGTATCGAACCTCGCGCAGTCGCTTCCCGGCTCTGAAAGGATCGCCGAGAAGACGATCGGGATCGCAAGCGAGCGGTCGCTGCCGGAATTCAGCCGCGAGACGCTCCAGGACTGGTTCGAGAAGCGAGGCGGGTCGCGGGTGCCCACGGCCGACGCCGAGCGGAAAGCCGTCCTCTTCGCGGACACGTACACGAACTACAGCCACCCCGAGGTTGGCAAGGCGGCGATCCACGTCCTCGAGGCGGCGGGCGTCCACGTCGACTTGGCAGAC
>NZ_JAQIVI010000688.1 GCF_028618695.1 Natrinema soli | reverse complement strand
CCCGGCTAGTCGACGACGGGGGCGAGCCCCTCGAGGGCGCGGCCGACGGAACCCTTCAGCTCGCGGGACCGATGGTCGCCGACGGCTACGTCGACGCTGCCGGAACCGGCGACGAGAACTGGGACGAACCCGCCGAAATCGAGAGCCGAGAGGTCGAGGAGAGCGGCGACCGCGGTCGGTTCGTCGACGGCTGGTTCGATACCGGCGACCGGTTTCGCCGAGATGCCGACGGGAACTACAGTTCTCGATAACCGTCAGCGCGTCCGCTGTGGCCGTCCGTTGGCCGCTCCGCTCGAGTGCGCGCTCTCGATCACTGTCGGCGGTCACGGCAATGTCGGCGCTGGGCGGAACACCTATTTTTATCGAGTTGCCACTAGGAGGCGATGAGTCAACTGCGAATCGCCGTCCTGAATGCAGCCCATCGGGACGAGAACACGACGCGGAACTTCCGGCGCGAACTCGACGCCTCCCTGGCGGAGTTCGACGCCACCGACGGCGCGGTGCCGGACGATTTCGACTACGACGGAGCCGTCGTGACCGGCTCTCGAGCGTCGGTCTACTGGGACGACGAGTGGATGCAGCCCGTCAAAGAGTGGGTCGGCGAGGCGATCGATCGCGGACTTCCCTTCCTCGGGGTCTGTTGGGGTCACCAGCTGCTGGCCGACGTCCTCGGCGGCACCGTTGCGGACATGGGCGTCTACGAGGTCGGCTACAGCGAAATCGAGCAGGTCGCGGATGCGGAGTCGCGATTGTTCGACGGGATCGGCGAGACGTTCACCGCCTTCACCAGCCACTCCGACGAGGTCGCCGAGCTCCCGCCCGGTGCCGCCCCCCTCGCCGAGAACGACTACTCCAATCACGGCTTCCGCGCGGACCGGGTCTTCGGCGTCCAGTTCCACCCCGAGTACGATACGAAGACCGCCCGCGAACTCGTCCACCGGAAGGAGCTTTCCGACGAACGCCTCGAGTCGATCCTCGGCGAAATCACGGACGAGAACTATCAGCGGGCCTGCGAGGCGAAACTGGTATTCGACAACTTCCTCGAGTTCGTTCGCGAAGTGAAGCGGATCGATACCACTGCTGACGCGTCGGCTTCGGTCAGTCGCTCCGACTGAAGCGGTGGTCCGTTCCGTCCGGTATCTGCTGCCAGCGACTGACGGTTCAGAAAGGAACCCAGCAGAACTATTTTTCCGAGAGAAGTCAAAATACGGACGCATGACTCCGTCGGTCGAGATCACGGAACCGACGAACGACCGGCTCGAGGAGCTTCAGGCGGAGATCCGTCGCGAGACCGGACGGCCCGTCCCCAAATCGGTGGTACTCGAGCAGATAATTCGAGATGCCTCCGAGTCGAAAGACGAGGTGACGAGTTGTTTCGTGACGATTTGGAGTCGTAACCGGAGAATGAGTACACGGCTCCGTACCAAGCACGTCAGTCCGCAGGAGAACGCGATCGAAACGCACGCATCACCGAGATCGAACTGACTGCGAGTCGATCAGTCCGCAGCGACTTCGACCTGCGCTTCGTCCGCCTTCCCGATCGCCTCGACGATGAGTTCGGCGACGTCAACGACTTCGATCTCGTCCTCGTACCCGCCAGTTTTGCGGCCGTCCTCGTACATCGTCATGCACATCGGACAGGCGACGACGAACTTCTCGACGCCGCTGCCGGCGTCGGTGTCCTCGAGCGCCTCCCGAATGCGTTCTTCGCTGGGTTTGGGTTCTTCCTCGAAGTCCATCCAGAGCCCCCCACCGCCGCCGCCACAGCAGAACGAGTTGCTGCGGTTGCGGGGCATCTCGTCGAGCGTACAGCCGGTTGCTTTGATCAGTTCGCGCGGGGCCTCGTACTCGTCGTTGTATCGGCCGAGGTGACACGGGTCGTGGTAGGTGACCGTGTAGTCGAGTTCCGTGCCGCTCAGATCGAGCGTGCCCTCGGCGACGAGCTCTTCGACTGCCTGCGTCCAGTGATAGACCTCGATCTCGCCGTCCTCGTTCCACTGCTCCTCGTAGTCGAAGGGCATCATCGGATCGTCCGAGAACTCGTCGAAGTTGACCTCGGGATACTCGTTTTTGAACGTGTTGTAGGAGTGGGGGTCCGTACAGACGATTTTGTCGAACTCACAGTCCTCCCAGGTCTCGACGTGGTGGCCGGCCAGTTCGACGTAGAGCAACTCTTCGCCGACGCGGCGGATGTCGTTGCCGTCGAACTTTTCGTCGTCGAAGAGGATGCCGAAGCTGACGTCCGCTTCCGTGAGGATGGTCGCGAGCGAGCGGGCGACCTGCTTGTTGCGCTCGTCGTAGCTCGGGAAGTCGCCGACGTACCAGAGGTAGTCGACTTCCTCTTCGCGGGCGTCTGTGACGTCGAACTCGAGTTCGTCCGCCCAGTCGCCCCGGTTGCGCGGCGAGTCGCCGAACGTGTTGCCGTTTTGCATGACGTTCTGGAAGACGTCCTGCATGCTGGGGGCGACGTCGCCCTGATCGGTCATCTGGCGGTTGAGCCGGGTGAAGCTCTTGAGGTGCTCGATCTCGACGGGGCAGGCGTCCATACAGGCCATGCAGGCCATGCAGGACTCCATGGTCTCCGCGTTGATCACGCTCGTCCCGCCGTCGGCGACGATGGGTTGTTCCTCGCCGCCGGCGTCGAGGTCCTCTCGGTACGATTTCAGGTCGAGAATGACGTTGCGCGGATCGAGCGGGCGGTCCGAGGCCTTCGCGGGACAGACAGACGAACAGCGGCCGCACTTGGTACAGGCGTCCTGGTCCAGAATCTCCTTCCAGGTGAAGTCGTCGATGGATTCCGCGTTGGTCGCGTCGAGATCCGAGGGGACGTTCGGAAGGCGCTGACCGGCCTTCTCGTCGCGCGTGACGACGTTCGCGAAGGAGGAGAGCATGTGGAACGGCTTGGCGTAGGGGATCCACGCGATGAAGAAGAACGCGATCAGCGAGTGGGTCCACCACGCCAGCCAGTGGAGGTTCTCGACGTTCAGCCCCGAACCATTGAGCCCGGCCTGCTCGGCTCCCAGCGTGGCGAGGCCGATCCCGTTGAAGCCGAGCGCCAGCCCGTAGCCGACGAAGCTGACGATTTCGTGGTCGGGCATGCCGGCGCTGTAAATCCGAAGCCCCTCGAGGAGGAAGCCGCCGACGCCGAGCGCGAACAGCGTCCAGATGAAGATGTCGTCTTCGGTAGAGGTATGGCGGTCCCAGAGGCGGTGGTTACGGACCCAGTAGCGTCGGTACATCGCCATGCCGATTCCGACGACGAACAGCAGCCCCATCGCGTCGACGATGAACGAGTAGGCGAGATAGAAGTCGCCCTCCCAGAACGTCATGTGGAGGACTTTCTGGGCGGCGTACTCGTCGGCCATGATAATCAGGGTCGCGATGAACAGCGTCAGGAACCCCCACATGATAAACGAGTGCATCAGTCCGCCGTAGAGATCCCTGTTGAACTGCTTCTCGTTCGAGAGCACGATTCTAGTCGCGCTCACGATTCGGTTTTGTAAGTCATCGACCCGGGAGAACGAATCGTCGTCCCCCTCGGCGTAGCGGGAGAACCGCTGGTAGACGCCGTAGGTGAGGACGGCGATGGCGGTAAACGCAAGGAGATAGAACACCGCGTACTCGACGCTGGTGATCCCCCAGTACGTCTCCCTCGTTTGTGCGATGGTGTTCATGTGCATTGACGGGCAGGGCTGTAACTTAATTCTTGCCCCACGTCTCGGAAGACAACCCTGCCGCCGTGTTGCGGAAATTTTCCTTCGATTTCGAGTTTACTATGGTCGTTCGTGTTCGATTCGACGGCCCAACGTGATCTGGCAACAGGCTTAAATAGACTCCCGTCTGGAGTGTCCACCCATGAACGATAAAACCGAGGAACTCCGGGATATCTTCACCGACGTCACCGACGGCGAGGAAACCATCACCGAATCGCAGGAGAACGCCCGCGGTTCGCTCGAGCGAGACGAGCGATCGGACGAGGAGCGCCTCGAGAGCGTCGTCCAGCAGATGCGTGAGCGGTACGAGTTCGAACCGTCGCTCTCGGACGACGAGTTGATCACGGTCGCCAGAGCCTTCTACGACGACCGGAGCGACGACGAAGTCGCCGACGAGCTGGGGGTCGACGCGGACGAGGTCTTCGAGGCGCGACTATCGCTGCACCTCGTCGGAGAGACCGATGCGGACGAGGTCGACCTCGCGGCGATCCGCGACCGCGAGGAGGACGACGCGACGCTGGCCGACGAGTACGACGTGAGCGAGGCCCGGATCCGGCGGTACCGCCGCGTCGCCCGAGCGGAAGACCAGTCCCGCGCGGCGAACGACCGCTACCGCGACGAGTTCGACAGCATCCTCGCCGACGCCGACCTCTCCGAGCGCATGACGTCCGATCTCCGCGAGGACGGCCTCGAGGACGCGACGGAGGGGATGGAGACCGAAGTCGAGTTCTGACAACGTCGATGAAAACGGCCGGGCGTGAGCGAAGCGAACGCTCGGTAGAACTGCTGGTTTCGTGGCTAGTGCCCATTTATACGAGACTTTTTACGAGAAGGAGCGGCCAGACGGAGCGTGACTCACACGCCCATCTCGTTCAGCGATCTGCGGACCGCCGCCTACTGTCCGCGGAAGTGCTACTATCAGCGGCTGCTGCCGGACGAGGACCGAGAGCCGCCGCCCGAAGTCGAGGCGATTCGAGCGCTCGCCACCCGGTACGACGAGTTACTCGCGGCCCCGCCGGGAGCCCTCGAGTCCGAACCGATCGCCGTCCCCTCCGTTCGCTACCGCGATCGGCTGGCGGCGACCCGGGATCGACTCGAGGGGAGCGGCCAGTGGGAGCACCTCAGTGACCCCCTCGATCGGGCGGTGTTCGCAACCGGGCGACACTGTCGCGGCATCGTTCACAAGGTGCTGGCGGACCCGCTCGAGCCGACGCTGATCTCGTCGGGGGAACCGCCCGAAACCGGCGTCTGGAAGTCCCAGTCGGTCCACGCCGTCGCGGCCGCGAAGGCGCTGGCCTGGGAGCACCAGGCACCGGTGGAGCGGGCCTGGCTCGAGTATCCGGCGTACGGCGTGATCCGCTCGATCGACCTGACGACGCGACGGAAGGCGCAGTATCGGAGCGCGTTGCGGGCGGTTCGCGAGTTAGACAGTCCGCCCGTGCGGACGAACAACCGCTCGAAGTGCGAGTCCTGCGAGTTTGCGACAGAGTGCGGGGTCAAGACGCGGACGTTGCGGTCGCTGCTGGGGTTCGGATAGGTGCGCTTTCAGACAGTGACATGGTGCGGTATCGAACGATGAAGACGGCTCGAGGCGATCCACTCGATAGGCGCGTAAATGGAACGGTTCGTTCGAGGATGATTGAGAGGAAAAGCGGGTGTCCTGCTATCGTGGCAGCAGGGAATCGCCACGCCCTCCCCAGCCGATTCGCTCACTCACAGACGTTCGTTCGCTCATCCCTCGCGCAATATCGTCGACTGGCCTCACTCTCGTTCGCCCAGTCGACAGCGCGCGCCACCGCATGACGGTTGATCAGACTGAGCGATACAGGGATCACCGCATTCCCTTCAAACCGTTATGACTCCTCGAGCCACGCGTCGATCTCGGCGGCCTGCGCACCCCGGCGGTGGATCGTCTCGCTCGAGACGTCGACGACGGTGCTCTCGGTGCCGTCGGTTTCGCCCCCGTCGAGGACGACTTCAGCAGCCTCCCGGATCTCGGGATCGAGATCCGCGGGTTTCCGGGCGCTCTCC
>NZ_JAQIVI010000687.1 GCF_028618695.1 Natrinema soli | reverse complement strand
GATCGTCGCGCCCCGCTCGCGGCCCCACTCGAAGGTCGCCTCGTTCAGCCGGCGGCTCACGCCCTGCCGGCGATGGTCGGCCGCGACACGCATTCCCTGAAACCAGGCCTCGTCGGGCGAGAGCAGAACGCCCTGGACGATCCCCGCGGCCTCGCCGTCGACTTCCGCGAGGAACGTCTTCCTGTCGGTCTCGTCGTCGTCCTCGAGCCAGTCGTGGTAGATCCGCGGGATGTAGTCGCCGCCGCGGTCGGGCCAGATGTCGCTCGTGAAGTCGGCGACGGCCTCGTAATCGTCGTGGGTCGCGCGGCGGATCTCGACGGACGGATCGGCGTCTGAGTCGGGTGGCATCGTCGGTTGGACAGTCGCACCTCACGTGGCGGTATCGGAAAGAACTTCGCAGCGTGAGTGGTGGCGCGCGCTGGAACACGGCGAGTCACTCGGGATCCGACTCCGTCGCTCCGAACGAGACCGCGCGGGGAGAAGCGGAACAGTGGAGCCGAGCCGTTAGAACACCATGCGCTCGACCAGTCGACGAATCGGTCCGGATCCGCCCCGTTTCGAGTTGACCTGAACCGCCGTGCAGTCGACGCTGTCGATAATTCTGTCCGCCGGACGGCCGAACAGGTTCCCCCGTATCCGTCCGCCGTCCGTCCCGATAACGAGGATGTCGCCCGCGTTCGTCACCGAAACGAAATCCCGTTCGGGGTCGTCGGTCTCGACGATCGACCGATTCACGGGGACCGAACACAGCGACTCGAGTTCCGCGAGGTACTCGTCTATCGTCTCGCGTTGCGTTTCGGTCGCCGCATCATCGAGCGGGTACAGCAGGGTGATACTGCCCCCGGCCTCGGTCGCCAGCGCGTTCGCGACGGTGATCTTCTGCGGATCGAAGGGGCCGCGGTCGGTGACGACCGTGACGGAGTCGATTCGGTTCAGGTCGCGGTCCTCGACGAGCAAGACGTCACACGGCGCTTTGCGAGTGATCCACTCGACGGTCGTCCCGAATATCGGCGCGTAGAGTGGGTCGTCGCTTCGCTCGAGCAGGAGGAAGTCCGCGTCCTCGTGGGCGGCGAAGTTAGCGATCGCCCGCTTCGTGTCGTGGCTGACGATCTCGCCGTAGGTGACCGGCACGTCGAACGCCTCGGTCAGCGGCTCCGTCCGCTCCTCGAACTCGACGTCCGCCGGCGACTGCGTTTCCGACGCCTGCTGGAGCGGCACCTGGTCGGCCACCTCGTCGAACTGAACGACGGTGACGCTCCCGTCGTTCTCGCGGGCGACGTCGGCGGCGATCCGCAGCAACGTTCGCTCTCGCCCCTCGCTCGTCTCCTCGGTGATCGCGACGAGTACCTCGTAGCCGTCGACCGTCTCGATGGTCGCTTTCGTCTGTGCGACGGCCTTGCGACCGACGCTCCGCCGGACGACGTCCGTGGCAGCGCCCTCGCGCTGGACGCGGCTGCGCGCGTAGTAGACGTACCACAGCACCGACGCCGCCGTGATGACGACGGCACCGACGAGCGGAATCGTTCCCATGTAGCCGATGAGCAGGAATCCGCCGGCGATACCGACGAGCTGAGTCCACGGATAGAGCGGCGACTCGAAGCTCGGGTCGTACTCCCCGACGTCCCCCTCGCGAAAGGCGATAACCGCGCCGTTGACCAGCGCGAACACGATGATCTGGAACGCGCTCGCCAGTTTCGCGATCTGGAGGATCGGGACGAACGCGATGAGCACCAACATGACGGCACCGGTGAGCGTGATCGCTCGCACGGGCGTTCCCCACTCGTCGTGGATCTCCGTCAGGGACGGCGGTGCGAGTTTGTCTCGAGCCATCGCAAAGGGATATCGTGACGACGACAGGATCCCGGCGTTGGCCGTGCTGATCAGCGCGAGGACTGCCGCGATGATGATGGCGATCACGCCCAGCCGACCGAGCGTCGCCTCGGCCGCGTGGATCATCGGCACCGCGGAGTCGCTCAACAGATCGGGCGGCGTCACGCCGACCATGACGACGACGATGAGGACGTACAGGAGCGTCGTGAAGCAGAGCGAGCCGAGGATCCCGAGCGGGATGTTCCGATCCGGATTCTCCACCTCCTCGGCCACGCTCGCGATTTTGGTCACGCCGGCGTACGAGACGAACACGAGGCCGGTCGCGGCGAGGAGACCGCCGGATCCCTCGTCGAAGAAGCCGCCGTAGTAGGTGCTGTCCGTCGACGGGAGTCCCCCGACGACGAACCAGACCATCGCCGCGAGCATCACCGCGACGATGGCGATCTGTAGGCGTCCGGTCTGTTTCGCGCCGAAGAGATTGACGAGGACGAGCACGGCCGCCAGCGCGAGCGCGACCGGCTTCACCGGCAGGTCGAACAGGTACAGCACGTACGGGACACCGCCGACCAGCGCCAGCGCGCCCTTGAACGACAGGGAGAACCACGTGCCGACGCCGGCGATCGTTCCGAGCAGCGGGCCCATCCCGCGCTCGATGTAGATGTACGTGCCGCCGGCCTCCGGCATCGCCGTCGCCATTTCGGCCTTGCTCAGGGCGGCCGGTAAGACGAGTACGCCCGCGAGTAAGTAGGCCAGAATGACCGCCGGACCCGCCGTCTTCAGGGCGAGGCCGGGGAGGATGAAGATGCCGCTGCCGATCATCGCGCCGATACTGATCGCGACGACCGCAAACAAGCCGAGGTCTCGTTCGAGTTCTTTTGGCATTGGGAGTGAGTTCGTCAGTCGTTCGGCGACCGCGTCGATACGGGGCTCGAGGCCCGTGTGCTGTCGACCGGGAGGAGAGAGGGAAACGGGGGTGTTCTCTGACTCATAATTGATTCTGTATGGGTAATGGTCGTCGGATCCGCATAAAAGCGCCGATAAATTCGGGATCCGGCAATCAGTACCATGTTGTGTTGTGGACTCGTCCAGAGATCGAGTGAGCGAGGGAACGGAAGAGCAGGAGGACGCGAACCCGTTGCTCGTCGAGTGGACGAAGCGCGCTCAAGCCGACGATCAGCAACAGAGACCGCTGCTATAACTCGTCCACGTCGAACCCGTGGAACGCGCGCTCGTACTCGTTCCGGATGAGGTCCTCGTCGACGACCTCGAGGCCGAGTTCGTCGAGGTCTCGGCCGATCCGACTGAGGTCGTCGCTGTCCGACCCGATCGCTTCGACGTGGACGTTCTCGGTGCCGGTCATGACCTCCCTGACGGCGACGACGCCGGGCACTTCCAGGGCCCGCTGTGCGAGCGCCTCTCGATCGGGGATCGGCGCGGTACAGACGATGAGCGTCTGCAGCTGGTAGCTGGCCGCCTCGTAGTTCACCTCCGGTCGGTAGCCGGTGAGGATGCCACCCTCCTCGAGATTCCGGATCCGGTTGCGGACCGTGCTGGCCGAGACGCCCGCTTTGTCCGCGATCTCGCTCGCCGACGTCTTGCGCGCGTCCTCCTGCAGGCAGTAGATGATGGTCCTGTCGAGATCGTCGAGTGGCTCCTCGCTCATACCCACGGTTGACATCCTCCCCACCCTAAAGGATGAGGATTCCCCGAAGGGGATATTGAGGTTTCGCGTTTCCTCGGGACTCAAAGACGCTTTCGCGTGGTCTGTCAACGGTCGCCGCCCAGTTATGACCAAGGACGTGCTTTGCAGCGCGTGAAGCCGTGTCAAATCGGCCTTCCTCCCCGTATGCAACGGGCATCAATGACGGCGGTTTCTTCAGCCCGCGAGGGAGCACGGTTCGCCTCACCCGAAATGTTAGGCCGTGCATGGTTCCCCCTCTCGTTTCCCGATATTCGCGGCGGCGTTCAAGTCCGCATGGCGTTCGTAGCCGCACGATGGACATCGGAAGTGGTCGCCGTCCCGCGATCCACGTTTACCACATGAAGAACAGTCTTGGCTCGTATACGCCGGGTCAACCGATTCAACTCGGATACCAGCTTGTTCGGCCTTGTAGGTGATGAACGTCTGAAGTTGGTGGAAGTGCCACGAGTGGACACCCAACCACCCCGTACGGTCGCGGATGCCTTCGAGCGTTTCAATCCGTATCACAGGTTTCTCGAATTGGTCGGCGAAATCGACCAGCCGACGCGAGAGTGTATGGTTGAGGTCACGGATACGACGGTGTTCTTTGCTACCCACGCGGTTGTGAGCACGAAGTGCTCCCGCTTTTTGAAGCGAATTGCGTAAGGAACGATATTTCCGTCTGACGTATCGCGCCTCTTTTCCCGAAACCAGCATCGATTCGTCCGTCTCGAGAGCATGAGCGGCGAGGATGTGTCGTTCGCCGATGTCTACGCCGATGGGTGTCTCGCCTTCGGGTTCGGTGTCGTATTCAACGGTGAACGAACAGAACCAGTCCGAACCGCGTCGGTAGACTTGAAGGCGAGACAACTCTGCTTCGCCTTCAAGGATTCGTTCGACGGGTTCGCGTATCTCATCGTGTATGTGTATCGGAGTATACCACCACTGCGAGATGCACGGGAAGCCGACGATGACCGATCCGTTCTCGGTCGTTTCGAGCTCCCAATTCTGGTTGTTCGTAGCGAACGGTTGGGCGGCGGTATAGTCGGTCCAACCGTCGCGCTTGTACTCGGCTTTTGCCTCTCGAATAGCTTGATTCTGAATTGCCGAGTAGAGATCAGTATCGATGCTGGCAGTAGTGACGGACATATCGAGTTCGCCGGAAGCCCATCCATCAACCAACTGTTGCTTCGTATCGCGGTAGACGAGCATAGCGTCTTGCCATTCTCGCCGCCGCGATCGGGTTGGTTGGTGGAACTTCGCGGTTAGAGTGACCGCCACCATTACATATGTAATAGTTACTCGTATACTTAAAACTAACTAATATAATACATGCATTAATAAATAGATGAATAACGGAACTTACGGCGCATATCCTCGCCCTAAAGACGAGACTTTGCGCCTGATTCAACTAAATCGCGCGATTAAAAGTAATTTTCCTGTGAATTCTGCGCTGCACCGCCCTCAACGCGAGCTCGCGTGAGGTAACGTTTTTCCCCTCGCGGTCGTCGGAGTCGAACATGACGAAACGACCGCGGCCGGAGGGAGGCAGATGACGGCGGACGATTCGGACCCACCGACCCGTTCGAATTCGGACGATCCCCTGTGGAACGACCTGCTCGAGGACGCGCGAGCCATCGCCGAGGAGTACCGGGAAGAGGGTTGGGACGCCGTGGTCCTCGAGCCCGCCGACATATCGCCGGTCGAGGAGGCCGAACGAACCGGGCTCGACGTCACCGTCAGCGCCGAGGAGTACGAAGTCGTCGCGGACCTCATCGAGGAGGGGGACGTCACGATTTCTGCGGCCGACGTCTACTACCGACCGCTCGCCGAGGAGGGCAGCGACCGGCGGGTCGCCCTCGCGGTCGAACGCGACGAGGAGACCGAGACTGCGGTCTTCGTCCCGCTCTCCTACGACATCGGCGACTGCCGATCGGTCTTCGAGACGGCGCTCGTCGAGGAGCAGTTACGGATCCACGTGACGGCGGACCCCGACGACGGATGGGTTAGTTTCTCCCACGACGATCCGTCCCTGTTCCTCGAGGAAGCGGACGTTCGGCAGTGGCGCGCGGAGTGATCGGTGGTCAGGGCTATAGTAGCCATTGGAAGGCAATGCATACCCGATCGAACGATCGCTGTGCGATCAGTATCAGTAGTTGGTCACACAGCTTCTTTATCCGAATTTGGACGTGAAAACCGCGGCGAGTACAGGACAAGGAGTTATCATCACCGCTCGATTAGATGACTACTGATGGATTGGGAAGGTGTGAAGAAGGATCTACGGGACGCGGGCTATGCTGGGTTCGAGTTCGATAGCGGAAAGACCGCTGTACCGGGACTCTCCGGAGAGTGGTTGAGCGGTAAGATTGCACGGGAGAGGAAACTGAAACGCGAGAAACAGTCGCTCTTGATACGGATTTGCGATTACCTACCGAGTAGTGCTGCTGTGAATGCCAACCCGGAAAACGCCCCGGAAAGCATACAGAATATTGCTGAAAGACACGGGCTAAACGTCGTGATAGTCAGCGTCTCTAACGATAAAGTGCGTATCGCACTTTGTGACCCCTCAGAACATGATTTGTAACGGTGTGTTCGCACACGTCGTTACCGAACCGCCCGATTCGGTTTCGAGAACGTTTCTAAATAAAGAAATCGCGTTACTATCTATCGGTATGTGAATTGTTTCAGCGGCTACTATCGTCGCCGGTCCGGAACGAGAGGTCCAGCGACGGTGCCGAGTGGGTGAGCGATCCCATCGAGATCACGTCGACGCCCGTCGCGGCGTAATCGGGGACGTCAGCGAGGGTGATTCCGCCGCTGGCCTCGGCGAGCACGCCGTCGGCATCGGCGAGTTCCTCGACGGCCGCTCGCGTCTCCGCCGGCGTCATGTTATCGAGCAGGACGATGTCCGCCCCCGCCTCGGCCGCCCGCGGTGCGTCCGCGGCGGTCTCGACTTCGACGTCGAGCTTCGTCGCGAACGAGGTCCGCGCCCGAAAGTGAGCGACCGCCTCCTCGAGCCCCATTTCGGCGATGTGGTTGTCTTTGACCATCACCATGTGTGAGAGGTCGAGCCGGTGGGTGTCGCCGCCGCCCGCAACGACGGCGCGTTTCTCGAGGCCTCGAAGACCGGGCGTCGTCTTGCGGGTCGCGGCGATC
>NZ_JAQIVI010000686.1 GCF_028618695.1 Natrinema soli | reverse complement strand
GACTGGCCTCGACCGCCTCGAGACGCTGTGTTTGCGGACGGTCGACGCCGGACTGACGCCGTTCGCGGCGCGCCTGACGACGCGCGACGTCGAGGAGATCGGCTTCGAGGCGGTTCGGGTCGTCGTCCCCGGTGCCCAGCCGCTGTTTACCGACGGGCCGTTCTTCGGCGAACGCGCGCGGACGGTACCGGACGATCTGGGCTTCGAACCGCGCCTCGAGCGGGCGTTTCATCCGTATCCCTGACCGGTCACTCCGAAACGCGGTCGCTTCGGGGATCCGACTCGGCTCCAGCCGTGTTTGGTGCACGTCTCTGCCGGTATCGTCAGTCGCGAAACGAAGCGGTCGCTCGTCAGTGTCGGTTACGGAATCGCGCTATCCGTCGATAGCGGCCGCAGAATCGGTCTCGTTCGGTCCGCCGTCGTTCCGCTCGGAGTCGTTCGGGTCGGGATCACTCGTCTCCGGTCCGTCCGTCCCGGAACCGTCCGTTCCGGGTTCAGCGGTCGGCCCGGACGATTCGCCGTCCTCGCGGTTGATTTCTAGTGTCAGATCGTCGTCGGTGATCCTGACGGTCACGAGGCTGGTGTTCTGCGTGATCGTCGCCTCCTCGGTGGTCTGTTCCTCGCTCTGCCGTTCGAACTTGGTCACGCGAAGGTGCTGCTCGGTCGCCTCGAGATGGGGCGGCGAGGCCGACTGGTTGGCCGTGATCGTGTAACTCTCGTCGTAGGTCTGGCGGTCCGTTCCCGGCTCGTAGGCCTCGAGCGTGACGTCGTAGTGACTTTCGGCTTCGCTGTGGATCTCGATCGGGACCAGGCCCTGGAACGTGCCCTTGTAGTGCTCCTGGAGCGCATCCGCACAGCCCGAAAGCCCGATCGTCGCGGCCACCCCCGCGGTTCGAAGTACCGTCCGACGGTTCACGCCTCATCGTCGGGGCCGAACGACTGTATGCGTTACTCTTCCGGTTGGCCCGACAGTCACCGTCGGATCAGCGGTCGGTGATGCTGGTTCGGATCGAGAGGCCTCCGTTCGGCCGCGATTCCGATTCCGATCCGTCAGGCCGACGGAACTGAGCACGGTAGATATCATCACCCACTGGATTTTTGCGTACCGAACCGAACGACGAGGTATGGAGAAAGTCGCTATCGACGACGTCGACATCGAAACCAATCCGATGGACGTTCACTCGATCAGACGGCCGGTTTCGGACGCGCTCGGATTTTCGGACTTCGCGATGAACTACTTCGAACTCGAGCCGGGAGAGTCCTTTTCGGGCGGCCTGCACACCCATCACGATCAGGAGGAGGTCTTCTACGTCCAGGAGGGGACCGCGACGTTCGAGACGCGCGCGTCGCAACGCGACGCGGCCGACGCGAGCGGGGACGGGGAGGTGACGGTCGACGAGGACGAGGTGATCCGGTTCGCTCCCGGTGACTTCCAGCACGGCTACAACGACACCGACGAGCGGGTCGTCGGCTTCGCCTTCGGCGCGCCCGAGTCGAAACACGACTGGGATCAGCTCGAGTCGATGGTCTACTGTCAGGACTGCGAGGACGAGATCGGTCACGGCCTCGAACTGACGGATGATGGTGCCTTCCGGCTGACGTGTACCGCATGTGGCAACTCGTTTACGCCCTGATACCGGGGACGGACTCGCGGAGTCGCGAACGTGACCCGCGTTCGCCGCCGAGCTATCGTGCTCGTGAGCGACGATCGGACTCGATCACAGCCGGAACCTTTTCACGGGAGACCGAGTGGATCAACGTATGGCCACAGCAGACGGTTCGAACGCGGAGATCGACACGAGACTGTTCATCACCGTCTCCGGGCCGCCGGGCTGCGGGGCGACGACGCTCTGCAAACGCCTCGCCGACGCGATGGGCTGTCCCTACGTCTCCGGCGGCGACATCTTCCGCGAACTCGCCGACGACCGCGATATGAGTCTCAACCAGCTCACCGCGGAGGCCGACGGCTCTGACGAGATCGACCGCGCGCTCGACCGACGTCTCCAGCAGATCGCCGAGAAGTGGGGGATGGCCAACAAGCCCTTCATTCTCGAGTCCCGGCTCGCCGGCTGGCTCGCCGGCGAGCGCGCCGACCTGCGGATCTGGCTCGACGCGCCCGAAGACGTCCGCCTCGAGCGGATCGACGACCGTGGCGAAACCGACGCGGAGATGCGCGTCCGCGAGGTGAGCGAAGCCGGCCGCTATCAGTCCTACTACGAGATCGATATCGGCAATCAGACGTTCTACGACCTCCAGATCAACACCGCCCGCTGGAGCAAGCACGGCGTGTTCTCGCTCGTCCGAACGGCGATCGAGGAGTACGATCCCGAAGTGGACGAGGGCGCGTTCTCGACGCCGACACTCGAGCCGTAGAATCGCCTTGGAGAGAGCCGAACCGATCCGGACTCTCGGCCAGAGAAGCGTTTCGGCTTCGTCCTGAGACGCGCACCCATTCGACCGCAATCCGCAAATCGAGGCCGTGGCTCGCTTTTTCGTCCGTTCGAGTGTTGCCGACGCCCCTCTCGTTGGGCCGACGCCCTCCCGCCTGTCCCTCGGTCGCTCGGAGGCGAGGTAGTTTCATTTGCAATCGTGGATCCGCATTGAGGAATGATACCACCCAATCTATATTAGATGGTATGATATTACTTCGCACATGGGTATCAGCCTTTCTAGGCGAGACGACCGGATCGATATCGGAGACCGAACGACGGTCGATCCGAAAGCACGACTGGTGTGATAGCACTATGACAAGAAACACCGTGATGGCCGCGATCGCTATCCTCTGTCTCGTCGCGCTGATTTCGGGGGCTCTCGACCTGTACAGAGCGTTTTCGTTCGTCGGGGCGGCGATCATCCTCGCGGTAGTCGCCTCGGCGGCGATCGAACAAAACGACCGCGAACTCTCGATCGCGCCGTACACCGGGATCGTCGCCATTTTCGCGGCCTCGTTTCTCGCCGGATTCGTCGGTATCTGGCTGACGTGGGAGCCGGGTCAGACCGAGTACAGCTACGCGATGGGCGTCCCGGTTCCGACGCTCGCGTACTTCGCGTTCATCTGGCTGTTGCCCTTGACGGCCTCGATCTACTACGCGCTAATTTTCGATCGGATCGCCAGCGAGGAGATCGTCGACGAAATTCTCGACGAGGCCCGGAGTCGGCAACGAGGTCGATCGTTCCCGCTCGCACCGGAGTGGGAGGATCGTCCACCGGCGGAGTCGGAGCGCACGGAGGTGGCCGATGAGTGATCCCGTGACGGTGCCACCGGTGCCGCTTCAGGAGGGTGGCATTCCGGTCGCCGACGATCCGGTCATCCTCGGGTTCGGGGCGGTGTATCTACTGATCGTCGTCATGATCGGCATCTGGGGGTACAGGCAGACCCAGACGACCAGTGACTTCCTGATCACCGGCAAAAGCATCGGCACGTGGGTGCTCGCTATGACCGCGTTCTCGGTGATCCAGTCGGGCTTCGGGTTCGTCGGCGGGCCCGAACTCGTCTACGCGTTCGGGACGACCCCGCTGTGGATCTTCTTCAGTGCTCCCATCGGATTCCTGCTCACCTGGGTCGTGCTCGCGAAACGGCTCCGCTTACTCGCGGACATCCGGAACGTGCTCACGCTGGCCGATGCGACCTACGTCCGGTACGAGAGCGAGGCGGTCCGCGGGCTCACCGGAATCGCGGTTGTTCTCGGCGTGATCGCTTACCTGGCGGTCAACCTCGCCGCGCTCCAGTTCGTCATGCGCGCCATCTTCGGCATCCCGATCATCTGGGGGCTATTCGGCGGTGCGACGATCCTGCTGGTATACAGCGTCATCGGCGGCATGATCGCCGGCGTCTGGACGGACTTCATTCAGGCGATCACGATGATCGTCGGCGCCGTGTTCGTCTTCTTCTACGCCGTGTCCTTTGGCGGCGGAATGGGGACGATCTCCCAGAACCTCGCGAGCGCCGATCCGGCCCTCATCTCGCCCTTCGGAGCGCTGGGCGCCGGATCCACGGCGGTCCTGGTGGCCATCACCTGGTGGATCCTCTTCTCCGTCGGCTCGGCGGGTCAACCCCACTTGATCACGAAATTCTACATGAGCCGGAACATGGAGATCCTGAAGTGGGGCGCACCGATCGCGGCCATCTCCTACGCGGTCTCGAGCCTGATCGCGTTCTCTGCCGGACTTTCGATGCGTGCGATGGTCGAAGCGGGCGAGATCGAGGAGACGTTCAGTGCGAGCGAGGTCGGGCCCGTCTTCGTCCTCGAGTACACCCCGAGCGTTATCGCCGGCCTGATCCTCGCCGCGTTACTGGCGGCGATCATGTCCACGAGCGACTCCTTTCTCAACATCGGCGCGGCAGCGATCTCCCGAGACATCCCGCGAGCGCTGGGTCGGCCTATCACCGACGACCACACCGAGCTTCGGGTGACGCAGGCCGCCCTCGCGACGCTGACAGCCCTCTCGACGATCGTGGTCCTCTACTCGGAGGCACTGGTCGGCATCCTGGGGGCGATCAGTTGGGGCTTCTTCGCCGCGTCGTTCGTTCCCGTCGTGGTCTTCGGAATGAACTGGAAGGGCGCGACGAAGTGGGGGGCGATCGTGTCGCTCATCGTTGGGATGGGATTCAACATCTTTTACAACGTCCTTCCGGAAATCGCCGCGGTGACCGGGACGGACTGGCTCAACGAGTTGGTCCTCGCCTTCTATCCGTACCCACCTGAGGTCCCGGCCGAGGCGATCGGCTTGCTGGTCGCGATGATCGTCTTCATCGTTGTGTCGCTGCTCACCCAGTCCGGGAAGGACGTCCCCGCGGACCTCCGCGTGCTATTCGAACGATGACGGTCGAAACCGACGGCGAGGAACCGGTCGCCCGCTTCAGGCGGTGGTTCCGCCAGCGACCGAACTCGATCGAGTTCTGGGAGCTGGTACTCACGGACGAGCGTCTCGTCTGGTGTTTCGTCGGGGAATCCTATCGGTCGTTGCTCCTGCGAGCGGACATGGGCGAACGGGACCGTGCAATCGTCGACGAGAGCCCGCTCGGGGATCTCACCTCGCTGGCCGCGGAGAACTTCGCCGTCCCGCTCGAGTCACTCGACGGGATCCGTCTCGTGACCGGCACTCGGTTTCGTCGCGCTAGGCTCGAGATGCGCTGGCGCGCGGGCGACGAGGACGGCGAGGCGGCCCGGTACGACGGCGACGTGACGCTGGCCAGCACCGGTGAAGCCCAGTCTCACCGCGAG
>NZ_JAQIVI010000685.1 GCF_028618695.1 Natrinema soli | reverse complement strand
CGGGCGACGAGGATGTCGGCGGCGAGGATCGCGAGGTCGGCGTCGCTGGCGTCGGCGTCCGTCGCCGTCCAGGGTTCGTCGTGAGCGAGCGAACGCGTCAGTCGCAGTCCCTCGTAGATGAGTTGGACGCCGGCCGCGTGGGTCGTGATGCGAGCGGGGTCGCGATCCGGGCCGGAGGCTCGCGTTCGGTTCCGATCGGATTCGGACTCGACGTCGCGGCACGGCTCGTCCGCGTCCGCATCCTCGAGGACGCGACCCTCAGCGCGCATCGCCGCGGCGCTCTCGAGGGTGAGGACCGCGGGGACCATCGACGCTCGATCGAGGATAGAGTCGAGATACTCGTACAGCCGTGGTGGTTCGACGTCCGCGACGGCCTCGACGGCGGCACGCCGACAGCTGTCGGCCTTTTCCATTAGCGAGGGGTAACGAGGGCGGAGCCAAAGACCTTTGGAAACGCTCGGTCGACTGCTGCCATGATCGACGTTGACACGAACGGATCAATTCGCACCGTCACGATCGACCGCCCCGAGGCGCGCAACGCCCTCTCCGTGGATGGCCTCGAGGCCCTCGAGACGGCGATCGACGACGCCGACGAGCCGGTGATCTACCTCCGCGGGCGCGGCCCGGCTTTCTCCGCGGGAGCCGATCTGAACGAGGTCGCCGCACTCGAGGGGGATCGCGACCGCGCGGC
>NZ_JAQIVI010000684.1 GCF_028618695.1 Natrinema soli | reverse complement strand
GCTCTCGCGGAGCGCCTCGAGGACTCGCGGACTCGCCGCGGGATCGGGAATCTCGAGTTCGCCGCAGATCGTGTCGGGGTGCTCGACCGGGTCGTGCTCGTCGCGGTCGTCGTCGAAGGCCTCGGCGATCGGCGCACAGCCCGACGCCTGGGCGGCGTAGAGAGCGGGCAGATCGTCCGTCAGGCCCAGTTTCCGGAACTCTCGGGTGGCCTTGGCGAGTCCGACGAGCCCGGTACCGGCTCCCGTCGGGTAACAGATCGCGTCGGGAACGTTCCACTCGAGTTGCTCTGCGATCTCGTAGAACAGCGTCTTCGCGCCCTCGTGGCGGTAGGGCGTGTCGAACGATCGGAGGGAGTACCAGTCGTCGTGTTCGGCGAGCGCCTCTTCGAACGCGCCGGCGGCGTCGCCGAACCGGCCGCCGACGACGTTCATGTCGCCGCCGTGGACGTTGACCATCGCCTTGTTCGTGAAGCCCGAGCGGGATGGGAGATACGCGTGCGAGTCGAGCCCCGCACGGCCCGCGTAGGCCGCGACGGCCTGGCCGCC
>NZ_JAQIVI010000683.1 GCF_028618695.1 Natrinema soli | reverse complement strand
CGCCGGCGGCGGAACTCGAGCCGTGGATCGAGCGCGCCCGCGAGGCGGGCGTTCGGTCGGACGTTCTCGAGCGCACGGCCGACGGTCACACGGGCGTTATCGCGGTGCTCGAGCAGGGGGAGGGCCCCTGTATCGGGTTGCGCGTCGATCTCGACGCGATTTCGATGCGGGAGTCCGACGAGAGCGAGCACCGGCCGGCCGCCGAGGGATTTCGGTCCGAACACGACGGCTACATGCACGCCTGCGGCCACGATGCCCACCTCGCGATGGCGCTGGGGACGCTCGAGGCGGTCAAAGAGAGCGAGTTCGACGGAACGCTGACGGTGTTCTTCCAGCCCGCCGAGGAGATCTCCGGCGGCGGGAAGGCGATGGCCGAGAGCGGCTATCTCGACGACGTCGACTATCTCCTCGCCCTTCACATCGGCCTCGACCATCCGACGGGCGAGATCGTCGCCGGCATCGAGAAGCCGCTGGCGATGGCCCACCTGACCGCGACGTTCGAGGGGGCGAGCGCCCACGCCGGCAAAGCGCCGAACGAGGGGGCGAACGCCATGCAGGCGGCGGCGACCGCGATTCAGAACGCCTACGGAATTCCGCGGCACAGCGACGGGCTGACGCGGCTGAACGTCGGTCGAATCGAGGGCGGCACCGCGAGCAACGTCATCGCCGAGGAGGTCACCAGCGAAGCCGAGGCCCGCGGCGAGACCACCGCGCTGATGGAGTTCATGCGCACGGAGCTCGAGCGCGTCTGCTACGCCGCCGCCGAGATGCACGACTGCGACGTCACGCCGCGGGTGATCAGCGAGTCGCCCCGCGTCGACAGCCACCCCGCGCTCCGCGACCTCGTGGGGAACGTCGCGTGGGAGATCGACGGCGTCGATCGGGTGATTCCGAGCGAGGAGTTCGGCGTGAGCGAGGACGTGACCTACCTGATGCAGCGGGTCCAGGACGGCGGCGGCCTCACGTCGTACGTCCTCGTCGGCACCGACCACCCGACGAGCCACCACACGCCCACGTTCGACATCGACGAGGAGAGCCTCGAGATCGGTGTGGAACTGCTCACCGAGACGGCTACCGAACTCTCCCGTCGGCGGCCGTAGCGGACGGCTCTCGATCGAGACTGAGACGGCCCTGTAACTGTGTTCCGGTGCACCCGCATGGGGGATCGGTGTGCGCCGGAACTGGCTGCCAGTAGTCCGGCTAACGGCTCTCATCGGGCGGACGGTTCGCCGCAACTCTCGTGGAAAACCGCAATGCTGACCGACAGTCGAGCGAACGATTCTGTCCGGCGAGCATCACGTTCGCCGAATGGGAAACGTTAATTCGCGGGCTCTCCGTGTATCCCCTATGAGCCAGGACGACGTTCCGGAGTCGTTGCGGGCGGCGGCGGACTCGGATCGCCCGCGCGGCATTCTCACGCCCTCCGACCGCGATTTCCTGCTCGGTCGGAAGACGGACTACACCGATCACTCGAAGAAACAGAAGCGAAACCGGATCCGACGCCGGGTTCGCAACGCGATGCTCGACTTCAGCATCCTTTTCGAGTACATGGAGGAACGCGATCGAGAGACGGTCTTCGATCCCGACGCCGAGGATCGCGACGCCTACACGCAGGGCATCACCGATATGCTCGCCTTTCTCCATCTCGGGACGATGGGGTATCACACCCCGTTCAAGGACATGCTCTCGGAGGGCGTCGGCAAGGCCGAACAGCGCCTCGCCGGCTCGAACTACCGAATGGTTAACGTCGAGTTCAACGTCGAACCGGTCGGCCAGATCGACGTCGACGAGGTCGTCGACAAACTCGAGAACGAGGAGTTCGCCCAGCTCACCGACGAGGAGCTCCGTGCATTCGTCCGGTTACTGACGATGTCCGAGGGTTTCTCGCCGGAGGATACTCGCTCGGAGATCAAAGACCGGGTCGACGAGTTCGCCGAGCGCGTGGCCGAGAGCACCGAGACTCGCGAGCAGACGCTCGAGGAACTGACGAACTGACGTAGTCGTCTTCGGATTTCGTTTTCGGTCGGACGAATCGTCGGTCCCAACGTCGTTCCACACACCGTCAGCCGCGTTAGTGTTCAGTTACCGATTGCCATTTCGATTGGCCAAATTTATATTTCACTTCGCGGTAAATTCCAAATTTCCATTTATAGGTAGAACTCCACTATATTCAATGCAATAGGTGCGGATTTCTGCATAATTACTGGGAAATATATAATAAACGCAATCTGTAGATAATCTAGCCGAGTGAGAAACACTTATTGTATACGCCGTTAATGGTAGCGGTATGCCATCATGCAGCATGGCGAATGGTAGGTGGAATCACGAGAGATCGTTCCGCTGCCGTCCGATACCGGGGGTGGGACGATGAGCGACGCTGATCAGGGGATGGTCGACGAGTTCCTCGAGGAGATCGATCTGGTCGTCTTCGCGTTCGGAGCGCTGTTGACTGTTGGGGTGATCGCGGCGTTCTTCATCAGTCCGAGTACGGTCGAGAGCGGCATCTCGACGCTGAACGATCAGATGCTCGGTGCGTTCAACTGGGCGCTGCTGTTGATAGTCTTCCTCATTGTCCTTTTCCTGTTATTCCTGATCGTCGGCCCGTGGGGCAAGATCAAGATGGGAGACGAGGATCCGGAGTACAGCTTCCTGTCGTTCTTCGCGATGCTGTACTCCGCAGGCTTCGCCGCTGGCGTCGTGTTCTGGGGGCCGACCGAGGCGCTGTTCTACTACGACGCGCCCTCCCCCCTCTTCGGCGGCGTTGAGGGGGGGTCGGCCGAAGCGATGACCGTCGCGATCCAGCAGACGCTGTTCCACTGGGCGTTGCCCCAGCTCGCGGTATTTACGATCATGGGTATCGCGATCGGGTACTTCGCATACAATTACGAGAACGTCCCGTTGCGGGTGTCATCGGCGCTGACGCCGATCATCGGTGCGGATAATCTGGACGGCCCGTTCGCGAAGACCGTCGACATTCTCGCCGTCTTCGCGACGATCGGCGGGGTGGCAACCTCGCTCGGTTTCATCGGGAGCCAGTTTATCACTGGCCTGGACTACCAGTGGGGTATCAGCATGGGGAACATCGGTATCCTCCTCGTCGTGACCTTCATGACGCTCCTGTTCACCACCTCGATGGTGTTGGGGGTCGACAAGGGGATCCGCCGGCTCTCGAACTTCAACATGATTCTCTTCGTCGTCCTCATGGTGGCGACGTTCATCGTCGGTCCGACGCTGTTCCTGATCCTGCTCGGCACACAGGCCTTCGGCGGGATGATCACTGACTTCGTCTCGATGAGCCTCTTCACCGGCGCCGGCGCCCTCGGTGCGGGTAATCCGGAAGCGACGGAGTGGATGAACACCTGGACCGTCTTCTACTGGGCGTGGGCGCTCTCGTGGTCCCCGTTCGCCGGCCTGTTCATCGCCCGCATCTCGAAGGGCAGAACCGTCCGCGAAGTTGCCTTCACCGGCATCGTCGCGACGTCTGCGGCCACCATCCCGTGGTTCACGTTCGTCGGTGGCACCGCGGTCTGGTCCCAGCACAACAACATCGCCGACTTCAGCGCGGTGATGAGCGGTGAGGCCGGCGCGGAGATCTCCGGGTTCATCCTGTTCGAAACGTTCCCCCTGGGATCGCTCTTCATGCTGGCCTTCATGGTCCTCGTGACGACGTTCTTCGTCACCTCCGCGGACTCGTCAACGCTGGCCGTCTCGATGATGACGACCGGCGGCAAGGCACGCCCGTCAACCATCAACCGAATCTTCTGGGGCGTCGTCCTCGGCATGACCGCGGCGATCCTGATGATCCTCGGCGGCACCGGCAGCGCGAACACGCTCCAGCAGGCGGCGATCATCACCGGGACACCCTTCGCCTTCGTCTGCTTCCTCGCGATGCTCTCGTTGATTAAGGACTTCGGCTCGAGCTACGGTCGCGTCCTCCTGCAGGACGAAACCGTCCTCATCGGCTCGAGTGCGAAAACCGAACCCGAGCCGGAGTCGCCCGGGCCGGGCGGTCCCGTCGAATCGGACGACGACTGAGACGGACTGACAGGAGTCCGTCTGAACCGCCTGCGCCCCTCCATCTCTCGGGCCAATCCGCTTCGGCCGTCATGCTGTCCGTTTTTTCGCGCCGCCGATACCCGACTCCCGCGACGACCTCCTCGCCAACCGATAACAAGTTTTAATGTATGAGGTACACATAAATTGTGTATGGATAGGGACACGGCGGAACCCGACGCGGACGCGCTTCCGGGGCCGAACGCCCAGCAGTGGGTCGAGTTCCATCAGGAGTACTCCGCCCCCAGCGAGTACTCCCACGAGTTCGTCTGGGACGTGACCCGCGAGGCCGATGGCCCCTTCGTCACCGACGTCGACGGCAACGTTCTCCTCGACTTCACCTGCCATATCGGCGCGGCACCGCTCGGCTACAACAACGAGAAGGTCCTCGCAAAGGTCCGCGAGTTCGACCTCGTCGAACCGATGAAAATCGCCGGACAGGACATGTACTTCGGCTCCGGCCCCAGCCCCGGGGAGGCCGAGTTCCCCGGCTCGAGTCACCTCATGCAGAAACTCACGGAGGTCTCGAGTCAGTACGGGATGGATACCGTCTTCCTCTCGAACTCCGGCGCGGAGGCCATGGAGAACGCGATGAAGATCACGACCGACTACCGCGCGCCGTCGAAATACGGCGTGGCCTTCTCGGGTAGCTTCCACGGCCGGACCCTCGGGACGCTGTCGATCACGAAGTCGAAGGAGGTCTACACGCGCCACTACCCCGAAATCAGCGGGATCGAAACGGTGCCGTTCTGCGATGATCGGGGCTGTGACGGCGAGAGTTGTGACTGTGGTTTCTTCGCCGGCGGCGGCTCACAGCTTCGCGATATGCTCGCGCCCGAAGGCGGCTACGTTGATCCCGACGAGATCGCCTTTCTGACCCTCGAGCCGATTCAGGGCGTCGGCGGCTACCGATTCCCCAGCGAGGCGTTCATGCAAGAGGTCGCCGACGTCACCGACACCTACGACATCCCGCTGGTCGTCGACGAGATTCAGGCCGGAATCGGCCGCACCGGCGAGATCTGGGCGTCGGACCACTACCCGATCGAACCCGACGTCATCGCGAGCGCGAAGGCCTTGCGCGTCGGCGCGACCATCTCGCGCTCGGAGGTCTTCCCCAGCGAGAAGAATCGCCTGGGTTCGACCTTCGGCGGTGGCGACATGCTCGGCTCGATGATGGGCGCGTTCACGCTCGAGGCCATCGACGAGTACGACCTGCTGGACAACGCCACTCGGCGGGGCGAGCAGGCCAAAGAACTCCTGCGCGACGACGCCCCCGACTCCGTCGAAGACATCCGGGGCAAGGGGCTGATGCTCGCCGTCGAGTTCGACACCCCCGAGCGACGGACGAGCGTCGTCCAGGCGGCGCTCGAGCGCGGCCTGCTCACCCTCGGCTGCGGGAAGAAGACGATCCGCCTGCTCCCGCCGTTAGATTCGACCGAGCGCGAGATCGAACTGGGTATCGGCATCTTCCTCGAGGCGATCGAGGCCGTCGGACCGAGCGCGAAAGTGGCCGACTGAGACCGCGTCCGTCGAGGTTCACGTCGCTTCGATTTTCGTTTTCGGCGTCGCCTCGAGTTCGTTCGGTGATCGTCTCGAGGAGATCCGTAACCGAATCCCGTCGTTCCGGAGCGGCGTCGATTCCCGTGATTCGGCGTCAATCGGCCCTAGTCGGAATCGCTCGCCGCCGGCAACGTGAACGTAAACGTCGAGCCCTCGCTCGGTTCGCTGGTGACCCAGATCTCGCCGCCATGTCGCTCGACGATGCGCTCGCAAATCGCGAGTCCGATCCCCGTTCCGTTGTACTCCTTCTGTTCGTGATAGCTCTGGAAGACGTCGAAGATCCGATCGCCGTATTCCGGATCGATGCCGATTCCGTCGTCGCTGACCGAAATCTCCCATTCGGGGCCGTCTCCGGAACGGCGCTCGGCCGCGACGGTTATGCGAGGCGGGTCGTCCCCGCTGTACTCGATGGCGTTATCCAGCAGGTTCTGGAACACCTGCCGTAACTGCCCGCTGTCGCCCGCTACGGTGGGGAGCGAATCGGCGGTCACCGTCCCGTTGCTCTCTTCGAACCGGAGCCGGAGGTCGTCGAGAACGTCCTCGAGGACCGCGTTCAAGTCGACCGGTTCGAGGGGTTCGCCCTCCGTCTCGACGCGGGAGTACTGGAGCAACCCGTCGATCATCTCCCGCATGCGATCGGCGCCATCGACCGCGAACCGGAGAAACTCTCGCCCGTCTTCGTCCAGCCCGTCACCGTACCGACGTTCGATGAGTTGCAAGTAACTCGACACCATTCGAAGTGGCTCCTGCAGGTCGTGGCTGGCGGCGTAGGCGAACTGCTCGAGGCGGTCGTTAGATGCCTCCAGGCGTTCGATGAGCTCCTCTGATCGCCGTTCGCGTTCCACCCGTTCGGTGACGTCCGTGAAGAGAACCCCCACTTGCGCGTCCGTTTCGCCACCGACCGGAAACGCGTAACACTCGAGGATCCGACTCTGTGCCGCAAGTTCGCGCTCGAATCGCACCGGCTCTTCGGTCTCCACGACGGTAGTATAGGTCTCGAACCATTCTCGCTCCGCACCCGGAACCGCTTCTCGGATCGTCTCTCCGACGACGTCCGTCAGTCCCGTGTGCTCTTCGAACGCCGGATTCGCCTCGATATAGCGGAAGTCGATCGGCTCAGCCGGTATCGTGTCGACTCTCTCGATGACGCAGTACCCTTCGGACATCGAGGTGAACAGATCCCGATACCGCTCTTCGCTGTCTTCGAGCCGCTGCTCGCGCTGCTTTCGCTCCGTGATATCGGTGACTGCACCGTGCATTCGGACCGGCTCGCCACTCGCATCGTACTCCACCTCGCCGCGGGAGACCATCCACAGGATTTCGCCGTCGGCGTTTTCGACGCGGTATTCGGCGCTGAACACGCCCGACTCGAGTGCCTGGTCGAGTCGGTCCCAGATCCGGTCCTTGTCCTCGTCGGGAACCGGTTCGAAGAACGCCTCTATCGGGGCGCCCGACGTCACTACCGCCGGATCCATCCCGTACGATTCCGCGAGGAATTCGTCGGCGGTGAAGACGTTCTCCCGTACGTCCCACAGCCAGAGCCCGATCGACGCGGCGTCGGTCGCGACGCTCAGTTGGGCCTCGCGCTCGCGGAGCTGGTCCTCCTTGTTCGCGCGCTCGATCGCCGCCGCCAGGATATTCGCGGCGCTTTGCACGAAATTGGCCTCGTGCGTCGTGAACTCCTTACGGTCGGTCGTATGCGTCCCGAGCACTCCCCACGGCTCGTCGACCGAACCGATGACGACGCTGATCCCGCTTACCACGTCGTGGCTCGTGAGCAACTCGGGGCCGGAGAAGCGCTCTTCCTCGCGGAGGTCGTCGACGATGACCGGCTCCTCGCTGATGAGCGTGTAGCCGGCCTGCGAATCGAGATCCGTGGGCACCGTCGCCGACCCGACCAGTCCCTCGCGCCAGCCGACGCCCTGCCGCAGGAAGACTTCGTCGCCGCCGGGTAACCGCTCGAGCACCTTGCAGTACTCGTTGTCGAGCGTCTCGGCGACGGCGACCGTCACGTCGCGCATCAACTGATCGAGGTCGTCCGTCTCCAACGCTCGCTGGCCGAGCTCCGCGATCACCTCTTGCTGCCGGATTCGGGCCTGAACATCGGAGTCGGTCGAGGAGGGCGATCCCATGCTACCACAGTATTCGACGCGGGTTACAAAGCCCCTCGGGTACCGCGAGCGGCTAGTTCACGCTACTGGTTACTGTCGACGTTTCCGCTGTCGCCCGCCGTCGCTTCTCCGCACCCGGTTCACCGGTCACTACTGTGATCACAGTCCTCTCGGAGGGAGACAACCGACGCGCGGTGGCGCACGCTGACGACACGCCCGAGCGCTGCGAAGGCGTGGCGGGGATTGCGTGCGAGGTCGTCACGAATAGTGCGGGACCGACGGTCCCGCATACCATTCGAATAGTGCGAGGCCGTGGCCCTCGCAGACCAGTGAACGGGCGCTACGCGCCCGTGAACAGACGGCGGCGGAGCCGCCGTGAGCAGACGGGTGCTTCGCACCCGTGAGGAGAAATCGGCTGGGGAGGGAGCGGCGATTCCCTGTTGCCACGATAGCAAACGCGCCGTTTCATCACCGTCCCCCTCGAGCCGTCGCCAAAGCGATCAATCGAACGAGCGCTCGAGCACCGAAACTCCCTCGAGCGCGTCTAGCGCCTCGAGCACCCCCGCGAGATGCTCGGGGCCGCTCCCCTCGAGTCCGACGGTCACGGGCACTCGATTCGGCTCATCGACCGCGGTTCGCCGCGCGCGCTCGAGGACGTCCAGCTCGGCACCCTCGGCTGCCACC
>NZ_JAQIVI010000682.1 GCF_028618695.1 Natrinema soli | reverse complement strand
CAGCGAGGTTGACCGCGACGCGCTCGCCGCGGAGCACCGCCCGCGTGGCCCCCTCGATCCGGAGCAGTTCGTCGCCCGGTTCGACGTCGCTCCCGCCCTCGAGGCGATCGGTTACGGCCACGTCCAGATAGTCGAAGACGGCCGCTGCGGCCTCGATTCCGGCGACGACGCCCGGTTCCTTCGAGACGAGCCGACCGGTCGTCTCGCCGGGCACCTGATTCGTCACGTCGTGGTGGCCGACGTCCTCGCGCAGCCAGCGTTCGATTTGTGCGTCGGTGATCATCTCAGTCGTTCGCCGTCGGTTCGGCCGTCGACTCGTCGGCGTCGGTTGCGACGTAGTGACAGCCCACCGACTCGGTGTTCTCGCCGGCCGCCCGCGCGATCAACAGCGCGGTGACGCTGGCGTTTCGAAGTTCGTAGAGGTCCCGCGCCGTCCGGGTCCGAATGTAGGCGTCGACCTCGCCCTTGAGCCGCCGGAGGACGGCGCTCGCACGGGCGATCTCCTCGGGATCGCGCTCGAGGCCCAGATACTCGTCCATCGTCTGGGTCAATCGAGTGAACTTCTCGGCAGCGAAGCGCTCGGGGAGGTCGGGATCCCGGTTCCGGAGTTCGGGCGCCTCGACCGGCTCCGGATCGAATCCGACCGCGTCTTCGCCGGCCCGCAGGCCCCAGACCAGCCCCTCGAGCAGGCTGGTACTCGCCAGCCGGTTCGCGCCGTGAACGCCGGTCCGGGCGCACTCGCCGACGGCGTAGAGCCGATCGAGTGAGGTGCGGCCCACCTCGTCGACGTCGATGCCGCCACACAGGAAGTGTTCGCACGGGGCGACCGGAATCTCGTCGCCCTCGATACCGCGATCGCGACACGTTGCAGCGATACCGGGATAGTCGGCCGCGAACTCGAGCGGGCTCACGTCCAGCACGACTTCGCCGGTCTCCTCTCGTTCCGTCTCGACCGCGCGGGCGACCACGTCTCGCGGCGCGAGGTCGCCCTGCGGGTGGTTCTCCTCCATGAACCGCTCGCCGTCTCCGTTGCGCAGTACTGCACCCTCGCCACGGAGCGCTTCCGATAGGAGGAAGGGATCGTCGCCGGCGTAGGCCGTGGGGTGAAACTGGACGTACTCCATGTCCTCGACGTCCGCGCCCGCGAGCGCGGCCATCGCGATGCCGTCGCCGGTCGCGTCGTCGGGGTTGGTCGACCGGCCGTAGAGCGCGCCGATACCACCCGTTGCGAGGATCGTCGCGCCTGCGTAGATGGGATGGCCGTTCGGCGCTTCGTCGCTCACCACGCCGTGGACGCGTCCCTCGGCGGTGATCAGTTCGAGCGCGGCGGTGTCCTGACGCACCTCGATCCGCTCGTGGTCGTCGAGATAGTGCAGGAACGGCCGCAGGATGTGCGTCCCCGTCGCGGCGTCGACGTGGAGGATGCGGGACGCCGAGTGCGCGGCCTCGCGCGTGTAGTCGAACGAACCGTCGTCGCCCTCGTCGAACCCGACCTCGAGGGTGTCGACGAGCACGTCCTCGACGGCGTCGTCGGCGGTTTCGACGAGCGCATCGACGGCGTCGGGATCGGCAGTGCCGTCGCTGGCGTCGATGATGTCCCGCTTGAGGCTCTCGGGATCCCCTCGAGTCGTCGAGATACCGCCCTGCGCCCAGTCGGTGCTGGCGTCGTCGGGTTTCGTCGCTTTCGTCAGGAGGAGCACGTCAGCGCCCTCGCGTGCGGCCGCGAGCGCGGCTGAACAACCAGCGATGCCGCTGCCGACGACGAGCACGTCCGCGGTCTCGCCGTCGGTCGTCGGTTCCGTTCCGGTGTTCGTCTCGGTCATGATCAGATCTCGAGCATCCGATCGAGCGCGACGCCCGCGAGTTCCTTCTCCTCGGGCGCGACCTCGATCACGTTGTGTTCGCGACCCTTGACGAGTTCCTCGAGCACCCACGCGAGGTAGTTGGGGTCGATCTGCCGCATGGCGTTGCAGTCCATGCAGGCGTCGCCGCAGAGCGGGAGGACGTTCACCTCGGGGTGCCAGCGCTGGAGGTGATTCGTGAGGTGGATTTCGGTGCCGATGGCCCACGTGTCGCCGGGGTCGGCGTTCGCGACGGTCTCGCAGATCGTCGCCGTCGAGCCGGCCACGTCCGCGGCTTCGACGACCTCGCGGCGACACTCGGGGTGGACGATGACCTTCGCACCGGGGTTTTCCTCGCGGATCTGTTCGATATGTCCCTCGCGGAACCGCTCGTGGACCTGACAGTAGCCGTCCCAGAGGATGATATCGCTCTCGGCGACCTCTTCGGCGTCCTTCCCCGCGGGATCCCACGGGTCCCACTCGGCGATCTCGTCTTCCATGCCGAGCCGGTGGGCGGTGTTCTCCCCGAGGTGCTTGTCGGGGAGGAACAGCACCTTGTCGCCCCGCTCGAAGGCGTACTCGAACGCCTTGTGCGCGTTCGACGAAGTGCAGACGAGCCCGCCCTGACTCGCACAGAACGCCTTCAGATCCGCGTAGGAGTTCATGTAGGTGATCGGGATGATGTTCGCGTCGGGCGCGGCGGCCGTGATCTCGGCCCACGCGCTGTCGACCTGCAGGGCCTCGGCCATCCCGGCCATCGGACACGACGCCTCCATGCTCGGGAGGATCACCGACTGGTCGTCGTCCGTGATGATGTCCGCGCTCTCGGCCATGAACGTCACGCCGCCGAAGATCACGTACTCCGCGTCAGCGTTCGCCGCCTCCGTCGAAAGCTGGTAGGAGTCCCCGATGAAATCGGCGTGCTCGACGATCTCGCGTCGCTGGTAGTTGTGCCCCAGAATCACCACGTCGTCGCCGAGTTTCTCGAGCGCCGCCTCGATACGGTCGGTCCGCTCCTCGGCCTCGAGGTCCCGGTATCGGGACGGGAGCTGCTCGAGGGTGTCGTATTTGAACAGACTCAGATCGGTTTCCAACGCCGCTGTTTCCATTTTTACCATCTTCCGTCACCTGTGGTTGATCACATATCACAGGCGGCTATTGAATAACTTTTTCCTTCGAACAAGGAATCCGGGGGAATACCATCGAGGTATACAACGATCGAAAATGGAACGTCAGTTGTTCGCCGGTATCGATCGGTCCGTATTCGTGACTGTCACTCGGCCGTGCACTGGCGTCTTTCCCGTGGGGCCCCTACCAGTGGTATGGCACTCGAGGACGCCTTCTCGCACTTCACGCGGCGAGACTGGGAGCACGAATCGGTCGAGGGAACGGTTCGACTCGCCGTCATCGGAATCGGCGGCTTCGCACGGCAGCGCGCGCTCCCCGCGATCGCGGCCGGAAACTACTGTGAAACGACGATGTTGGTCACGAGTTCGCCGGATCGCGCGGCGGCCGTCGCCGAGGAGTACGACGTCGACCACATCATCGACTACGACGGGTTCCTCGCGGGCGATCGGATCGACGCCTACGACGGGATCTACGTCGCGGCACCGAACGCGTTTCACGGGCAGTACGCGACCGCAGCGGCCGGGTTCGGGAAGCACGTAATCTGTGAGAAGCCCCTCGAGACCACCGCCGAGCGAGCTCGAGCTGTCGTCGACGCCTGTGCCGACGCCGACGTGACGCTGATGACGGCCTACCGGCTCCAGACCGAGCCGACGGTCCGGCGCACGCGTGAACTCGTCCGCGAGGACGTGATCGGCGACGTCGTGCAGGTCCACGGCGGCTTCTCCCACCCGCTGCTCGAGCACGCGGGCCCCGACA
>NZ_JAQIVI010000681.1 GCF_028618695.1 Natrinema soli | reverse complement strand
CGGCCCCCGCGGATGCGACGCCGATCGCGCCGACGACCGGGCCGAAGAGGAGCGCGAAGGCGAGGATCGTAATCGCGAAGTTGTTCGTCACGCCGGCGGCGAACATCCGCGTCTGCCCGCCGCGGGACGCGGATTTGCTGCTCTCCTGATCGGGCTCGACGAACGCGCCGACGGGAAGGACGGCGAGCATCGCGATCCCCATCGAGTCGATGTCGATATCTTCGACGCGACAGAGCAGACCGTGGCCGCCCTCGTGAACGACGAGTCCGACGAGCAGTCCGAAGACGATTCCGGGCGTCGCCGACAACGGCAGGAAGTCGTTGACGCCGGGGATGACGAGGACGTTGCGCGGCTGCCGAACCGCGGAGGTCGCCATCTGTGGCGTCGAGAGCGCGGTTATCGCCGCCTGAATGAGGAACGCGAACATGGCGACCATCACGACCAGTGCGATGCCGACGCCGATATTCGACCACGCGCGCCAGAACCGTTTCGGACGGGCGAGCCGGTCGAGGAGCACCCGACCGCGTTTGGTGTGGAAGGTGAGAATCGGCCCTTGCGTGCCGATGTAATCGGGCAGATAGCCGCCGTTTCGGAGTCCGATGACCGCGAGCCAGTAGAGCAGGAGGCCGAGCAGAACCCACGTCAGGAGTTCCGATCCGTAGATTGCGGGGGGCGAAACGAAGGCGAAGAGACCGTGATCCATCGATAGTATCTCCGGGCGGCGTTCTCAAATGGTTTTTGTCATCAGCCCGACGATCCGGGTCGATTCACCGTTCCCGGCGAAGTCGGCCGACGACGAACTCCCGGTCGACCTTCGCGAGGAAGGATCCGAGCTTCGGCCCCTGCTCCTCGTCGAAGAACAGCCGGTAGCCCGCCGCGAAGAAGTCGCCGACGTCGACGTCGTGGCGTCTCGCGGTCTCGTAGATCTCGCCCTGAATTTCGTCGGGATCGTGGCCCGCCTCGATGAAGTCGGCCAGTTCCGCGAGCGCGGCCTCGGTGTCCGCGTCGAACTCGTGGTCCGGGATCTCGCTGCGCTTGAGCTCGTAATCGAACTCGTTGCCCGTCCGGCGCGCCCAGTTGCGGGCCTGCTCGACGCGCTCGAGCGCCCCGTCGACGGCCCACCCGGGCGCATCCTCGGGGATGTGCCCCTCGCGCCGGGCGATTTCCTCGCGCAGATCGGGATCGTCGGTCATCCCGAGCACCGCGGCGAAGGTGTAGGGGAGCCGAATGCGCTCTTTCTGGGGCTCTTCAACCACGAAGGGGTAGACGCGCTCGGCGAACGCCCGCTCGTCCTCGCTGCCTTCGATCTCGCCGAAGTAGATCGCCTCGAGCCGGTCGAACTCGTCGACCAGTTGATCCAGTCGTTCGATGCTGAAGTCCCGCGCCTTCGCGGGGTCCTTCGCGAAGAAGTAGCGAAGGACCTCGGGCTCGAGCAACTCGAGCACGTCCGAGACCAGAATCACGTTCCCTTCCGACGAGGAGAACGGTTCCCCCTCGAGGGTGAACCACTCGTAGACCATCGGGACCGGCGGTTCGATCTCGAGGACGTTGCGGGCGACGTCCTGGCCGCTGGGCCAGGAGCCCTCGGCGTGGTCCTTGCCGAAGGGCTCGAAATCGACGTCGAGGAGCTGCCACTGAGCGGGCCACTCGAAGCGCCAGGGGAGTTTGCCCTCGCGCAGCGTCGCGGTGCCCTCGTGGCCGCAGCCGTCGATCGTCTGGTTGCCCGCGTCCATGTCGGTACACTCGTAGTCGACGGTTGGCGGCTCGCTCTCGAGGTCGACGCTCGTCACCGTCTCGGTGATCTTGCCACACTCCTCGCAGATCGGATTGAACGGCACGTAGTCGCCGTTCGCGTCGACTGTGTCCTGATACTTCGAGAGGACCTGGCGTGCGCGCTCCCGATGCTCGAGGACGAAGCGAGTCACGTTCTCGAACTCGCCGGACTCGTACAGCTCCGTATTCGAAACGAGTTCGATCGGCACGTCGACGGCGTCTGCGCTGTTCTGAATGATCGTCGCGAAGTGGTCGCCGTAGGAGTCACAGCAGCCGAAGGGATCCGGGATATCGGTGTAGGGCGCGCCGAGGTTGCGGCCGAGCGCGCCGGCGTCGACCTCGCCGAGATCGACGAGGTTCCCCTCGAGGTCACAGAGGGTCCGCGGGAGCTTTCGGAGGGGGTCGCGGTCGTCGGCGGTGAAGACCTGTCGGACCTCGTGGCCCCGGTCGCGCAGTACTTCGGCGACGAAGTAGCCGCGCATGATCTCGTTGACGTTGCCGAGGTGGGGGACGCCGGAGGGCGAGATACCGCCCTTGACGACGATCGGTTCCTCGGGATTTCGGCTCGCGGGTCGTTCCTCCCCGCTCGCTTTGTCCGTGGCCTCCCGCTGGTCGGCCACGCGCTCTTCAACTCGATCCGCGACCGTATCCGCCCAAAATGCGTGTCGCGTCTCGCTCGCTTCCTCGCGCTGGAGGGTATAGGGGCTGATCGCCTCGGACTCCGCGGCGTCTATCGTGTCCCCGTCGTCGCCGTCACCGTTAGTACTCATTGCTCGTCGTTCGCCCAGTAGGTCGGTTCCTCGCCGGCACCGTCGGGGATGACGTCCGTCCCCTCGTGATCGCCGTGGCGAACCGCGCGGGCGATCCGGTCGGGATCCGTGCCGTCGAGGACGATGGTGCGCATCCCCGAGCGCTCGATGATCTTCGCCGCCAGCAGGTCGACGGGGGCGGACGCGCCGGCGTTCATCTCGAGGCCGGCGATGACGTCGACCAGCTCCGCGGCGGAGAGCTGGTCGTACTTGGTCGCGTCGTCGTCTTCGTTCGGGTCGGCGCTGTAGACGCCCGGGACGCTCGTCGC
This sequence comes from Natrinema soli, assembly GCF_028618695.1. Next base: position 26 of record NZ_JAQIVI010000681.1, on the reverse strand, counting down.
GTAGACGAGCAGGTCGGCGTCGATGT
>NZ_JAQIVI010000680.1 GCF_028618695.1 Natrinema soli | reverse complement strand
GCCGTCGCCAGCCCGATGGCCAGCGAGGCGCGCCGCTGCTGGCCGACGCTGAGGAGGCGGCCGTCGCGGTCTTCCAACGCGCCGAGATCGAGGAAGTCGATCACGTCGTCGACACGAGCTTCCACGTCCGCGTACTCCCTGTCCTCGAGGTAGTGGGCGACGTCCGCCCGCACCGCGTCGTCGATGAACATCTCCTCGGGGTTCTGGTGGACGTAGACGACGTCGTCCGCGAGCCGTTCCGGGAGCACCGAGCCCGTGTCGACGCCGTCGACGGTCACGGTCCCGGTGTCGGGCGTCTCGAGGCCGGTGATCAGCTGAAGGAGCGTCGACTTCCCCGCGCCGTTGCTCCCGACGAGGGCGACCCGCTCGTCTGGATACAGCTCGAGCGACAGCTCGTCGAGGACTTCCCGGGTCCCGCTCCGGAGCGTCTGGTAGGTGTGCGAGACGCCGTCGAACGAGATCACGGGTTCGGGCTGTCGATCCGCCGCTTCCGTGCCCGTCACGGCTCCGTCAGTCCGGACCTCCCTCTCGGATGCCCGGTCCTCGAACCGGGCCACGCCGTCTGCCAGCGTCACCGGAAGCCGCTCGTCGCCGTCGAAGACGCGCTCGGCGATCCGCGTCACCTGTGGCGGGTGGACGTCCTGTGCCCGCAGGTCGTCGAGTCTGTTCAGCGCCTCGTCGACCGGCAGCTTCCAGCTGACGGCGCCGTCTTCGACGAGGACCACCTGTTCGCAGTACTCGGCGATGAACTCCGTCTGGTGTTCGATCGCGACGACCGTCTTCTCGAGGTCCCCGTTGAGCCGGGCGAGGTGGTCGTAGGTCTCGCGAGCGGTGACCGGATCGAGCTGTGCGGCCGGCTCGTCGACGACGAGGATCTCCGGATCGAGGGAGAGCGACGCGGCCAGCGCCACGAGGTGCTTCTGGCCGCCCGACAGCTCCCAGACGAACCGGTCCTCGAGCCCGTCGAGCTCGAGGGCATCGAGCGTCCGGTGGACTCGTTCGCGGTAGTCCTCGTGGCCGTAGTTCAACGGTGCGAACGCGACCTCCTCGAACACCGTCGGACTGACCAGTTGATTGTCGAACTCCTGGAACACGTAACCGACGCGTCGGGACAGCTCCGACACCGAGCTCCCCGCCACGTCGAGCCCGGCGACCGTGACCGCCCCCCCGAAGTCCCCCTCATAGAAGTGCGGGACGATCCCGTTGAACGACTTGCACAGCGTCGTCTTGCCGGAGCCGTTCCCGCCGACGACGGCGACGAACTCGCCGGGTTCGATCTCGAGGTCGGCACCCGACAGCACGGCGTCGTCGGTCCCCGGGTAGCGAAACGAGAGGTCGTCGACGACGATTCCGGCGTCGTTCGTCGCCGTCATCGATCTCCCGCGGAACGGGTCGCTCGATACCAGACGAGCACTGCGACGATCGCGGAGGCGACGATGGGCACCGCGATAAAGGTCTGGCCGTACGTCTCGAGGAACTCGGGTTCCCAGATCACGTTGATCGCCCCGCCGACCTCGCTTCCGGCTTCGGCCGCGAACGCCAGCGGGAAGGCGACGACCACCGCCACCAGCGCCGTGATCGAGAAACCGCTGCGCATCGACGCGCCGCGCTCGCCCTCGAACGGCTCCATGCCCAGCAGCGGCTCGACTTTCCCGTGGAGTTTCGGATACAGGTACAGCGCCGGGATGACGCCGAAGACGATACCCGTGATGACCATCTGCGTGACGAAGTCGACCCCCTCGAGCACGATAATACTCTCCGGGAGGCCGGGAACCGCTTCCAGTTCCTCGACGCCGACGTACACTTTCCCGATGTCGATGAACATCGCGAAGAACTCCTCGAGGGCCTCCGCGAGGAAGACGACGATCGCCAACTGCCGGGTGTTTTCCGGATCCTGCAGGAGTTTCGCGGCGAAGTAGTAACAGACCGGGATCAACAGGAGCCCCTCCATCGCCCCCAGTCCGTCGAACTCGCCCAGCAGGATCTCGCCGAACACGATCTCGCCGACCGGAACGGCCAGCGCCGCCCAGTAGGTGCGAAACAGGAGCACCAGCACGATCGGAATGAAGACGAACTCGCCGACCCCTAACTCGAGCGGCCCGAGCGCGAACTCGGGCAGGATCTCCGTGACGGCGTTCTGTAGCCCCGTGAGCGACATCACGAGTATGAATACCATCATGTCGTGTTTCCCGATCTCGAATCGGCTCTCCCTCGCTGTCGATGTACTCATATGCGGTTGAGTGGCGTTCCCGTTCGTATTTGAGCGATTATAATAGTGATACGTTCCCGAATTTGGCGCCGGGTCCTCCCAATAGTCCGTGGAGCGCGTCTATGTGATATATATTACTCATAGTCGCGCTTACGTTTCGATCGCTCCCACCTCGAGACGATGGACCCACTCGTCGACGGCGACGGACGGTTCGAGACGCCGACCGCTCCTCGCAGGCGGACGGAGGCCGATGACTGAGCCGACGCCCCGGTTCGGTGCCGCGATGGACGTTCGGTTCGACGCGCCCGTCGAGGCGTTCGCCGGGTTTCTGACCGATCGCGGCCTCGACCACATCGAACTCCGCGCCGGCTATCTGGACGTGTCCGAGGACGGCCCCACCCCGGCGACGCTCCGGGACGTCGCCGACGACTACGGTCTGACGTACTCGGTTCACGCGCCCCACCTCGACGCCGCACCCGGCAACGTCAACGAACGGCTCCGGTCGGC
>NZ_JAQIVI010000068.1 GCF_028618695.1 Natrinema soli | reverse complement strand
CCGAGAGCCCCGCGGCGTTCCGGCGGGAACTCCGGACCGCCGCACGGACGCTCTACGAGACGCGGCCGACGGCGGTCAGCCTCCCGAACGCCCTTCGGTACGTGCTTCGGGGGATGACCGGCGACACCGTCGCCGACCTCCGAGAATCGACGATTACCTGCGCCGAGGCATTCCAGCGCGACCTCGCACAGGCGCAGGATCGACTCGGTGAGATCGGCGCGAACCGACTGCGAGACGGCGACGTCGTCATGACCCACTGCCACTCGACGGACGCCCTCTCGTGTCTCGAGGCCGCGATCGAAGGCGGAACGGACCTCGAGGCGATCGTCAAGGAGACGCGACCGCGAAAGCAGGGGCACATCACGGCGCGACAGTTGCGCGAGTGGGGCGTGCCGGTGACGCTGATCGCGGACAACGCGGCCCGCCGGTACCTCGATCGGGCGGATCACGTGCTCGTCGGGGCCGACAGCATCGCGGCGGACGGCAGCGTGATCAACAAGATCGGGACGAGCGGTCTGGCGGTCAACGCCCGCGAGCGGGGCGTGCCGGTGGTGGTCGCGGCCCAGACGATCAAGCTCCATCCGGACACGATGACGGGCCACACCGTCGAGATCGAGATGCGAGACGAAACGGAGATCCTGTCGGACGAGGAACGGGCGGCGATCACCGGCACGGACGCGAGCGACGAGGCCACCAGCGAGACGGCGGCGATGGACGGCGACGCCCGCTCGCACAAGGCCGAACTGACCGTCGAGAACCCCGCGTTCGACGTCACGCCACCGCGGTACGTCGACGCCATCGTCACCGAACGCGGTCAGTTTCCGCCGGAGAGCATCGTGACGCTCATGCGGGAGCTGTTCGGCGAACTGACCGACGACCCGTGGGACGCCTGAGACGGACGACTGTCAGTCGCTTCTGGCGCACCCGCGACCCGCCATGCGGGTGCGCCGGGACGCAGTTACGGGCAGACCATATAACGCATTCGACGACGCGTCGAACCCACGTAGTGACGGCACGGATGTGAATGCGACAGTACGTCTCCGCCGATAGTATTCGACAATCGGAAAGTGTTAGTCACTGGTGTGAGCTATTCCCGCTATGGTATTACCCGAGGGGTTCGTCGTCCCGCCGTGGTACCTGCTGGTGCCGGTCATCGTCCTTCTCGGCAGCGCCCTCGCGCTATTGTGGGCGCTCGAGCCGCCGGTGACCGATCGCACGGTGCTGGCGTTCGCGCCCTGGATGATGTTCGGCGCGAGTCTGCACGTCCTCTACAAGATGGACGCGTTCCAGAGAGACGTGTTCCCGGCGAGTATCGAGTCCCTGTTCAGCGCCCCGATGGTCTACGCGATAACGGCGATCATCGCGGGGAGCGTCTGGATCATCGCGATCTTTCTCCACGTCGGCGGTCTCCAGCCGACGATCGCGCGGTTCGTCGGGATCGCCGGAACGGCGTTTTTCACCGTCTTCACGATGTTTACGATCTTCCGGAGCATCGAAGCAGGAGTCTTCGAACCGTTCTGGCCCGTCATCGCCGTCGTCGTCGCCGGTATCGTCACCGCCATCGCCTGGATCGGGTTGAGCCTCTGGTTCACCGACATCGCAACGACCACGGGCACGACGGGTGCACTCGTCGTCTTCGGACACACGCTCGACGGCGTCACGACCGCGATCGGGTACGACGTCATCGGGGCCGGTGAAGACGTTCCCCTCTCCCTGCTGGTCCTCGAGGCCGGGGAGGCGCTGCCGACGGCCGAGTACATCGGTGCGGGCTGGCTGTTCGTCCTCCTCAAAGTCTCGCTCGCGATGGTCATCCTCGGGCTGTTCCGGGAGTACGTCGAAGAGGCACCGCGACAGGCTCGCACGCTCCTCGCGCTGGTCGCCGCGGTCGGTCTCGGCCCGGCCACCCACAACACGCTGCTGTTCATCGTGAGCTGAGACGGACTGCTGGACGTCGGTTTCGACGCACCCACAGGACGGTCGCCGTTGCGCCGGGAACCCGGTACAGCAATCCGCGTGAGGGCTCGAGAAGCCGATCACCGACCCCCTCGGAACGATACGTCGCGGCGGTGTACCCCGCCGCCGCGCTCGCCTAGGTTTTTGCCGGCGGATACCGTCTTCCCGCTATCATCGAATGGATCCGATACCGGTGCTCACGGCCGGCCACGTTAACTGGGACGTGACCCTTCGCGTCGACAGACTCCCCGAACCCGACGGCGAGGCCTCGATCCGCTCGCAACGCCAGTCCGGCGGCGGCAGCGCCGCCAACGTCGCCGCCGCG
>NZ_JAQIVI010000679.1 GCF_028618695.1 Natrinema soli | reverse complement strand
GCCGCGAGCGGCGTGAACTCGGGGAGCGCGAAGCCGAGTGCGTCACTGGCGTCCTGCGCGATGAACGTCAGCACGCCCGCGAGCGCGAGGCCCGCGCCGATTCCCATCGCCGTCCCACGCCAGGTTTTTCCGTCACCCAGCACGCGCCTGTCGTCCCACGTCCGACCGCCGTCGATCGGGCGGCCACCGCCGGCTAGCACCGCGGCGTTGTTGGGAACGTAGGCGGGCAACATCGCCCAGAACGCGATCACGATAGTCTCGAGTATTGCCATATCCGCTGGGAGGAACCGACGTGTCTTAACCGGCGGTGGTTTGGCGGAAACGATTCGGTGGGACTCGAGTCGAACGGTCTCAGACGGCGCTCGACGCGTACCGATCGCTCACAAGCGCATTGGGAGCAGAATTGTAAACAATATCTGTATCTTCTGTACACGAAAAGTTTTTAGTCCTCCTGATTGACTCTCATCGCAGAGCCCTGTTATCATGCCACGAGAGCATATTTTCGACGAGGCCGAGTACGAACGACGGGTCGCTCGGACCAAGGAGCGGTTGCGCGAGGAGGAGCTCGACGCGATCGTCGTCGCCGATCCGGCGAACATGAACTATCTGACGGGGTACGACGGCTGGTCGTTCTACGTCCACCAGGCCGTCGTGGTCACCCCCGATCGCGACGAACCCGTCTGGATCGGCCGCGATATGGACGGGGGCGGTGCGCGGGCGACGACCCACCTCTCCGACGAGAGCATCCGCGCGTACAGCGACGACCACGTCCACTCCCCCCACGACCTCCATCCGATGGACTACGTCGCTGGCGTCCTCGAGGAACTCGAGGTCGCGGACGGCCGGATCGGCCTCGAGATGGACGCCGCCTACTTCACCGCCAAATCGTACACGCGCCTCCAGCAGAACCTCCCCGAAGCGGAGTTCGAGGACGCGACGCTGCTGGTCGGCTGGGTCCGGATCAAGAAGTCCGAGCGGGAACTCGAGTATATGCGCGAGGCGGCCCGGATCTCCGAGAACGCGATGCGGGAGGGACTCGACGCGATCGAGGCCGGCGTCCCGGAGTACGAGGCCGCGGCCGAGATCTACGAACAGCTGATCACCGGGACCGAGGAGTACGGCGGCGATTACCCCTCGATCGTCCCGTTGATGCCCTCGGGCGACCACACCGGGACGCCCCACCTGACCTGGACCGACCGCGAGTTCGAGGACGGTGACCCGGTTATCATCGAGCTTTCGGGCTGTCGTCACCGATACCACTCACCGCTGGCCCGCACGACCTTCGTCGGTGATCCGCCCGCGGAACTCGAGGAGACCGCCGAGATCGTCGTCGAGGGGCTCGAGGCCGCGCTCGACGCCGCCGAACCCGGCGTCACCTGCGAGTCGGTCGAGAGAGCGTGGCGCGACACCATCGCCCAGCACGGCCTCGAGAAGGAGGACCGTATCGGCTACTCGATGGGGCTGGGCTACCCGCCGGACTGGGGCGAGCACACCGCGAGCATCCGACCGGGCGACGAGACTATCCTCGAGGAGGACATGACGTTTCACATGATCCCCGGGATCTGGACGGACGAGATCGGCATGGAGATCAGCGAGACGTTCCACGTCACGAGCGACGGCGCGGAGACGCTGGCCGACTTCCCGCGAGAACTGTTCACGACGTAACTCGGACCGTCCCGTCCATAGCACGGCCGCCATACTACTATCGCCGACACCATCCACTATACTGATGACTACACCATCACCCGAAACGGAGAACGAACAGGCAAACGAACTCGATTCGGCGCTCGTCACCGCCCGCCGGCAGCTCGAGCGAGCTGCGACTCACGTCGACGTCGATCCGGGCGTCGTCGAACGGTTGAAACACCCGACGCGGGTCCAGCAGGTCTCGGTTCCCCTCGAGCGCGAGGACGGCAGCGTCGAGGTCTTCACCGGCTATCGGGCCCAGCACGACGACGTTCGCGGGCCATACAAGGGCGGCCTGCGCTATCACCCCGAGGTGAGTGCGGAAGAGTGTACCGGGCTCTCGATGTGGATGACCTGGAAGTGCGCGGTGATGGACCTCCCCTTCGGCGGCGGGAAGGGCGGCATCGCCGTCGACCCGAAATCGTTGACCGTCGACGAGACGGAACGGCTCACCCGCCGGTTCGCCGAGGAACTGCGCGACGCCGTCGGGCCGACGAAGGACGTTCCCGCGCCGGACATGGGCACCGACGCCCAGACGATGGCCTGGTTCATGGACGCCTACTCGATGCAACAGGGCGAAACGATCCCCGGCGTCGTCACCGGCAAACCGCCGGTCATCGGCGGCTCCTACGGCCGCGAGGAGGCCCCCGGCCGCTCGACGGCGATCGCCGCGCGAGAGGGGATTCGGTACTACGACCGCGAGATCTCGGAGACGACGGTCGCCGTCCAGGGCTTCGGCAGTGTCGGTGCCAACGCCGCGCGCCTGCTCGAGGAGTGGGGCGCGACGATCGTTGCCGTCTCGGACGTCAACGGCGCGGTCTACGATCCCGACGGGGTCGACGTCGATGCGATTCCCTCCCACGACGAGGAGCCGGAAGCGGTCACCAGCTTCGCGAACGAACTCGACGACGGTGACAGCGTCCGTCGGCTCTCGAACGCCGAACTGCTCGAGTTAGACGCCGACGTCCTGATCCCGGCGGCCGTCGGCAACGTCATCACCGCGGACAACGCCGACGCCGTCGCGGCCGACATCGTCGTCGAAGGGGCGAACGGCCCGACGACGTTCGCCGCCGACACCATCCTCGAGGAGCGGGGAGTACCGGTGATTCCGGACATCCTCGCGAACGCCGGCGGCGTGACGGTGAGCTACTTCGAGTGGCTGCAAGACATCAACCGCCGCCAGTGGACGCTCGAGCGGGTCAACGAGGAACTCGAGGAGCACATGCTCGATGCATGGGACGACGTCCGCGCCGAGGTCGACGCCGAGGGACTGACGTGGCGCGACGCCGCCTACGTGGTGGCGCTGTCCCGCATTGCGGACGCCAAAGAGACGCGAGGCCTCTGGCCGTAGCGCACGGGTCGGCCGTCCCAATCGGAGCGCGACGCAACGCGGCCGCCGGCGACGCCGCTCTCCCCATCGCTCGCGTTCGAACGAAAGGAAGGTATCATGTCCCAGCAGTCACACGCTACGAACATGAGGTCGTGGAAGCGTGTCTTCGCGAGCGGGCTGATCATCATCGGTCCCATACTCGTCACGCTGTACGTCGTCTATCGGGTCTACGCGATCATCGCCGGGCTCACGCCGGCGATCATATTCGACGCCGACTTGTTACGCGGCCTGATCGGCCACGAACCGACTCGAGAGTTCGTCATCCGCATCCTCCGCATTGTCGTTCCGCTCGGGGTGTTCGTTCTGATAGCGATCGCGGTCGGCTCGTTCACCCGAACGACGGTCGGCGACGTGTTCTCGCGGAGCGTCGACGGCGTCGTGAACCGCGTTCCGGGACTTCGCGTCCTCTACAACGCGTCGAAAGTCGCCGCCGAGACCACGTTCGGGGAGGAACAGGCGCTGCAAGAATCGGTCAGCGTCGAGAGCTGGGACGGCACCCAGATGCCGGCGTTCAAGACCGGACACACCACGAGTGACGGACGGATCGTCCTCTTCATCCCGACGGCGCCGAACATCTCTTCGGGGTTCACGGTCGAGGCCGACCCCGACCGCGTCACCGAAACCGACGAGTCCGTCGAAGAGACGCTTGCACGGGTGTTGAGCGGCGGATTCGGAGAATCAAAGCATCCGAGAAACGAGCGGCCACGGGCCCCGCTCGACACGTCCGACGAGCGGTCGACGGACGACGAGTGACCGCAGTCCGAGAGACGGACGACAGGTGAGCGCGACCCAGTCGGCGGACGAAGAGTAACTGCGACCCGCTCGAGGGTATGATGGCGAGTTACCGCGAGAGCCCGGCAGCGACGTTCTCGATCGGATGGGGTGGATCGTCACAGCCCTCGTACCCCGAGAGCTGCGTCCGACAGGACGCGCCCGGCGCGACGACGGTCTCGCCCGCACTGTCGTCGACCTGATCGAAGAGGATTTCTCCGATCGATCGGCTCAGCGAGTAGTGTTCGGCCTCGTAGCCGAAGGAGCCGGCCATCCCACAGCAGCCCGAATCGAGCGCGTCGACCTCGTAGCCGACCGTTCGCAGGACCGCGGCCGCGTGGCCGTCCTTCTTCGTCGCTTTCTGATGACAGTGGCCGTGGTAGGTCAGCCGTTCGTCGAGTTCGGCGGTCGGGAGCCCGGCCGCCAGGTCGAACCGATCGAGATACTCCATGACGCCGTAGGTGTTCGCTGCCACCCGCTCGGCGTCGCGTCCCGAGAGCAAATCGAGGTAGTCCGACTGGAGCATGACCGCGTCCGAGGGCTCGACCAGGACGACCTCCCAGCCGTCCTCGACCCGCGGAGCCAGCGCTTCGACGTTGGTTCGAGCGCGCTCGCGCGAGACGTCGAGAAATCCCTTCGAGTGGGCCGGCCGGCCGGTCGAGGTGACGCCGTCGGGGATTTCGACGTGGACCCCCGCCGTCTCGAGCACCTGGACGGCCGCCTTCCCCGCCCGCGGGTGATTGTAGTTCGTGTACGTGTCCGGGAAGAGGAGGACCTTCCGGGTGGCTTCCTCGAGCGGAATCCGAGAGCCCCCACGCGCTGCTCGCGCCTTCTCCGCTCGCTTTTTCGAGGCGGCTTCGCCGCCTCGCTTCTCGAACCAGTCCTCGAAGCTCTCGCCGGCGAAGGTCGGGAGGTCTCGCTCGCGTGCGATGCCGACCGTCTTCTCGGCGATCGTCCCGGCGCCGGGCAGCGACGCGGCCCAGTTCGAGAGCGGCGCGAGCGCGGAGCCGACGGCGTTGAGCCGATCAACGTTCGCGAAGAGTCGATCGCGGAGGCTCGCACCGTTCTCCCGATGGTTCGCGTGCTCGACCTCGGCCTTGAGTTTGGCCATGTCGACCTCGCTCGGGCAGTCCCGCGCGCAGCCCTTGCAGCCGATACAGAGGTCCATCACTTCGGCCAGGAACTCCGGATCGGTCGACTCGGCGTCGAGTTCGCCGTTCATCGCACCGCGGAGCATGTTCGCCCGGCCGCGAGTGCTCAGACTCTCCTCTTCGGCCGCGCGGTAGGTCGGACACATCACGCCGCCGGTCGTCTCCTGGGATCCCCGGCAGCCACCACAGCCGTGGCAGAGTTCGACCATCCCCTGCATGCCGTTGTCGGTCTCCCACTCGAGGGACGGCTCGAAGCCCGCCTCGAACTCGTACTCCGGCGAGAACCGCAGGTGCTCGGTCATGTCGTGGTCGCCGCAGACGGTGCCCGGATTCAGGAGCCAGTCCGGGTCGAATGCGGTCTTCACGTCGCGGAAGAGCGACCAGACGTCCTCGCCGTAGAGTTTGCGATTCCACTGGGTTCGGGCGCGGCCGTCGCCGTGCTCGCCCGAGACCGAGCCGCCGTACTCGACGACGAGATCGGTCACGGCGTCGGAAATCGCCTCGAACTGGTTCAACCCGGCCGGGCTCTTGGTGTCGACCAGCGGCCGCATGTGCATGCAGCCCGGCCCCGCGTGGGCGTAGAAACTTGCGAACGTGTCCTGTTCCTCGAGCACGTCCCGAAAGTCGGCGACGTAGTCCGCGAGGTTCTCCGTGGGGACGGCCGTGTCCTCGATGAAGGAGATGTGCTTGGCGTCCGAGGTCCGGGAGAGCAGGATCGGTGCCGCGCTCTTGCGGAGTTTCCAGAGTTCGGCCCGGTCGTCGGGCGCGTAGGCCTCGAGGGCGTCGAACGCGCGGACTGGGTCCGAATCGATGGGCGACCCAGATACGGTCGCGCCGCCGTCCGATTCCGGCGCGCTCGAGTCGGGCAACCGATCCGCGAGCATCGCCTCCACTTTCTCGCGAGCGTCGGCCTCGCTCTCGGCGTAGAACTCGACGAGCAGCGCCGTCTCGGTTCCCTCGGGCAGATTCGCCGCGACGTCGGCGAACTCCTCCGTGTTCCGGGCGAGGTCGAGCAACACGTCGTCGATCGCCTCGATGGCTGCGGGATCGTAGTTACGGACGATGGTGTCGACGTCGGCCATCGCCTCGAGCAGGTCCTCGTAGGTCAACAGGGCGACGCCCGTCGTCTCGGGGACCGGCTCGAGCGAGACGGTCGCTTCCGTCACCACGCCGAGCGTTCCCTCGCTTCCGGCGAGGACGCGGGCGAGGTTGACGGTCGCGTCGGGATCGGGCTCGCCGCCGATCTCGACCGTTTCGTCGGTGTTCTCGTCGAACGCGTCGGGTTCGCCGTAGGCCTCCGCGATGAGTCGGTCGAGGTTGTAGCCGGAGACGTTGCGCTTGAGTTGTGGGAAGACCTCGCTGATCGCATCGGCCTCCTCGTCGATAACGCGCCGGAGTACCTCGTGAATTCGCTCGAGCAGGCCCCCCTCCGGATCGGCCCGGTCGCGAAGCTCCGCGACCGTCACCTCGCCGAAGCGCTCGACGGAGCCGTCCGCGAGGACGACCTCCACCGCCTCGATGTAGGCGTCGGTCTTGCCGTACTGCAGCGAGTGCGAGCCGGTCGAGTTGTTGCCGATCGCGCCGCCGATCGTGCTTCGATTTCCGGCGGCGGGATCG
>NZ_JAQIVI010000678.1 GCF_028618695.1 Natrinema soli | reverse complement strand
GCGGCCGAGCGCGGCGGCGTCGGCACCGGTCTCCAGTTGGGGCTCCGCGACGGCCCGAATTTCGCCGACTTCGCCCGTGACCGCGGCGGGGACGGGAATTTCCTGACCGATCCACGAGGGGACCTCGCCGGCGGGATCCTCGATGGGACTGACCTTGACCCGGGCCTCCTCGTCGTCGATTTCGGCGATCCGCCACATCTCGCCTCGCTGAATGAACACCTCGCCCGGCTGGGCGAAGTTGACGACGAAGCGCTCGTCCAAGGTCCCGATCTGGCCTCCCGAGGCGATGTCGTGGACCTCGTAGGTCTCCTCGTCCGGGATCATCGAGAGGTTGGCGTAGACGTACTGCCAGGTGCCGCCGGTGGTCTCGATGCGGTCTTCGGCCTCGTCGAACCAGAGAATTCGGTTCCGGTGGAGTTCGGAGATTATCTCGCGAACCGTCGCCTCCGGAACGGTTCGGAACGGGTACGACCGCGTGACCGTCTCGACGGCCTCGTCGGCGTAGGTGTCCCCCCGGCTCTGGACGATCGCCGGCAGCTGATTCGCGACCACGTCCAGGCTCCCCTCGTGGATCGCCGCCGGCTCGACCTCGCCGTCGCGGGCCCGGCGAGCGATCGAAAGCGCCTCGAACGTGTCGTCGGGCCTGGTCGTGACGATCGTGCCGCTCGAGACCTCGTCCTGTCGGTGGCCCGCTCGACCGATCCGCTGGAGGAGGCGGGTGACCTGTCGGGGGCTTTTGTACTGGATCACGTGGTCGACCTGCCCCACGTCGATCCCGAGCTCCATCGAGGACGTACACAGCAGCCCATCGATCTCGCCGGCCTTGAACCGGTCCTCGACGTCGATCCGGGCCTCCTTCGAGAGCGAGCCGTGGTGGACGCCGATCGGCAGGTCGAGTTCCTTGAATCGCGAACCCAGCGCTTCGGCTGTCTGCCGCGTGTTGACGAAGATCAGCGTCGATTCGTGTTCCTCGACCAGGTCCCGGATCAGCCGGACGTGACTGGCCGTATCGGCTTCGGTCATGAGTTCGCCGGCCAGCCGTTCATCTTCGTCCGTCACCGCGGGCTCGCGGACCGTCACGTCGACGTTGCTCCCGACGTCGATCTCGCGAATTTCGCAGGGGCGACCGCCCGTGAGGAACTGGCCGACCTCCCCCGGATCGCCGACGGTCGCCGAGAGCCCGATCCGCTGGAACGGCCCCGAGATGTCCCGGAGCCGCTCGAGGCCGATCGCCAACTGCGCGCCCCGCTTCGAGGCGGCGAGTTCGTGGACCTCGTCGATCACGACGTGAGAGACGTCCGCGAGCGCCTCCCGCAGCCGCTTGCCGGTGAGCATCGCTTGCACGGTTTCGGGCGTCGTGACCAGCACGTCCGGGGGATCCTCGGCCTGTTTCCCCCGCTGGTACTGGGTCGTGTCGCCGTGGCGAACGTCGACCTCGAGGTCGAGGTAGTCGCCCCACCACTCGAGGCGCTCGCGCATGTCGCGGTTGAGCGCCCGCAGCGGCGTGATATAGAGCGCGCCGAACCCCTCAGGTGGGCCGCCGTCGGAGGGAACCTCCGACGAGGATCGCCCCGGTGCGCTCGGCTCACCATCGTCCGCGACCAGATGATCGAAGACGGGCAACATCGCCGTCTCGGTCTTGCCGCTGCCGGTGGGCGCGATCACGAGCGTGTTCTCGCCGGCCGACAGCGGCGGAATCGCCAGTCGCTGCGGCGCCGTCGGCCGCGAGAAGCCGCGTTCGGAGAGCGCTCCCCGAACCGTCGACCCGAGGTGCGTAAACGCCGCGACGTCCCCGTCAGTCATCGAAACGCGCTAGGGACGAACGGCGGATAAGGACCACGTTTCCGGTCAATTACTCACGACTGAGGTCGTGACGTTCGCCTCGCTTTCGTCTCTACGAGGGAGACTCACTCCGCGGATTCGTCGTCGCCCTCGCCGCCGGATTCCGACTCGCTATCGCCGTTTGTGAGATCCTCCGCAACGTCTTCGTCGACCGCCATCTCGCCCGGTTCCGCCGGTTCGTCTTGCACGTCGGACTCGGCGCGCTCGTCGATCTCCTCGTCCGAGCGGCCGTCGCTGAAGTCGGCGTTCGTCTCCGCCTCGTCGATCGCGCTGTCGCCCTCATCCGCCCCGCTTCCGCCGACTTCGTCGCTGTCGCTCTCGTCTAGACCCGTCACGTCGGATTCGTCACCGCCCTCGGTCGTCTCGGCGGACGACTCGAGAGTGGACTCGGCCTCGAACGCTTCACTCCTGGGCCCCTCGATTGAGATTTCAGTGATATCGTCGGGAACGGTCTGACCGGTTCGGTTCCGTCTCGTCTCGATCCGGCCCTCGGGGACGGCGTCGACGGCTCGACTCTGCACCTCGTCCGGGACGGTCTCCGCGGCTCGCTCCTGAACGTCGTCGACTGATCCGGGGACCACGTCCCTCGACCCCAGTATACGCGCCGCGACGTACACGAGCGCGAGGACCCCGGCGGCGACGAGAAGACGTCTGGCGAGGCCACCCGTCGGCGAGGAGTCAGCCGCCGATTCCGATCCGGACGCCGCCGAGGATGATCGATCTCGAGCGGGTGTTCGGAGTCGCATCAGGAGACGTACGAGACCGGCCGGCAAGTGGGTTCGGCGTGCGAAAGCCGGCACCGCCGACGGGACTCGGTCGGTACCGCTAGCTTGGGGTCAGGTCTCGAGGTTCGCACGCCTCGAGCTCCTCAGGCCTGGAGGTGTTCGATACGAGCGTAGCGGCCGGCTCGCCAGCCGGCGACGATCGCGACGATCGTGCCGGCACCGAGCGCGAGCGCGAACCCGCCGGCGTAGATCTCGGGCGGCGTCCGGAGG
>NZ_JAQIVI010000677.1 GCF_028618695.1 Natrinema soli | reverse complement strand
GCCCTGGCCCCGATGACGACGCCGGACGCCGATCGCGCCGACGTGAGAACCGGACTCGGCGCCGAGCGGTTCGAGAACGGCCGTACCGAGGATTCGTTCGGCCACGTCCGTGCCGCCGGCGGGAGCGATACTGTCGTCACCGATGCTCGCCGTTCCGCCCTGCCGATCACCCGCCACGAAGACGTCACCGGCGTCGATCCGACGTTCGACGTCGCCCGGCTCGAGCATCGCGCCGTCGAGGATGCGCCGGACCTCGAGGGTATCGTCAGGGGTGGCCGTGCGGACGAACATCCGTCAGGATCGTCGGTGGGCGTGGCCAACAACGCGTCGATTTCTGATCGCTCGAGTATGGTCCGACTGGGGTGGGCCGCGACGATCTCGAGGTCGTCGGCCGCGTGATCTCCCACGTCGAACACGGTCGCGGCGGGTAACCTGCTCCTCGGCCGTCGTCGGATCAGCCGGCGCGACCGGGGCTATCAGGCCCGCGAGCGCGAGCGGATCCGGTCCCGGACCGACGTTCGGCAGGGTCACCTCGAGCGCGGGTTCGGTCATACGCGCCATCCCACGTCAGCCGGGAAAGCGGCTGGGCTTTCACCGATCGAATGGCCGCCGTCGGGCGTGTCACCGGTCGGGAGTGGCTGTGTTCTCGCAGACGCGGTTCGCGCGCTCCGGGAACTCGTGATGAACTGGTACCGGTTACAACGCTCGTTCCGGGTGCGAGAAAACGATTAAGTGGTGGTGCGTGGTAACTACTGGCAAGATGGAACGCGAGTACGGTGTTCCCGTTAAAGTACGGTCGAAAAAAACCCGGTCGGGAGGCGATTCCCGGACTGAGCGGCGACGAGACAGCCGCCGATGTGAACAGCCGTGAGCCTGATCGCAATTCTCGATATCGCACACCCGGACCTCGCGCTGACGCCGACGATCCGTGATTGTCCGGACGCATCCATCGAGGTCGTCCCTCACTCCACGACGGATCCGGAGACTGGCCTGTTCTTCTACCTCGTCGAGGGCGCGGACGACGCGTTCGAGGACGTGCTCGAGCGCGATCACACGGTCGCGGACTGGATGCTCGTCGACGATCACGGCTCGACGCGCGTCTATCGGCTCCAGCACACCGAGGACGCCGCGCTCATCTCGCCGATGGCGACCGAACTCGGTGGGCTACTGTTGAAGGCGGAAACCAACGATCGGGGCTGGACCAATCGCCTCCACCTCCCCGACCGGGAAGCGCTCGCCGCGCTCTGGGAACGCTGTGAGGAGATGGACATCTCGTTCGAACTGCACCGGATGTTTCGGCAGGACGAGTGGACCGGCGAGACGGTCCCGGAGCTGACCGACGAACAGCGCGTCGCGCTGGTACGCGCCCACGAGGAGGGCTACTTCGAAGAGCCCCGCGAAACCTCGCTCGAGGAACTCGCCGAGCGCCTCGACATCTCTCCGACGGCCGTCGGCGGCCGCATCCGTCGCGGGACCGGGCAACTCGTCGAGACGACGCTCCTCGAGGAGTGACTCGCGAGGGAACTGGCAGAACCGGGTGACGGAGGTGGCTCGTCTCAGAACGCGGCGAGGTGATCGTTGCGGGGTTCGTAGAGCGCACCGGTCATTCGCACCTCGTAGATCTCGTCGAGGGTTTCGCCGACGGAGAACCCCCGCTCGCTCATCGCCGCCGCGACGATGCCGATCGGGACGCCGTTTTCGTAGCGATTCTCGAGGCCGGCGATGACGGTTACGAGGTCGTCAGTAGCCGGGGGCTCGAACTCGAGGTCGACACGCGTGAGGACCACGTCGTGGCCCGTCTGCCGATTGTGCCGGCGGTAGAAGCCGACGATTTCGTTCGCCGAGTCGGGTTCCGCGTCGACGCCGCACTCCCGACACGCGACCGTGAACGCGGACTGTTGTTGGTGAGTCATGAGCGAAAGCGTTGGAGCGGGGCGATCAGGCCTCGTAGGCTTCCTGTGCGAGGCGGTGGAGCCTGTGGACGGTGTGTTCGTTCGGACCGAGCCGAGCCTGCGCGATCGCGCCCGAATCGAGACCGCGTTGCTGGCGCTCGACGAGCTCGATGTCCTCCTCCTGGAGCTGCCTGCTCGTCCGGATGAACGTCTCCTCCTCCTCGGTCAGGTCGGGATCCCTGAAGTAGTAGTCCGCGACGAGCTGGAAGCGCCCCTCGTCGATGGGGTCGATGATATAGGTGCCGTAGCCGTCGGCGGTCCCGTACATGTTGACCGTGAAGTTCGGCCAGAAGTAGTAGAACTTCGCCTCGTGTTCGTCGTGGATGCGCATCTCGTCCTCGACGTCTTCCCTGTGTTTGTAGTGGAGGATCCAGTGATAGTCGTTGACCTCGAGTTCGGAGTCGAGGAGCTCGAGATCTTTGACCCAGTCCTGATGATTGGCCTGGCAGTGGTCGCACTCGGAGTAGTTGCCGCCGAAGACCTTCCAGTTGCACTCGACCTCCGAGACGATGCGCCGGGCGAGGTGGTACTCCTCGAGCGGGAGCGACTCGAGTTCGGTTTTCATCGTCCCGGCCTGCTCCGCGAGGCTCATCGGCTCCTCGTCGAAGTTGACGAAGACGAACGGGCCGATGCGATCGGTGTGGACCGACATGAGGGCGCTCTCGTCGGGGTCGATCGGGGAGACGTCCTCGTCCTCGAGATCGGGGTTCAGTCGCGCATCCTCGAAGCTCTTCGGCGTGCTCGCGAGCTCCCCGTCGAGGTCGTACGTCCAGAGGTGGTACGGACACTGGATCCGGTTCGCGTTGCTCGGGTCGGTCATCGGCGTCTCTTCAACTATCGCCGACCCGCGATGTGCGCAGACGTTGTAGAACGCCTCGATGTCGCCATTTTGGGCCCGAACGACGATGATTTCCCGATCGCCGATGGATCGGGTGAAGTGATCCCCGGGCTCCGGAATGGAGTTCGCGTGTCCCGCGTACACCCAGTATCGACCGAATACGTTCTCCTTCTCCATCTCGTGGACGTCCGGATCGGTGAAGTACCGTGCCGGCAAGGCGTTCGTCTCGTCGGTGATATCGGGACTAACCGGTTCGACCTCGTCACGTCCGTTGTTCCACCGGGTCATGCTGTATGGTATCTCATGTCTCACCGTTCAATAAGACTTGATCGCAGGTAGTTCGCACGTATAAGTGATGACGGGCGTTGCGCCCGCCGAGGGCCTCGAGCGGCGGTCGACCGAATCGTCGGGACCGAACGGTCGGGCCCGAACCGCGATGACGGGCAGTCGACGGTCCCGACGCCGCTCGTTCGCCGACGGTTCAAAAAGGGACGATGTGAGACGGACTAACAATCAAGGGGCGCGTCGTCGAATCGGTCGGCAGTATGCCTCCGACAGGAGACCGATACGACGTCATCGTGATCGGCGTCGGTGGGATGGGCAGCGCGACGGTCTTCCACCTCGCCGACCGCGGTCTCGACGTGCTGGGACTCGAGCGCTACGACGTGCCCCACACGATGGGCTCGTCGCACGGTATCACGCGGATCATCCGTCGCGCGTACTACGAGCACCCCTCCTACATTCCGCTCATCGAACGAGCCTACGATCTCTGGGACGACCTCTCGGACGAGACCGGCCGGGATGTAATTCACCGGACGGGATCGATCGACGCCGGCCCGGAGGATAACATCGTCGTCGAGGGATCGCTGCGCTCCTGCGAGGAACACGATATTCCCCACGAGGTGCTTACAAGCGAGGAGGTCACCGAACGGTTCCCCGGCTACGATCTTCCGGCGGGGTACAAAGCCCTATACCAGCCCGACGGGGGGTTCGTCGTCCCCGAACAGGCGATCGTCGGCCACGTCGAGGCGGCACAGGCGGCGGGTGCCGAGGTGCGCGCCCGCGAACAGGTCCTCGAGTGGGAGCCGACGCCCGACGGCGGCGTCCGCGTCGAGACCGATCGAGGAACGTACGACGCCGAGAACATGGTGCTCGCCGCCGGTGCCTGGAATCGGAAGTTCGCCGACGCGCTCGAGGGACTCGCGGTCCCCGAACGGCAGGTGCTCGGGTGGTTCCAGCCCGAACGACCGTCGACGTTCGAGCCCGAGAACTTCCCCGTCTGGAACCTCAAGGTTCCCGAGGGCCGCTTCTACGGGCTGCCAATCTACGACGTGCCGGGGTTCAAGATCGGCAAGTATCACCACCGCGACGAGCGGGTCGATCCGGACGACTACGACACCGAACCCGGACTCGAGGACGAGCGCTTGCTCCGGGAGGTCACGGCGAACTACTTCCCCGAGGCCGCCGGGCCGACGATGCGCCTCGCGACCTGCATGTTCACGAACTCCCCCGACGAGCACTTCATCCTCGATACGCTCCCCGACCACCCGCAGGTGGCCGTCGGGGCGGGCTTCTCGGGACACGGCTTCAAGTTCGCCAGCGTCATCGGCGAGATCCTCGCCGACCTCGCGGTCGACCGCGACACCGACCGCCCGATCGACATGTTTCGCCTCGATCGGTTCGACGAAGCGTAGTCTTCCCGCGGTTCGTTCTTCGATTCGATGCTACCGGATTCGGTCCGCTCGAGTCGCTGGCATCGGTTCGAAGTTCGATTTCTTTATTCAGAGTCGTGTCCAGAAATGAATCGACTGACTTGCTACGTCTGTCTGCATCACCGGTTAGAGTGAGGACCACCGGTCTGCGTCAAGACGAAGTGGAGGACACCGACGAGCCCGCCCACGATTAATCCCCAACCGACTACTCTAAACGGTAGTCTGATGACTCTCCTAATATATCGCTCTGCAAGGCACTGTCTAGTTTAGCACCTCCGCTGGCGGTTGTTTGTTGAGTGACTGGTGCGGTCGCTGTGT
>NZ_JAQIVI010000676.1 GCF_028618695.1 Natrinema soli | reverse complement strand
CGCCGCGAAGGGTACGATGACCTCCGCGGCGCGACGGTCACGAAGACGGGCCGGACGACGGGTGTCACGAGCGCCGTGATCGAAGCGACGAGCGCGAGCGTCCGCGTGGAGTACCCCGACCAGGGACCCGTCCTCCTCCGCGACCAGCTCGTCGCCGGCCCCATGTCCGAACCCGGCGACAGCGGCTCGCCGGTCTTCCTCGAGGACGGAACGCTCGTCGGACTGCTCTTCGCTGGTTCCTCTCGGCAGACGATCTGTAACCGAATCGGAACCGTCGAGCACGAACTGGGCGTCGAGATACTCACCGTCGACCCGGGCAGCGACGAAGCGGTACCGGTCTACAGAACGACGATAGACCGGACGCTCGAGGTCGGCCTCGACGAGCCGACGCTGGCCCTCGAGTCGGTCACCTTCGAGGACGAACTGCAGCCGGGCGAGACCGTCGACGTGTCCGCGACCATCGCCGGCGACCCGGGCAGGTACTGGCTCGGAATCGATGACGACCGGGCGACCGTTTCGATCCCGGACGGTGACGGCTCGCGTGGACGAGCGACGGCGAGACTTCCCGTCTCGGTCCCCGCCGACTCGACCGGGACGCTGACCGTTCAGCTTCGAGGCGGCCCGATCGCCGAACTGAAGTGAGCGCTCACAACTGGGTTGCCCCACTCACCGCCACCGCTCACCGACACCATCACCGATCGGCGCGATAGCATCCGTTTTCGCGGCCGCAACTCTCCTCGAGAGCGATTCGACTGTCCCCTCGAAGCACGGAGGTAGTTATTTATAACTCGATCATACAACCTAGTTATCGATGGCGCACACACAGATCCAGGCCGCCCGCGAGGGGACGGTGACGCCCGAGATGGAACGCGTCGCCGAGCGAGAGAATCGCGATCCGGACGTCGTCCGCGAGCAGGTCGCCGAGGGACAGGCTGTCATTCCAGCGAACGTCAACCACGACGCGCTCGACGCGATGATCATCGGGCGGGAGTTCGCGACGAAGGTAAACGCCAACATCGGCAACAGCGAGACGACCAGTGACCTCGAGACGGAACTCGAGAAGCTCCACACTGCGGTCCACTACGGTGCGGACACGGTGATGGATCTTGGTACCGGCAGCGATCTCGATGAGATCCGGGAGGCCCACATCGAGCACTCGCCGGTGCCGTTGGGCACGGTGCCGCTGTACGAGGCTGTCAAGCAGGCCGGCAGTCCCGAGGACATCACGACAGAGTTGCTGCTCGAGATCATCGAGAAGCAGGCGAAACAGGGCGTCGACTACATGACGATCCACGCGGGGATCCTCGCCGAGCACCTGCCGCTGACCGACGGACGGAAGACGGGAATCGTCTCGCGGGGCGGCTCGATCATGGCCAAGTGGATGGAGGAAAATGGCGAGCAGAACCCGCTGTATCAGGTCTTTCCCGAGACCTGTGAGATCTTCGCCGAACACGATGTCACGTTCAGCCTCGGGGATAGCCTGCGCCCCGGCTGTCTGGCGGACGCCTGCGACGAGGCCCAGTACGCCGAACTCGACACGCTGGGCGAACTCACTCGAGTCGGCTGGGACCGCGGCGTCCAGGTGATGGTCGAAGGGCCGGGCCACGTTCCGATGCACAAAGTCGCGGAGAACGTCGAGCGCCAGCAGGAGGTCTGCGACGGCGCGCCCTTCTACGTGCTCGGTCCGCTGGTGACCGACATCGCACCGGGCTACGACCACATCACGAGTGCGATCGGTGCCGCGATGGCGGCCCAGGCCGGTGCCGCAATGTTGTGTTACGTCACCCCGAAGGAACACCTCGGCCTCCCCGAGGAGGAAGACGTCCGCGACGGCCTCGCGGCCTATCGGATCGCCGCCCACGCCGGCGACGTCGGAAACGAACGCCCCGGTGCTCGAGACTGGGACGACGCGCTCTCGGAAGCCCGTTACGAGTTCGAGTGGCGCGAGCAGTTCGACCTCGCGCTCGATCCCGATCGCGCCCGGTCGTTCCACGATCAGACCCTGCCCGGCGACAACTACAAGGAAGCTCGCTTTTGCTCGATGTGCGGCGCGGAGTTCTGCTCGATGCGGATCGACCAGGACGCAAGGGAAGGCGGTGAGATGACGGCCATCGAGGGGAAAGAGCGGACGGATCTCGAGTCCTCGTCCGCCGCGGACGTGAACCGACCACCGGTCGGAACGCACGAGTCGGGCGACCTGCCGCCGATGGCCGACCACGAGCGCGCCGATCGACGCGAGGAAGCGAGCGACGATTGATCGAGCGCCGCACGCACAGCGGCCCCTTCGTATATCAAACGCAAGTACAGTCACAGAGAATCGACCTCGTCTTTATCTGACAGACCGTGGTCGAGTCGGTATCGATGGCTCCCCGACGACGAACCGTTCTGGCAGCGGTATCGACGGCGACAGCGACGGCAGCGGCCGGCTGTACCGATCTGCTCGGGATCGGCGCTGACGACGAAACCGACGGCTCCACGTCCGCCGACGGTGTGGCGACGGCGTTCGTCGACGACCTCGCGAATGGTCGGTTCGAACAGGCCAGTGAACGATTCGCGGAGAACGAACGGGACCGGTACGGCGATCCCGGTCGACTCGAACGGGTCTGGCTGGCCTTCGAGACGGTCGGCGGCGCGTTCGAGGAGGTCGTCGACACGAAGGTGGCTACGACCGGTAACCAGGGCGAGATGGTCACCGTCACGCTGGCGTTCGACCGCGGCGACCACGACTGCGGCGTCATCGTCGATCAGCAGTCGCGGGTCCGCAACTGTGGCATCGCCGACGAGTACGAACGGCCGGCGTACGTCGATCCGAACGCGTTCGGTGAGAAAGACGTCTCGCTCTCGGTTCCGGACTGCTCGCTTTCGGGGACCGTCGCGACGCCCGCGGACGGCGAGGGGGTTCCCGGAGTCGTCCTCGTTCACGACGACGGTCCGATGACCGCGGACACTCCTCGCGGCGCCACGAGGACGTTCGCGGACCTCGCCGAGGGACTCGCCACGCGGGGCGTCGCGTCTCTCAGATACGACAAACGCGATACCGCCTGCGAGGTCGCACTCGACGAGTACACGCTCGATCGCGTCACCGTCGACGACGCCGCGGTCGCGATCGAGCGGCTCCGGGCCGTCGACGGC
>NZ_JAQIVI010000675.1 GCF_028618695.1 Natrinema soli | reverse complement strand
TCGTCGGCGTGTCGCGGGCCTGCGATCTGCATTCCGACGGGGAGCCCGTCGACGACGCCGGCCGGGACCGAGGCTGCCGGCTGCCCGGTGAGGTTGAACGGTTGCGTGAGCACCCAGCCGCGGAACGGTTCGATCTCGACGCCGTCTACCTCCTCGGGTTCCTCACCGTGCGGGAACGGCGTCGTCCCGCACGTCGCCGTCGCGAGCAGATCGTACTCCGCAAAGAGATCCACCAGCCCGTCGAGGACGTGCGTCCGCACCACGTCCGCGCGCTTGTACTCCCGCGTGGTCGGCTCCTCGGCGTCCATGATGAGGTCGACGAGGTACGGCCGCAGGCGGTCGCGGTCCTCGCCTCGCGGGTCGAACCCCTCGTCCTCGAGGGTGTCCAGCAGCGACCCCCATCGGACGGTCGCCATCGTGTAGTAGGCGTCCAGTATCTCCTCGTTGTCGTGTCCCAGATCGGGGTCGACCGCGTCGACGGTCGCGCCGGCGCGCTCGAGCGCCGAGACGGCGTCCTCGAGGACCTCGCGAACGGCGGGTTCGACGGGATAGATCCCCATATCGGGACTGTAGGCGATCGTCAGTTCGTCGACGGGACGGTCGACCGCGGCGCGGTACTCGCCCTGCTTCGGGACCGAGAACGGGTCTCGTGGGTGGGCCCCCGCCATCACGTCCAGCGACAGCGCCGCGTCTTCGACCGTCCGGGCCAGCGGCCCGTTCGTGGAGAACGGCGTGTGACCGGCGAACGCGTTCGGCCGGCTGACGTTCGGAATTACGCCCTGCGTGGGTTTGAGTCCGTAGACGCCACAGAAGCTCGCCGGAACCCGAACCGAGCCGCCGGCGTCG
>NZ_JAQIVI010000674.1 GCF_028618695.1 Natrinema soli | reverse complement strand
CGAGGCGGTGCCGTCACCGGCCGTGGCCGACGCCGTCGAGACCGATCGCGGCGCACCCGAAACGCCGGGCTGGGACGCCCTCGAGTGAGTAGTGATCCCCACTGCCTCGAGCGGTATTCCGAACGGCGGAGGAACGGCCGACTGGACTCCGCAGCGCTAGTCCGACTTGATCTGTTCGAACGTGTCTAGCAACGCTTCGGCGGAGTCTCCGGAGTCGTACTCGACTTTGCCGTGATAGATCGTCCGCTCGTCGTCGAAATCGGTATCGACCTTCGAGGCCTGTTGCTCGCGGCGCTCGTGCTCGTCCTCGTCATAGGCACCCATTGACATGGTAAGTGTAAACACGATAGGGGCGGCGCAACTATTAATGTAACGGTTGCACACACCCATCGGTCAGCGACATCCATTTCGGCTGAGACAGCACCAGTCACGGCGGGATAGCCGCCGAATCGACGAGAGGTCGGACGGAGCTATCGAGACCAGCGGGCGGCGTGTCGGTAGCGGACAACGAACAGTATATGCATCTCCGTGCCCTAAATCGGCCCGTGGCACGGCCGCTTCGCTTTCGTTACTCGCCGCAGTCCTGGAGCGACGGGCGAGTACAACACGAGATTCTGCAGCCGCTTCAGTCGAACATCGGTGCACAGTCCGTCACGCCGTGGTTCAAGATCGGCGGTGACTGGCAGTCACATCGCTTCGAGATGCAAAACGGGGACGTCGCCCTCTTCGCGCGCACCGACAGCGACGCCTACTGGATGGGCAACACGGAGACGCCCTCCGCGCTGTGGAAGACCGACAAGTTCGGCTGGCGGGAGGTACCCCATCGCGTCTCGCGGTGGGCCCAGCGCGAACTGACCGCGACGCTCCACGAGGAAGACCCCTGGCTCGCCGACTACCCGCACCTCTCGTGGTTTTTCCTGCCGGTGTTCATGTCCAAAGACGGCCGCGACTCGACGCGCGCGTTCTTCCGCGAGCACGCCGCCGGCTTCCCCGACGCGGGCCGCCGGGAGACGACCCGCTTCTTCGAGGACTTCCTCGAGACCGGCGTCCTCGACGAGTACCGACACGTCATGTCGGGCAAACTCGGCACCAGCAACCACGTCGACCGCGTCCGAATGAGCGCCGCGATGGCGGAGTTCATCGCGGCGAAGCTCCTCACCGACGCGGGCTACGACGTGGTCCCGGAGATCGAGGTCACGACCGGCCATTCGCTCGATTTCCGGGCCGAAAACGACGGGACCAACGTCCTCGTCGAAGTCACGCGACCCCAGCCGCCCCAGAACCGCGCCGCGGCCGGACCCGTGGCCGCCGTTCGCG
>NZ_JAQIVI010000673.1 GCF_028618695.1 Natrinema soli | reverse complement strand
GCCAGTTGACGGCCCAGATCGCACGGGCGCAGGGCGGGGAGGTCGTCGTCGCCGGCGTCGGCCAGGACGCCGATTACCGGCTGCCGCTGGCCGAGGAGCTCGGGTTCCAGACGATTAACGTCGAGGCAGACGACCTCCAGGCGCGTCGCGACGAACTGACCGACGGCGTGGGCTACGACGTGGTCTTCGACACGACCGGCCACCCATCGGGGCTGACGATGGCGGTCGACGAAGTGCGCAAGGGCGGTCAGATCGTCCTCGTCGGACAGACCGGGGAAACGACGATGCCCTACTCCCCGCTCGTGCGCGCGGAGATCGACCTCCAGTGCTCGTACGCCTCGATGTACGAAGACTTCGAGCGCTCGCTCCGACTGATCGCCTCGGGCGACGTCGACCACGCGACGTTCCTCGACGATCGCTTCAGCCTACTCGAGGCCGACGAGGCGTTCGAGACGTTCCTCGAAGGCGGGACCTGCAAGCCGGTTTTCGACGTTTCCGTCCTCCGGGACTGAGGGGCTCTGGCTGAACGGTCCTCGCGTGGTCTCGTTTCAGACGGAAGTTTTAGTAGTGACTGTCGTAATCCACAACTGTCGATGGACTACAGACAGCTGTCCGACCCGAACGCAGAGTACACGATGCGCGACCTCTCCGCGGAGACGATGGGCGTTTCCGCCGACCGCGGGCCGCGCGACGTCGAGATCACGGACGTTCAGACGACCATCGTCGACGGCAACTACCCGTGGACGCTGGTACGCGTCTACACCGATGCGGGGATCGTCGGCAACGGCGAGTCCTACTGGGGCGCCGGCGAACAGGAGATCATCGAGCGCATGGCGCCGTTCCTCGAGGGCGAGAACCCGCTCGACATCGATCGACTCTACGAACACCTCGTCCAGAAGCTCTCCGGCGAGGGCTCGATCGCCGGAAAGGCGATATCGGCGATCTCCGGTATCGAACTCGCGCTGCACGACGTCGCCGGGAAGATTCTCGAGGTGCCGGCCTACCAGCTTATCGGTGGCAAGTACCGCGACGAGATGCGGATGTACTGCGACTGCCACACCGAGGAGGAGGCCGACCCCGACGCCTGTGCGGACGAAGCCGAACGCGTCGTCGAGGAGTTGGGGTACGACGCGCTGAAGTTCGACCTCGACGTCCCTTCGGGACACGAGAAGGACCGCGCGAATCGGCACCTTCGTGGACCCGAGATCGAACACAAGGCCGAAATCGTCGAGAAAGTCACCGAACGCATCGGCGACCGCGCCGACGTCGCCTTCGACTGTCACTGGTCGTTCAGCGCCGGCAGCGCACACCGCCTCACCGAGCGCCTCGAGGAGTACGACATCTGGTGGCTCGAGGACCCGATCCCGCCGGAGAACCACGACGTACAAGCGGAGGTCACCAAACGGACGGCGACGCCGATCACGGTCGGCGAGAACGTCTACCGCGATCACGGCAACCGCCGACTGCTCGAGGAGCAGGCGGTCGACATCGTCGCACCGGACGTGCCCCGCGTCGGCGGGATGCGCCAGACCCGGAAGATCGCGGATCTGGCGGATCTGTACTACGTGCCGGTCGCGATGCACAACGTCTCCTCGCCGATCGGAACGATGGCGAGCATCCACGTCGGTGCGGCGATCCCGAACTCGCTGGCCGTGGAGTACCACTCCTACGAACTCGGCTGGTGGTCGGACCTCGTCGAGGAGGATATCATCCACGAAGGGTACGCCGACGTGCCGGAGAAACCGGGCCTCGGCCTCACGCTCGACCTCGACGCCGTCGAGGAGCACCTGGCTGACGGCGCCGAGATGTTTGACGAGGCGTAAGCCGAGATCGAGTACGCGACCTATCGGTCCAGTCGGCCGATGACGGACGAGCCACGTTGAACGCGTCTCACGGCCGTGTTAGATCGATGAATCGATCGCCCGTTCGACCGTACTGGTCGAACGCGCCGACGAATCGGTCGTCGGCCGCGAACCGAACGAGAGTCAACTTCCATAGCAGTTCTCGTCCCTTTTCGCCGACCACGCGCTCGTAACGTATACCGCCGAGCGGGCCGTTCTCAACCGAACGCGGTCAGTACACGGACAGCGACGACCTCGGCGGTGACGTCTCGATCGCACCGCCTCTCCCACCCCTTACCGGTAACTTTATAAATATATGGGATTATTTGCCAATTCGTATGGTTGACAATGACAAACCGGACAAGGGTGTCGGTAGACGAACGTATCTCGGTGGCATCGCGGCGGGTGCTGCACTGGGGATGGCGGGCTGCGTCGGTGGCGGCGGCAGCGAATCGGGCGACCTCGAGGTGCTGCACGGCTGGACCGGCGGGGACGGTGCGGACGCCGTCGACGCGCTGACGAGCGCGTTCGAGGACGCGCACTCGGACGTCCCGGCGAACTTTCGGGCGGTTGGCGGCGACGGGAACGTCGAGTTGAACAGCACCCTGCTCCGTCGATTGTCCAACTCGAACGCGATGAGTTCCTTCGCGAACTGGCCGGGGAAGAACCTGAACAGGTACGACGGAGCCCTGATGGACCTCGAGGAGGACGTCTGGGAAGCCGAGGGATACAAGGACAGCATGCAGGATCGGGTCGTCGATATCTGTACGTACAACGATAAGATGCCGGCGGTCCCGATCGGATCGCACCGGATGAACAACCTGTTTTACAATACGGCGGCCTTCGACGAGGCGGGCGTCGACGCAGAGAGCCTCGGGAGCGTTTCCGATCTCATGGACGCGCTCGAGACGATCGACCAGAACACCGACTACACGCCCTTTTCACACGGGATGCGTGCCCCGTTCCTCGGTCTCCAGACGTGGGCGCAGATCCTCACGAGCCAGAGCGGCGTCGACGCGTACACGAACTTCATCGAGGGGAACGGCGACCGCGGGAAGATGATCGGCGCGCTCGAGACGTTACGGGAGATTCAGGAGAACTACATTCCCGGCGACGCCTCTTCGATCGGTTACACGGAAGCCGCTCAGAAGTTAATCGCCGACGACGCCGCCTGTATGCACGGCGGCAACTGGCTCTACGGGATGTTCCGAGCCGACGAGGAGTTTAACTTTGGCGAGGAATGGGACTGGGTTCCCTTCCCGGGCACCGAGGGACTGTACTTCTACCACGTCGACGCGTTCGTCACGCCGTCGAACAATCCGAGCCGCGAGGAGACGATCACGTGGCAGAAGTTCGTGGGGACGAAGGAGGCGCAGATCGCGTTCAACAACCTCAAGGGATCGGTACCGCTCCGAACCGACATCGATCCGAGCGAGTTGTCGGACTTCCTGGCGATGACCTACGAGGACCTCACCGACTCAGAGGCGTATCCGCCGACGATCGCTCACGGCCTCGCCCTCGATCCCGAGTCGATGAACGCCTGCAAGAGCGCTATCGGGAATAACTTCTCGAATCCGTACGACGCCGAGACGGCGGCGGACGGCTTGCTGGACGCGGCCTCTCAGTAGTCGTCGCGCGATCGAACGAGGAGGACGAGCGCGTCGTAACATAACTCAATTTTTATTATGGTGGCGACTATTGGCTAGTTCGATGGCAACAGGAGACACGACCGAATCGACAGCAGTACCGACAGAGGAGGTGGTCGGTTGGGAGACGAAGCTCAGGTACTTCCTGAACAGCGACTTCGTCCGGTCGTCACCGTACTGGGGGATTCCGTTTATTCTGATGGGGATCGCCGTCTACGGTGGCATCGGATACAACGTCGTAATTTCGCTCACCGACTATGCCGGCCTCGGCCGGCCGACGTTCTCGAACTTCGACTTCGAAATGTACGCGACCGCCCTCTCGAACGACGCGTTTCGGGAGGCGGCGATAAACAACCTCGTCTTGCTCATCGCCTTTACGACGGTTTCGCTCGCTCTGGGGCTCTTTCTCGCGATCCTTCTGGATCACGGGATCCGATACAAGGACAAGATTCAGACGATCTATCTTCTGCCGATGGCGCTCTCGTTTGTCGTGACGGCCCAGCTCTGGTTGTGGATGTACAACCAGGAGAACGGGGTGTTGACGATCATCGTGACGACGCTCGGATTCGAGCCGATCGACTGGCTCGGAAATCCCGAAATCGCGCTCGCATCGGTCATCTTCGCGCTGGTCTGGCAGTTCAGCGGCTACGCGATGGTCGTCTATCTGGCGGGACTCCAGTCGATCCCCTCCGACCAGTTCGAGGCGGCGAAGGTCGACGGGGCGAGTACCACCCGCACCTACCTGCGGATCATCATCCCGCAGCTGAAGGAATCGTCGGTCAGCGCGGCCGTCGTCCTGATGGTGTTCGCGCTCAAAGCGTTCACCTTCCTCTACGCGCTCGTCGGGCAGTACCGCCCGCCGAACGGTACCGACATCCTGGCCACGCTGATGGTCCGGCAGGCGTTCAAGTTCGGGAAGTGGGCCTACGCGGCCGCTATCGCGACGATGTTACTGCTACTCGCGCTCAGCGTCATCGCACCGTATCTCGTCTACCAGCATCGACAGGGGAGCCTTTGACTATGTCACGATCCACTTCTGATACGAACATCGACGTCGCATCGCTCGTCGAGGATGTCGACCTCAGACGGGTCGGCCAGTACACGCTGGTCGTCCTCTTCCTGGGGTTCTTCCTCGTCCCCCTCGAGACGGGGATCATGACGGCGCTGAAGACCAACGAGGCCGTCGCGCGGTCGCTGCCGTTCGCGCCGCCGGTCGGCGAGGGGTTCACGCTCGAGAACCTCGAGTACGCGTTCAGTCAGTTGACGAACTCGTTCGTGAACTCGCTGCTCATGGCGATTCCGGCGACGATCCTTAACGTGTTGCTGGCGAGCATGGCCGCCTACGGCCTCACGATGGTCAACTGGCGCGGTCAACTGGCGGTACTCTCGCTGTTCCTGGTCGGTGTTTTCGTTCCGTACCAGGCCGTGCTCGTGCCGCTGGCACGGTTCTGGAACAACCTCTTTCCGCTCGCGCGGATGCTCGAGCCGCTGTTTGCGGCCGCGCCGCTCTTCCAGAGTTACCACTCGGAGCTGGTCCCGCTGATTATTACCCACGTCGCGTACGGGATTCCGATCTGTACGATCCTCTTCCGATCGTACTACAAGAGCCTCCCCGATTCGCTGGTGGAGGCGGCCAAGATCGACGGAGCGAGCATTACGAAGATCTACCGCCGCATCGTGTTGCCGATCTCGAAGCCGATGTTCGCCGTGGTGTTCATCTACCAGTTCACCCAGATCTACAACGAGTTCCTGTTCTCGTTCACCCTCATCACGGGGGCGAACCACCCCGCAGCCCCGGTGACGCTGATCCTGCCGGCGATCGGCGCGTCGACCTCCGGTGTCGACTTCGGGATCCGGATGTCGGCCGCGTTCCTCGCCGCCCTGCCGACAATCATCCTGTACGTCGCGTTCGCCGAACAGTTCGCGGAAGGACTGCGCACGGAGAGTGGATAACCGATGGGACGAATTCAACTCGATCACCTGACGAAACGGTTCGGAGATACGGTCGCCGTCGAGGACGTGACCCTCGACATCGAGGACAGCGAGTTCCTCGTCCTGGTCGGCCCCTCGGGCTGTGGCAAATCGACGACGCTGCGCATGATCGCCGGCCTCGAGACGACCAGCGAGGGGAACCTCTACATCGACGGCGATCACATGAACTACCGCGTCCCGCAGAACCGGGATATCGCGATGGTCTTCCAGGATTACGCCCTCTATCCGCACATGACCGTCCGCGAGAACGTCCGGTTCGGGCTGGAAGAGGAAGCGGGGTACACGGCAGACGAGATGGACGAGCGCGTCGAGGAGGTCGCCGCCGACCTCGGCATCGAGGCCCTCCTCGATCGCAAACCGGGCGAACTCTCGGGCGGCCAGCAACAGCGCGTCGCGCTTGGCCGGGCGATCGTCCGCGATCCCGAAGCGTTCCTGATGGACGAACCGCTCGCGAACTTAGACGCCAAGCTCCGGTCCCAGATGCGGGCGGAGCTTCAGAACCTGCAGGCCGACCTCGACGTGACGACGGTCTACGTCACCCACAATCAGACCGAGGCGATGACGATGGGCGACCGGATCGCGGTGTTAAACGACGGCAGCCTCCAGCAGGTCGGCGAACCGCTTGAGCTCTACCACGAGCCGGCGAACCAGTTCGTCGCGGGCTTCATCGGCGAACCGATGATGAACTTCCTCCGCGGCCGGCGGTCCAAAGCCGGCTTCGCGGGCGACTTCCTCGAGTATCCGTTCGACGACCGACTGGCCGACGTCGTCGGCGATGTCGACGACCTCGTCATCGGGATCCGTCCCGAAGCGGTCGACGTCCGGCGGGACGAAGACGAATCGGCTCCGCTCGGCGACCACGAGTACCGGATGACGGTAACGGTCACGGAGACCCACGGCGATCAGAACGTGGTCCACCTCACGCACGCCGACGCGGCGAGCGATCACGACGTCCTGCAGGCGGTGACCGACGGGATGCACGTCGTGGAAGCGGGCGAATCGGTCGTGGTAACGCTCGATCCCGAGCGGATCCACGTTTTCGACGGAACCGGCGGCGACGCGCTCTGCAACCGTCGCCTCGAAACCGAACGCGAACTCACGCAGGTGTAACATGGCGGGCTTAGAACTCGACGACGTGACCAAGGTGTACGGGGACGAAAACGCAGGCGTCGTTGCGGTCGAAGACGTCTCGGTCGAGGTTCCCGACGGCGACTTCCTCGTCCTGGTCGGCCCCTCGGGCTGTGGCAAATCGACGACGCTGCGCATGATCGCCGGCCTCGAGGCGGTCACGGACGGCGAGGTCCGGCTCGGTGACCGGACGATCAACGAGGTTTCGGCACAGGACCGCGACATCGCGATGGTCTTCCAGTCGTATGCGCTGTATCCCCACAAGACCGTCCGCGCGAACATGGCCTTCGGGCTCGAGGAGTCGACCGAGCTCTCCGAGACGGAAATCGACGAGACGGTCGAGGAGACGGCGGCGCTGATGGGAATCGACGAGCTACTGGATCGCAAGCCGGGCGAGCTCTCGGGCGGCCAGCAACAGCGCGTCGCGCTGGGGCGGGCGATCGTCCGCGACCCCGACGCGTTCCTGATGGACGAGCCGCTCTCCAACCTCGATGCCAAGCTGCGCGCAGAGATGCGAACGGAGCTCCAGCACCTCCAGGAACAGCTTGGCGTGACGACGGTCTACGTCACGCACGATCAGACCGAGGCGATGACGATGGGCGATCGGATCGCGGTGTTGAATCAGGGAGAACTACAGCAGGTCGGTACGCCGCTGGAGTGCTACCACGAGCCGAACAACCTGTTCGTCGCGGGCTTCATCGGCGAACCGTCGATGAACTTCTTCGACGGTCGCCTCGACGGCGCTTGGGTCGCGACCGACGCGTTCGACTATCCGCTCGGGCCGGCGACGAGCGACGACCTCGAGGACGGGAGCGAACTTGTCCTCGGAATTCGCCCAGAGGATATTCGGGTCAGCGACCGACGGACGGGCGACCGGGGATTCGAGGCGGGCGTGTCAGTCGTCGAGCCGATGGGCAACGAGAACATCATCCACCTTCGATTCGACGGTGCGACAGCGGTCGAGGAGTTTATCGCGACGACCGAGGGCGTTCCGACCGTCAGCGGCGGTGATCGAGTCACCGTCGAATTCCCCGAGGAAGCGATCCACCTCTTCGACGCTGAGAGCGGTACGGCGGTGAAGAACCGCCGGTTGGCGTTTACCGGAGCGGTCGACGGGATGCTTCCGTAAGCGGACCGCCGTTTTCGGGCGACGTCTCCGCAAAAGAGTGCGACTGTGGAGCGACTACTTCTCAAAAAGGTGGGGCCGACTCAGGCGAACGGAAGGATTGCCGAGAAGAGGAGCGTACTCAGCAGGCCCGTGAGGCCGATGAGGATGGTTGCGACCGTCCACGTCTTCAACGTCTCGGCCTGCGTGAGGCCGCCGATCTCCTTGACGATCCAGAACCCGCTGTCGTTGTACCACGAGCAGAACGACGCGCCCGCACCGATGGACATGACCAGGTACGCGACGTTGACGTCGAGCCCGCTCGCCAACGGAGCCATGATACCAGCGGTGGTGACGATCGCGACCGTCGCCGACCCCTGGACCACGCGGACTCCCGCAGCGATTACCCACGCAGTCACGAGTAGTCCGAGACCGACCCCTTCCAGACCGTTCGCGATATACTCGCCGGCACCGGCCGCCTGGAGCATCGCACCGAACGCACCACCGGCGGCGGTGATGGCGGCGATATTACCACCGCTCTTGAGCGCGTCCGTGAGTTCGTCGGAGAACATATCGCTGTCGAGATCGCTCATCCGGTAGTACGTGAACGCCGCCGAGAGCGCGGCCACCGTGAGCGCGAGATTCGGATCGCCGAAGAAGCCGGTGACGTCTCCGACCGCTGCGTTCTCCCCGAGGACCGTCCGGGTGGTCGTATCTGCGGTCACGAGGAGGACGGCGAGAAGAATCGGCAGTAGCGACTCGAGCACACCGGGGAGCTGACTCGTCTCGACCTGGTTTTGCTCCTCGAGCTCTTCGACCGTCGTCCCCATCGTGTCTCGAAGCGGGATTTCCATACGCCGGTTGATCCAGTATCCGTAGCCCAACCCCGACACGAGTGCAGTCGGAAGGCCGACGAGGATGCCGATCGCGATGGTGCTCCCGAGGTTAGCATCGAACTCCTCGACGGCGAGTAGCGGTCCGGGCGTCGGTGGCACGAATCCGTGCGTGACCACACCGGCGGCCCCGACGGCGACGATGTAGAGCGCGTAGTTCTTCCCATCGCGCGAACGAGCGGCCCGCGCCAGCGGTGCGAGTAGGTAAAAGACGTTGTCGAAGAAGACGGGAATGGACATGATGAAACTGCTGCCGAACAGCGAAATTTCCGTGTTATCAGCGCCGAACACCCCCGTGAATGCCCGCACGATTCGATTGGCTGCGCCGCTTTCGACCATCGCCTTTCCGATGATCGCTGCCATTAGAATGGGGATACCGATGCCGGCCATGTTATTCCCGAACGCCGTCGCGAACTCACCGGGCACCTCGGCGAACGGGACTGCTGGCGCGACGATGCCTACTGCGAACCCTGCGACGACGAGCGAAACGAACGCCGGGAGGTCGAGGACGACTAGCAGGAGTATGATTGCCACGATGCCCGCTATGAGCGAGATGAGTGGCGCCTGTCCGCCTAACTGTAGTGCTGTGGTACCGAACATCATACGTGAATATATAACCATCATACTTTATTGTTCCGAATGTCTCCATAGTAGTAATATGTAACAACAATCAGTATTAATATGTAACAGAAACCGATGGTGATATGCAACAGCAATCCCACCAACGACGGCTGTTACCTGCAGATGAGCGTTCGAGACGCTCACACAACCCCCTCGAGATGCGAACGAAAGCGGCCGTACGGGGGGTCAGGGTAGTCGTTCGAGCAACAGTCTCGTTCGATCGCTCTACGGCGACGACGGGACCGTCCGGAAGATCGGTTCCGATTAGACTTCGACGACCGGGTTCGTGAGTTCGCCGATTCCGTCGATCGTGATACGGACCTCGTCGTCGGGCTGGAGCGTGAAGCCGTCGTCCGGAACCAGCGAGGTGCCGGTGAGCAGGACCCCGAGTTCGGGTACGGTGTCGTGGTCGCGCCAGTACTCGACGAGTTCGTCGCAGGTCCGAGCCATGTTGCCGATGGAGGTCTCGCCGTCGTAGAGGACCTCGTCGTCCCGAGTGATCTCCATCGCCATCGTCAGCTCGTGGGGATCACCGACTTCGGCGGCGGAGGCGACGCAGGGACCGATCGAACAGCACCGCTCGTACATCTTCGCCTGGGGCAGGTACAGCGGGTTCTCGCCCTCGATCGAGCGGCTGCTCATGTCGTTGCCGATCGTGTAGCCGACGATCGAGCCGTCGTAGAGGACGATGCCCAGCTCCGGTTCGGGAACGTCCCACGATGAATCCGATCGGATGCCGACCGCCTCACCGGGGCCGACCGTCCGGCTCGGCGTCGCTTTGAAGAAGATCTCCGGCCGCTCGGCCTCGTAGGCGTGGAGGTACATCTCCGGCATCCCGCTCTCGGCCTCGCGCGCCTCCTCGCTGATTTCGTAGGTGACGCCCGCCGCCCAGACTTCCTGAGGGACGAACGGTAGCGTGCCATCGGTAAGCGAGTCGAGAGAGACGGTCGGGGCCTCGTCCGTGAGCTCGTTCGCCATCTCGTCGATCTCGAGGCCCGCGATATCGGCCGCCGCTGCGAGCTCCCCGAAGCCGTCCAGTCGTGGTTTCACGGCGGTCAGATCGTACGCTGTTTCGTCGTCGACAGCGATGAGTCTATACTGGTCGCCAGCCGAGAGGCGTTGATACCGCATGGAGGCATCAACTACCTAGTCCATTATAAATGTCTCGTCCCCGGACGATTCGACCGGCTGGAAGCGTCGGAACGGCAAGAATTATGAACGGACGGAGTTATCGTAAACACGTATGGCAGATCAGCGGTTGAACTACGTAAACGGCGAGTGGATCGAATCACGTACCGGCGAGACCTTCGAAACGACCGATCCCGCGAACCCCGTGGAGGTCGTCGCGACTTATCCCCAGTCCGACGCGGACGACACCGAGCAGGCGATCGAAGCGGCGCGCGACGCGAGCGACGACTGGGGGTCGACCCCCGGTCCCGAGCGCGGCCGAATCCTTTCGACGGCCGGTTCACTGCTCGATCAGCGCAAGGACGACCTGACCGAACTGCTCGTCCGCGAAGAGGGCAAGACTCGGAGCGAGGCCGGTGGCGAAGTACAGCGGGCGATCGACATTTTCCACTACTACGGCTCGAAGGCCAGCGACATCGGCGGCACGGTCAAGAGTTCGAGCGCGCGCGATACGAACCTCTACACGAAGACCGAGCCCCTCGGCGTCGCGGGCCTCATCACGCCGTGGAACTACCCCATCGCGATCCCGGCCTGGAAGCTCGCACCGGCGCTGGCCGCGGGCAACGCCGTCGTCATCAAGCCGGCGACGCTGGCGCCCGGCGTCGTCCACGAGATTGCAGACGCGCTCGAGGAAGCGGGTCTCCCCGACGGCGTCCTTAACGTCGTCACCGGCCCCGGTAGCGAGGTCGGGAGCACGATCGCCGCTCACGAGGCCGTCGACGCCGTCTCCTTTACCGGCAGTACGGCGGTCGGGAACACCGTCTACGACACGGCGACCGAGGACGGCAAGCGCGTCCAACTCGAGATGGGGGGCAAGAACCCGACGGTCGTCAGCGATTCGGCCGACGTCGAGGAAGCGGCCCAGATCGTCGCCGACGGCGCGTTCGGCGTGACCGGGCAGGCGTGTACCGCCGCCTCCCGCGCCATCGTCCACGAGGACGTCTACGACGAGTTCGTCGAGCGGGTCGTCGACCGCGCCGCGTCGATCGACCACGGCCACGGTCTCGACGACCCCGGCATGGGGCCCCACGTCAGCGAGTCGGAACTCGAGAGCACGCTCGAGTACGTCGATATCGCCCAAGAGGAGGGTGCGACCCTCGAGTGCGGCGGATCGGCGCTCGACCGCGAGGGCTACTTCGTCGAGCCCGCCGTCTTCTCGGACGTCGACACCGAGATGCGTATCGCGCAGGAGGAAGTCTTCGGTCCGGTGCTCGCGATTATCCCCGTCAGCAGTTACGACGAGGCGATTCACGTCGCCAACGACGTCGACTACGGGCTCTCGGCGAGCGTCGTCACCGACGACCACACCGAGGCGAATCGCTTCGTCGAGGAGGTCGACGCCGGCGTCGTCAAGATCAACGAGAAGACGACCGGTCTCGAGCTTCACGTCCCCTTCGGCGGCATGAAGGACTCCTCGAGCGAGACCTACCGCGAGCAGGGTGACGCCGGACTCGACTTCTACAGCATCACCAAGACGGTCTACGACAACTACTGAGGAACTGCAGCCCACTCGAGCGAGATTCCGACGCGATTTTTTTGGCGTCGCCGATCCGCCGATACTCGAGAGTGATCGTCGAGTATAGGAAGTGCCAATCCGGAACTGAACCTGTCATAGCGCCGGTCGTCGTTTTCCAAGAACAGACTACTGTTATCTAATGACGAACATCCACCGGCAATATTCCATATTACGCGCCGTAGCTTACATCCATACAGTTGTAAAAATATCCGTGATGACCGAAACGCCTCTGCGGTGAAACGGACGCCCCTCACGGATCGAGAGAGTGGGATCATCCGGTAAACGGCAACGTGACGTCCTGTTACGGGCGTTCGACTGGGGAGGCTTCCGTTCAGCAATCATGTACGGAAATAGTAGCGGCCTGAAACTGCCTGCTCGAGGATCCGCGCGAGGAACGGTGTCTCGTGGTGTGTGACCGTCCCTCAATCGGCGGGAGCCGATACTGCCGCCTCAGCGATATCGAAACCGCGTTTTTCATAGATGAACGAACGGTTGGCAAAAGTGATGCGTAGTTCGGCGGTGGGTAACTGGTCGACAGCGGAGACTGCCGGTGTACGGGCGATGGATGCGTCAGTGAACGTGAACACCGTGCAGGAACGCTAACGCGACTCCGACGTCCCAAAACCGCTGATCGACCGGTGAATATCCGCTCGAGGACATGAGTGCGGTGAGCCCGATTCACCCAGCGTCTCATCCTCGGCTACTCGTTCTTGAGACGACTCCCAGCGACGGCTCCTGATAGCGGTCCGTTCGGCCGCAATGCCCCGTCGGTGCGAATCCGAGCCCGAATCATTAAGACAGTGGATTGGGAGAATAGAGATGATGCAAGCTAGTTCAGACCGTGACGTCGGCGGGACGTCGACCGAGCGGCGCGTCGCGGCCCTCCTCGAGGAGATGTCGCTCGAGGAGACGGCGGCGCAGCTCGGCTCCGTAAACGCTGACAAACTCGTAGACGAGAACGGGAAACTCGACGAGGAGGCCGTCGACGAGCACCTTTCGAACGGTATCGGTCACCTGACCCGTATCGGCGGCGAGGGGAGTCTCCCCCCGACTGAAGCGGCCGAACGGACGAACGAACTCCAGGCGTATCTCCGAAACGAGACGCGACTCGGGATTCCCGCGATCCCCCACGAGGAGTGTCTCAGCGGGTACATGGGCCCGGAAGGGACGACGTTCCCGCAGATGATCGGGATGGCGAGCACGTGGTCGCCCGAGCTCCTCGAGTCGGTCACCGACACCATCCGCAATCAGTTGGAGGCCATCGGAACCGCGCACGCGCTCTCTCCGGTCCTCGACGTCGCCCGTGACCTCCGGTGGGGACGCGTCGAGGAGACGTTCGGCGAGGATCCCTATCTGGTCGCGGCGATGGCGTGTGGTTACGTCAACGGTCTGCAGTGGAACGGTGACGGCGTCACCGCCACGCTCAAACACTTCGTCGGTCACAGCGCCGGCGAGGGCGGGAAGAACCGGAGCTCGGTCGATCTCGGACGGCGCGAACTCCGCGAGACGCACATGTTCCCCTTCGAAGCGGCGATCCGCACGGCGGACGCCGAGTCGGTCATGAACGCCTATCACGATGTCGACGGAATCCCCTGTGCCAGCGACGAGTGGCTCCTGACCGACGTGCTCCGCGGCGAGTGGGGCTTCGACGGAACGGTCGTCTCCGATTACTACAGCGTCGAATTCCTCCGGAGCGAACACGGTATCGCCGCGGACGAACGCGAGGCGGGCGTCGCGGCCCTCGAGGCCGGCGTCGACGTCGAACTCCCCTACACGGACTGCTACGGCGACCACCTCGTGGACGCCGTCGAGGCCGGCGAACTCGCCGAGGAGACGGTCACCGAGGCGGCTCGTCGCGTCCTCACTGC
>NZ_JAQIVI010000672.1 GCF_028618695.1 Natrinema soli | reverse complement strand
CGCGGTGAACGAGCTCTACGCGGTCGTCACTTGCCAGTGCGAACGAGAGCGCGACGGCGACGGGCTCGAGCGGATCGACCCCGCCGAGCCGACGCGGGACTCGAGCGATCCGCGAGCGGTCTCCCTGGATCGCCTCCGGGCTCGAGCCCCCGATTTTTCGACCGAGCTGCTCGCTGAAACCGGCGGTGCGAGCGTCCGTCGCTCGCTCGAGCGATGGATCCGCCGCACCGACCTCAAGGGGCGGATCGCTCGCGAGGAGACGTGGGTCGACGCCCGGGAGCAGTACGAGGGAGTCCGTCGCGTCCTGGAGATCGCCGACTTCGTCGAGGAGACGGACCTCGTCGGGCCGGACTGGCAGGGGCTGCGCCGGATGCTCCGGCGGACGATCCAGTACGACGCGCCCTACGTCCACGCGGTCGAGACGCGGCCGCCGACCGGCGGCGTGACCGTCTGCGCCGTCGACGACCTGAAGTACGACTCGCGCGAGGCGGTCTTCCTGCTCGACCTGATCGACGAGACGTACCCGGGCGAGCAGTTCCTCACGCAGCTCTTCCCGACGGCGTGGCTCCGGCAAATGCCGGCCTATCCCGCGGTGACGAATCCGACGCTCGAGTCGATCGCGGACACGTTCGCGACGGTCGACGTTCGAAAGACGACAGCGTCGTCTTCCGCAGCCCAGCAGAACGCAAAGCGTTCTGCGGACGCCGCCGACGTCGGCGATCCCTTCGAGACCTACCACGCCCAGCGGTCCCGGCGGCGGCTCGCGCTCGGTGCCCGCGCC
>NZ_JAQIVI010000671.1 GCF_028618695.1 Natrinema soli | reverse complement strand
CGACGCCGGCGGCACCCGACTCGAGCCCCGGGCCTGGGCGGGTACCGGTCAGGAGTATCTCGACGACGTCTCCCTCGGAGGCGACGCGTCCGTCGAGCCGGCCGTCCGGACCGCCCAGACCGAGACGCCGACGGTCGTCTCCAACGTCGTCGAGGGACTGCAAGACGACCCCTGGCGGCGACTGGCCGTCGACCGAGGGTTCCAGTCGGTCATCAGCGTCCCCCTCTCGCACGCGGAGTACTCCTACGGCGTCCTCACGGTCTACGCCGACGAACCGGACGCGTTCGGCGACCTCGAGCGGACGGTCATGACGGAACTCGGCGAGGGGATCGCGAACGCGATCACCGCCGCCAAAACGCGGGAGGCGCTGCACGCCGAAACACTACTCGAGCTGACGCTCCGGATCGAGGGCTCGGAGGACCTGCTGCCTCGGATCGCGGCGAAGACGGGTGCTCGGGTCGAGTACGCGGGTCTGGGGACGCACTCCGGCGACGAGACGCTGCTGTTCTTCGAGACCAGCGGTGCCTCTCCCGACGACGTTCGCGAGGTCCTCGACGATCTCGTCTCGGTCACGGACTCCCGGCTCATCAGCGAGGCCGACGGCGACTGCCGGTTCGAGGCGACCGCCACCTGCGAGGTCATCGCCTCGCGGCTGGTCCGTCACGGCGGCAGTCCGCGGTCGATGCACGCCGACGCGACGGGGACCGAGATCACCGTCGACGTCTCGACGGGTACCGACGTCCGCGAGTTCGTCGAGATGCTCCGCGAGGGGTATCCGACCGTCGAGCTCCGATCCCGCCGGCACGTCGAGCGATCGATGGGAACGCGAAGTGAACTCGTCACGTCGCTGTTCGACGCGCTGACCGACCGCCAACTCGAGGTGCTTCGCACGGCCTACTTCGCCGGCTTCTTCGAGTGGCCCCGCGAGAGCACCGGCGAGGAGATCGCCGAGCTACTCGCGGTGACGCAGCCGACGGTGAACAGACACCTGCGAATCGGTCAGCAGCGACTGCTGGCGCAGTTGTTCGAGGACGAAGTTCCGGTCCCTGCGGAGTGATCGATCGGCGTCGGCCGTTGGACGAGGGGGCTCTCCGGTGAGACGGGCCGTTTCGCATGAGCAACGCCCAAGGCCCCGGTCGTCGTACGTCTCCGCATGGAAACCCCCGAACGCCATCGCGACGACGGCCCGATTCGGTCGACGCTCGTCGCGATCGGCCTGGCAGCGTTCGGTATCCTCGCCAGTCAGTTCACGGTCCTCCCAGCCGTCCTGCTCGATCCGGCGGTGGTGAGGACACCGATGGAGGCGTCGATCACGAGTCGGGCGCTCCTGTTGACCTTGAACTTCGTCGGCTTCGCGCTCGCCGGTGGGCTCTACCTCGCGGCGACCGACCGCGGCTGGTCGTACGTCGACCTCCGACTCCCCACGAAACGTGGCTGGGGCTACATCCTCGCCGGCGTCCTCGGGAGCTTCGTGTTTTACGTTCTCATCAGCGTGCTCGTCCAGCTACTCTCACTGCCGTCCGCGGAAAACTCGGTCTCGGGCTTCATCGGCGACGACCAGACGATGGTTCTCGTCATGATCGCGATCGTCTTCCTCTTCAACGCGCCGGCGGAGGAGTTCCTCTTCCGGAATATCGTCCAGAAGCGCCTCTACGACGCGTTCTCTCGGCTTCAGGCGGTCGTCATCGCCAGCGCCATCTTCGCGCTGATCCACATCCTGTCGTACGCCGTCTCCCAGTCGCTGCTCGCGACCGTCGTTCCGGTCGTCGTCGTCTTCGGCGGGTCGATCATCTTCGGGCTGCTCTACGCGAAAACGGACAACCTCTTCGTTCCGATCGCCGCCCACGCCGCCTTCAACGCCATCCAGTTCGGCATCCTCTACATCGCCCTCGAGTACGAGATCGAGACCGCCGAACCGTCGACGTCGCTGCTCGTGGACCTGCTGGCGGTCGTCCCGCTGTAGGCTCCGCCGCTATCGGCTGTGCCACTGTAACCGCCCCCGGACGACCACTTCCACCGCGCTGTCAGTTCCTTTATTACCGGCGGGCGGTGACGGTGGGGTATGTCTCAGGCGAAGGGCGACCGCCGCGAGCGGGAACTCGTCAACGCGCTCGACGAGGCCGGCTTCGCGGTCATGCGTGCGCCCGCCAGCGGTTCTGCGACCGAACGCGAACTCCCCGACGTGCTCGCCGGCGACGGCGAACAGTTCTACGCGATCGAGGCGAAATCGAGTTCGGGCGACCCGATCTATCTCACCGGCGAGGAGGTCGAAGCGCTCATCTACTTCGCGCAGAACTTCGGCGCGAAACCCCGGATCGGGATCCGCTTCGACCGCGAGGACTGGTACTTCTTCCATCCCGGGGACCTCCACGTCACCGACGGCGGCAACTACCGCGTCAAGAAGGAGACGGCCATCGCCGAGGGAACCGACTTCCCCGAGTTCACCGGCCGATCCGAGAAGGTCACGCTCGAGGAAGTCGGCGACGGCGGGGCCGATACCGGTCCCGACGAGGAGATCCTCCGCGTGCTCAACGCCGTCGAGCAGGGCGTGATGGACGTCGAGGAGGCCGCAAAAGTGCTCGAGTAACTGCCGGCCGGCGACGGCTGTTTTTCCTTCTAGTGACGCGGTCAGCGTCGCGAAACTGGCGCAACCAACTGTCTGTTCCCCGCCGCTTCATGTCGACGGCATCGGCGACCTCGGTGGTGCCGGCAGGTTCCGCGGGCGCGAACGGCGGCGATGGGTTCGTCGTCACTGACGCGTTGCTGAAACGTATAGACTCACAGCCGAGGGCGCAAGTAAGTGAACCACCGTTAGGTAAACGTAAGCGAAGGACAAGAATTAAGACTATTTCATTTGTGTGACCATATAGTATGACAGATGATGGTTTTCCTGAGGAAAACTCTTCTTCACAAAATGAGGATGGATATAGGCGAACAAAAAGTGACGATGAACAGTTTTGCTCCTCCTGTGGAGAGGTAATCAAAAAGAAAGCCGAAATCTGTCCGGAGTGTGGGGTCCGACAGAAGAGGTCTAACAGTGGCGAGAAAAACCCAGGAATTTCTGCTGTTCTCTCATTCTTTATTACTGGGGCAGGCCAAATTTACAACGGCGAGATAGGAAAGGGGATCGGGCTGATGGTTCTTCAAGTTGTTAACGTACTTCTGATGGCTGTTCTTATCGGTTTCATCACGTTCCCCGCAACGTGGATCTGGGCGATCTATGACGCGTATAAGACTGCGGAGAAGATCAACACGGGAGAGTAAGCGTCGTCAGAGATCGACGCTGCCGGCTCGAGCCCCGCGGTGACGGACGTAGCGGTTCGCCCTATCAAGTGACACTTGCGCTGTTTTGCGATGCCGTGACTCGCGCCCTCGATCAGGCCGTCGTCGTCGCGGCTGGTCTGGCCCCGGTAGTAGCGTTCGAGTTCCCAGTAGTTCACGTGCTGTCCCTCGTCGAATCCGTCGTACGCGATACCCGTATCCATAGCTCGCCAGTCGATACCGATCACCAAGAAAACGGGCGTCGCGACGTTCGGTTTGTTACGAGCCGTCGTCGGCCTCGAGCGCCGGTGGCGCTGTCGCCTCGAGTCGCTACGACGCCTTCTCGAGGCGCGTCCGCGGGAAGACGTAGACCTTCAGCGACGAGGGGACGACGCCGTTAGGGGCGACGGTGGCGTGGGGATAGATCGCGCCGACGACGGGAACGTCGGGATCGTAGTCCGCGTTGGTCTCGTACTCCGCGACCGTCGTGTCGGCCGCTCCGATCTCGACGGCGTCGGCCCGCAGCGCCGAGACGTCGACGACGGTGAGCCGATCGCCGGTCTCGCGGTCGACGACGGTGT
The DNA here is from genome assembly GCF_028618695.1 of Natrinema soli. The sequence continues at coordinate 2,919 of NZ_JAQIVI010000671.1, read as the reverse complement.
CGCCCGCGTAGATCGCGTGCTCGTCACAGTAGAACGGCGCGGGTTCGTCCTCGTCGACGAAGACCGTCTCGCCGCAGTCGCGACAGTCGACCGCGACCTCGCCCGGCGGCGGGGTCCGGCCCTCCGTGATCTCGATCGCGACTCTGCGGATGTGCTTGCAGCGGGCCTCGCGGAAGACGTGATCCGGACAGGTGCATCGACCCGCCTCGAGATCGACGAGGTAGGTGTGGTCGCTCGCGGACTCGACCTCGTAGAGGCCGTCGCCTAGCGACAGCACCGACATCGGTTCGGTGCGTGCTCGGCGCGATCGCTTCGTGAGGTGATCTGCTGACGGTACTGGAAGCGGTGCTTTCGGTGACGCTGTTGTTTTCATGGGTGCGTCGAAGTGGATTCGCTGGTCGGCTGGCTATTCGACGTGGATAGGGGCTCGATGAGCATAACGGGCCTGCTTGCACCCTCATGGCCGCAGTTTATACGGAGGGTGCGGACGACTGGCGACCGCAGCCGACGGTCCGCCTCGAGGCACCCTTCGAAGTGCTTTTCACCGGTCCGGCGAAACCACTGGGATAATGCTCGATCGCGAACAGCTCATCGAAATCGTCGTCGCCGTTACTGCCGTCTTCCTGATGCTGGGGGCCATGATCGCCGTCGGATCCTCCTACGGAGCCGATAACAGCACACTCTCGCCCGAAGGCGGACAGATACTGGTGGCGGTCATCGCCGGCTTCATCCTCCTGATGACCGCGGTCGGCATCCTCCTCGCGTACCTGCTCAACGACCCCGAGAACGGCCTCGAGGCCAACGACGATGACGACGATGCGGACGCGCAGGGAACGTTCTGAGGGCGTCGGTACGCTTTTCACGTTGCCGGTTTGACAATACCTATGGATAGCGCTGACTCCAGTTCGATTCGAACGAATGGATTCCGTTCCGGTCAGGCTGCCGCCGTCGTCGTGCTCGTTCTGCTCTGTTCGTCGCTGCTCGTGAGCGTGCTGTCCATCGTCGATCCGGTCGTCGCCGCCGGCGCGGTGGTGGTCCCCACCGGACTCGCGATCGGGCTCCTGTGGCGACTGGCTGTCTCAAGTGACTCGACGACCGATCGCGAGGCCGGGGACGACGACGGCTCGAGCGTCTGGAATGCGATCCCGTCCGACCAGTACGACGGTCGACACGCCGAATCCGGCGGTCTCGCCCGCGGCGAACAGGAACGGGCGCTACGGGACATTCAACATCAGGCGGACGAACTGTCCGACGAGCCCCAGAAAAAGTGACGTACTGAGCAGAATTACGGTATTTCGACCGCCTGTGGTCGTCCGTTTCGACTACCCGTGGTCACCATTTCTCGCACTCAGTCGCCGCTCGCGGCACTGTCCTCACCGTCGGTCTGCTCTCGCCAGTCCTCGATCTCGTCGTCGTCGGCGTCGTCGATCCGCTGTTCGTAGTAGGCCATCGGATGCGGAATCCGCTCGCAGAGGTCGTCCTTGTTCACGCAGTCGCCGTAGGACTGCATCGTCGCACACGAGGGCGGCGAGTACTCAGTCGGGGAGCTATCGCCACGGATGTGGTCGGTCTGGTAGCGGGTCATCTCCTCCCCGAACGACGAGTTGACGCGGTAGAGGTCGACGATCTGATCGGTGGTCATCCCGATACTCGTCAGGAACGCGGTGATCGCGAACCGGGAGTGGTGCGCCAGGTGTTCGCCCTTCTGTATCTGATCGAGCAGGGCCTTCATACACGGCGGGAACAGGTCCGGAACGACCGTGTCGATGTCCTGAGTCAACTCGAGATCGGCCAGCACATCGCGGATCTCGGCGGCGTCGTCCTCGAGTGCGGTCGCGATGGCGTCGGGTACCTCGAACGGAAGGCCGTCCTCGATACGGCTCCGGATCGCCTCGCGCAGGAGCGCGAGCAACTCCTCCGCGTCGACGGGCACCTCGCCGGCGTCCAACGATCGATTAACCAGCCGCCACTCGTCTTCCCACAGGTCCTCGGCCAGCGGGAGGTAGGTGCCGACGTCGATCCGATAGCCGTCGCCGTCGGTCGCCTCGCGAACGTCGTCCCGCAAGTCGAACTCGGCGAGCAGGTCCTCGAGTTCGAGTCCCGTCGTCTCGACGCTCTTCAGCTCGGTGGTGTCGGCCATGTCGGCGGTGAAGCGGTCGTAGGCCGTCGCGGCCTCCCCGCGGGCGTACTCGCGGACGAGCACTCGCTCCCCGACTAGCGAGACGAGCACCCGCGCGACGGGATAGGAAAGTAACTCGACGCGAGCCTCGCGGTGTGAGTCTCCGATCTCCCCTTCCTCGAGCGCGGTAATCACGCGTTGGCGCGCGCGGTCGACGACCGCCCGGTCCTGCTCGACGACGGTCGCGAGATCGACCGCCTCCGTCGCGACGGACTCGCGAGCGGCCTCGAGAAACGGGTACCGCGCGTGCAGTCGCTGCATCGGTAACAATATTTTACCGAGACGGGATAAACGCGCTGATTACCACAATTGATCTTTATCCCGCTGAACCGTTCCGACGGGTGGACCCGAGGCGGGTCGTCGGCCGAGGCGTCAGTCAGTCGGCATCGAGACGGCCGTCGCAAGGCCGTCACCGACGCGATAATATCGTATTACCGGCCCCGACGGCCGATCGCGCGATGCGGGCCGACGCCGCTCCCGATTCGAGGATCGATTTCAAGGGCGTTCGACACGTCAGTCCGGGTATGCCACAGGCGACGAGAGACGGCGTGTCGATCTACTACGAGCACGAGCGGAGCGACGGAGACGGACGCGCGCCGGTCGTGTTCGTGCAAGGGCTCGGATTCGGTCGGTGGATGTGGCGCTGGCAGCGCGAGGCAGTCGCCGACGAGTACGACGTGATCGCCCCCGACAACCGGGGCACCGGTCGCTCGGACGTCGGCCTGCCGCCGCTCGTCCCG
>NZ_JAQIVI010000670.1 GCF_028618695.1 Natrinema soli | reverse complement strand
CTTCGGTGTCGGCTGGGGGCTCTCGGGGATCTGCCCCGGCGCGGCCTACGCCAGCCTCGGGATCGGCAACGTCACCATCCTCTGGGCAATCGTCGGCATGTTCGCCGGCGCTTACCTACAGGGAGTCTGGCGCAGCAAACGCACCGCGGCCGAGGCCACCCCGGCGGGAGCCGACTAACGCCGTTCGAATTTCGTGTCTCGAGAACTGAGACGGAAGATTTTCGCGCACTGATGGAACCCACAACGATACTCCTGTTCGCAGCGGCCGCGGTCGCGAGCCTCTTCATGGCGTGGGTCATCGGCGCCGGCTCGAGCGGCGCGACCCCGTTCGCCCCGGCTGTCGGTGCGAACGCTATTTCCACAATGCGTGCGGCGTTTTTCGTCGGCATTCTCGGCTTCGCTGGCGCGGTGACACAGGGCGGAAGTGTCTCCGAAGCCGTCGGCAGCGGCCTCGTCGACGGAATCAGCCTCCCTGTCGGCGGCGATCCGGCCTGGGGGAAGTACGCCGAAATCGGCGCGGTCTGGGTCCTCACGCCGTTCGTCGGCGGGGGCATCGCATATGGTATCGCGAGTGTTCTTCCGCGACCGGACGTTCCCGAGGACGTCAGCGTTCCGCTCCTCGCCGGA
>NZ_JAQIVI010000067.1 GCF_028618695.1 Natrinema soli | reverse complement strand
CGCGACCTCGGCGGGATCGACCGATTCGGGAACCGTTACGAGGTTTTGATCTGCGTTCCGGACGGGGTACTCCTCGGCGAACGCGCCCTGCTGGAAGGGGACGAAGCCCATCGGCACCGATTTCTCGCAGATGTTCGCTCGACCCTCCCGGCAATGCGGACAGGTCCCGTCGCTCAGGTTGAACGGGTTCGTGACGAGGTCGCCCTCGCTGAAGCGCTCGACGCCGTCGCTGACCTCGACGACCCGGCCGACGGGCTCGTGTCCGAAGATCAGTCCCGGCGTGGGCATCAACCCGATCCAGTCCCAGTCGCCCTGCCAGGCGTGCCAGTCGCTCCGACAGATGCCGCAGGCTTCGGTTTCGACGACGACGCCGTTTTCCTCGCACTCCGGCCGGTCGACTTCCCGTATCTCGAGGGGTTCGTTCGCTCCCTGGAAGACTACTGCTTTCACGGCTACTCGAACGACGCCCTCGACCATAAATATAATGATTAATAATTATATACTCTGGAGTAGCTGTCGCTGACGGGATGTCCGACAGCCGTTTCAGCCCGATTCGGAGCGGGTCTCGGTCGACCCCGACTCCCATCGAAACCAGATTCCGCCGAAACCGGGTCTCGCCGAAACCGAGTTCCGCCGAAACCGAGCGTTCAGCCCATCTTCGGAACGCCGCCGAGGTTCACTTTGACCGTCTTCACCTGCGAGTAGTCCTCGAGCGCCTCCTCGGCGAGCTCTCGGCCCGTACCGCTCTCCTTGTAGCCGCCGTGTGGTGCCGGATCGAAGAGGTCGTTGTAGGTGTTGACCCAGACCGTCCCCGCCTCGAGTTCGGCCGCGAACTCGTGGGCCGCGCCGAGGTCCGTCGTCCAGACGCCCGCGGCGAGCCCGTACGACGTGTCGTTGGCCCGCTGGAGAACCGCATCGCGGTCGCTCCACTCGAAGACTGAGAGCACGGGACCGAACACTTCCTCGCAGCCGACGCGGTCGTCGCCCACGTCGGTGAGTACCGTCGGCTGGACGAACGGAGCTCCCTCGAGGTCGTCGCCGACCGCGTCGTTCTCGCCGCCGGCACACAGCGTCGCGCCGTCGGCGACGGCATCGTCCACGAACTCGCGGACGGTCGACTGGTGGGTGTGATCGATCATCGGCCCGACGTCGGTCGTCGGACCGAGCGGATCGCCGACGGTGAGGTCGCTGATCGCGTCGCGCAGGCGCTCGAGGAACTCGTCCCGGATCTCCTCGTGCAGGTAGAGCCGCGAGCCGGCGGTACACTGCTGGCCGGAGTTGAAGAAGATGCTCACGAGTACCCCCTCGATCGCCTGCTCGAGGTCGGCGTCGGGAAAGACGATGTTCGGGCTCTTCCCGCCGAGTTCGAGCGACGTCGGCGTGATCGTCTGCGCGGCGCTCTCGAGGGTGGCGACGCCCGACGCGTGAGAGCCGGTCAGGCTCAGTTTGTCGATACCGTCGTGGGCGGTCATCGCCGCGCCGACGTCCTCGCCGCGACCAGTGACGACGTTGACCGTTCCGGGCGGAAGGACGCGATCGCAGACCCGCGCGACCTCGAGCGACGAGAGCGTGGCTCGCTCAGACGGTT
>NZ_JAQIVI010000669.1 GCF_028618695.1 Natrinema soli | reverse complement strand
CGCGGAACTCGGTCTGGATCCCGTCCCGTTGACCGTCGACGCGTTCGTCGAGCGCTTCGGTGCCGCCGACGCCGCGCCGCCGCCGATCGGGGAGGGGTCGCAGTGACCTACCTGGACGGACTCCGGGACGCCGCGTCGATCGACGCGATCAAGACCGATCTGCTCCGGACGGCCTACGAGAACGAGGGGTCGTTCCTCCATCGCCTCGACCCGCGGGTCTTGCTCCTGTGGTACTTCGTCTTCCTGTTCGTTCCCTGGCTGTTCTACGACACCGGCGTGTTGCTGGGGCTCCTCGCGTTCGTCTCGATACTCGCGGTCCTCTCGCGCGTGAGCCTCTTTCTCGTCGGGCTGATGGCGTTCAGCGTGGGCTCGACGCTCGCGTCCTACGCCGTCGTGACCGCGGTCACCGGCGATCCGGTCGCCGCGGTCCGGGCGCTGATCCCATTTACGCTGAAGCTGACCATCATCTCGGTCTCGAGCCTGGCCGTCTTCTCGAGTATGGGCCCGAAGACGCTCGCACACGGGCTGCGCAGTCTCGGCATCCCGCGGCAGTTCACCTTTCTCATCACCTATGGCTACCGGATGCTGCCGGTGCTGTTCGAGGAGTACCACGACCTCGTGAACTCGTATCGGCTGCGGAGCGCCCCACCGGACTCGCCCGGGTGGCTCCGCTGGCGACACTACGCGTACCTGCTGAAGCTCTCGATGCGAGCGTTCTACCCGATGATATTCAACGTCGCCAAACGCAGTCGGGTCACCGTCGAGGCCATGGAGGCGCGGGGGTTCTCCCACTCGCTGCACGACGAGGCGAGCAAGGAACTCCAGTTGGCTGACCTCCGGATCCGGCCGCTCGACGTGGTCTTTTTCGGCGGGTCGGTGACCGTCGTGGTCGGTCTCGCGCTGGTGCTGTAAGCCAGCGACCGGTTCGTTTTTCGCCGCGTTCGGAGTCGGCTGCGGCTCCCCGCTCGAGTTGCGAGCAGATACCCCATCGCGGCGACTGTCGCGGAAACCGTCGTCCGAACGCTGCGGACACCACCATCGCAGCCAGCTGTCTCGGGAGCGGAACCGCCGGAGCCACGCAGTGGGAGTACGCTCGGATATATAGGAATCCGTACCGGACGGGTCGGCAGTATACCGCTCTTAGCTACCCTATTCTCCCCGGGGGCGGAGGCGTCCGTATGAGCGCAGTGATGGACGAGACGCTCGAATCGAAACTCCTCGAGACGATCATCCCCTCGCGGGCGCGGATTCCCGACGATCCGGTCCCGGGAAACTACGTCGTTATCGACGTCGCCCAGTTTTCGACTACCGTACCCGAGCTGTTCGCCAACGGCGCGGAGTACGTCTATATCACCGAGGAGCGAGGGAACGAGCCCGAGTTCAAGGACGAACACCCGCGTGCGAAGATCGGCGGGGGGTCCGGGCCGAACTACGAGGGAGAGGAGGGGTACGACTTCTTCAACTCGCCCAGTTTCGTCCAGGACGTCGACGTGGCCGGGCGGCCGACGGCGATGACGTCGACCAACGGCGGGAACGCCGTTACCGATCTCCGACTGGCGGGCGGCGACGGCGTGGAGATCTACGTCGGCGGCCTGACCAACGGAACGGCCGTCGCGGAACACCTCCGGGAGAGCGACCGCGAGACGTTCCTCGTCGCCGCCGGCTCGAGGGGGAAACCGTCGCCCGAGGATACCGTCGGCGCGCTCTTCATCGCTCACCACCTGCACGGGAGACCGATCACCGACGAGCGGCGCGCGGCCTACCGCGAGGTCGTGCAGTTCGGGAAAGGGCCGAAGTACGAGGACAAACCCCCGATCAAGCGGACGGACCTCTACGAGTACACCCTCGCGTTCGACAGTCGAAACGTCGTCCCGAGACTCGAGGGACAGCGACTCGTCGACGTCAC
>NZ_JAQIVI010000668.1 GCF_028618695.1 Natrinema soli | reverse complement strand
CCCGCCGATCCGGCGGTTCTCCCCGACCTCGAGCCCGCCGCGGTCACCGAACTCGCCGATCGTCTCGGCGCGCCGATACTCGCGGATCCGCTCTCGGGACTTCGGTTCGGCCCGCACGTCGGGTTGACGGACGGGGAGGACCGCGAGGGATCGCGCTCGATCTACGGCGGCTACGACGCTTACGTCGACGAGCTGCCGTCGCCGGACGTCGTCCTCCGATTCGGGGCCTCTCCGACGTCGAAACCGCTCCGACACTGGCTTCGGGACGCCGACGCCCGGCAGTTCCTGATCGATCCTGCGGGCGCGTGGCGCGAGGCGACGTTCACCGCGACGGACCTGCTGGCGGCCGATCCCGGGACCGTCGTCGACGGGCTGTTCGAAGCGATCGCAGAGAGCGAACGCGTCGAGGGCGAGTACACCGATTCGACGACGAGGGCGACGGTCGACGACGACTGGCGCGCCCGGTTCGATGCGGCCGAACGACGCCACTGGGAGATTCGCGACGAGGCGGTGACCGCGAGCGCGCTCGAGTCCGAGCCGTTCGAGGGCGCGATCCTCGCATCCGTCTTTTCGAACGCGCCGGATCGGGCGACGGTGTTCGTCTCGAACAGCATGCCGATTCGGGATGCCGATCGGTTCGGCCGGCCGCGAGCGGCCGACCTGACGGTGCTCGG
>NZ_JAQIVI010000667.1 GCF_028618695.1 Natrinema soli | reverse complement strand
TCGGTCTCGGTCATTGTGCGAGTCTGTCCAGCGCGGTGCAAAAGCGTATCGAAACCCGGAGCGTCCGATGCCACGAGCGTGCATACCTCTCCCGATCAGGTCGCGAATACCGCCGGATCGATACACGGACATGGATATATCGGCCGTCGAGACCGCAACCACTTTGCCGCTCGCGGGCGGGAGTCCCACCATGACGCGAATCGCCGGGATGGCCGGCAACCGAGGGCGCAACCTGTTGAACATCGCCGACCGACGACCGGGCGGAGTCGAGTTCGCCGTCGTCCTGACGAACAGCGAGGACGCGCCGGTGCTCGAGGCCGCGGCCGAGCGCGGGATTCCGACCGAGGTCGTCCCGCTCGAGGACGGCATGAGCCGCAGCGAGCACGAGGAAGCGGTGCTCGAGGCGCTGTCTGACTACGAGTTCGACCTCGTCTGTCTGGACGGCTACATGCGGATCCTCTCCGATACGTTCCTCGAGGAGGCGCCGACCACGCTGAACGTCCACCCCGCACTGCTGCCGTCGTTCCCGGGAATGGACGCGTGGGGCGACGCGCTCGAGGCCGGCGTCTCGGTGACCGGATGTACGGTCCACGTCGTCACCGACGCGACCGACGCCGAGGGCGAAGTCCTCGAGAGCGAGGTCGACGCCGGGCCGATCGTCACGCAGGAGCCGATCCCGGTCTACGAGGGCGACGACGAGGAGGGCCTGAAAGAGCGCGTCCTCTACGAGGGCGAGTTCCGCGCGTACCCGCGGGCCGTGAAGTGGTTCGCCGAGGGTGCAGTCGACGTGGACACGGACGCAGGTGAGGTCTCCGTCGCCGCCGACGTGGCAAGCACCGAGGCTGAGAGCCACGACGGGCTGCCAGCGCGTCGACTGCTCTCCGACGACCGCGCGGACACGCTCCGGTACGGCGAAAATCCCCATCAGGACGCCGCGGTCTACACCGACTACACCTGCGACGAGGCCAGCGTCGTCCACGCCGACCAGCTGAACGAGGGCGCGAAGGCGCTGTCGTACAACAACTACAACGACGCCGACGGGGCGCTCAACCTCATCAAGGAGTTCGACGAGCCCGCCGCGGCGGTCATCAAACACACCAACCCGGCAGGCTGTGCGACCGCCGATTCGCTCGCCGAGGCCTACGAGAAGGCCCTCTCGACGGACCCGATGAGCGCCTTCGGCGGTATCGTCGCGCTGAATCGCGAGTGCGACGCCGCGACCGCCGAGCGGGTCATCGACTCGTTCAAGGAGGTCGTCGTCGCGCCCGGCTACACCGACGACGCGCTCAAGGTGCTCTTCGAGAAGGACAATCTCCGCGTGTTGGATGTGGGTGAACTGGGCGAGCGGAGCGAGCGCTTCACCGAAAAACCGCTCGTGGGCGGCCGATTGGTCCAGGAACGAGATCTGCAGTCGATTTCAGTCGACGACCTCGAGGTCGTCACCGAGCGCGAGCCGAGCGAGGCGGAACTCGAGTCGATGGTCTTCGCGTGGCAGACGCTCAAACACGTCAAGTCGAACGGGATCCTCTTCACGAAGGGCACCGAGACGGTCGGTGTCGGGATGGGGCAGGTCTCTCGAGTCGACGCGGTCCGGCTGGCGGCGATGAAGGCCGACGAACACGCGGAGGGCAAGGATGCCGAGGGAGCGGTCATGGCCTCGGACGCGTTCTTCCCGTTCCCGGACGGCATCGAGGAGGCCGCGGAGGCGGGCATCGAGGCGGTCGTCCAGCCCGGCGGCTCGGTCAACGACGAGGACGTGATCGAGGCGGCGAACGAACACGGAATGGCGATGGCGTTTACGGGACAGCGGAGTTTCAGACACGACTGAGCGAGAGCGAAGGCGTGTCTGAAACTCGAAAGGCGAGCGAAGTGACGGCTTTCGTTGGTTCCGACACGATTAGGACCGCGAGCGAACGGAAGCGCGGCGCGTAGCGCCGCGATAAGACGAGCGGCCCTGGTCGCGAGTCAGTGAGCGCACGGCTTTTTGGCCGAAACCGATCGGTTCGGCGGCCTGCTACTGCAGCGGTGTCGGATTTGTCGTGGAGCATCGTACTCGAGCGAACCGATGGCGAACCTGAACTCGCGGTCAGCGAACAAGCTGAGCATCGTGTCGACGCTGATCGACAGCCTGCTGGCGTTTCGGCGCGGGCGGCCGAAGAGCGGCCTCCTATTGCTGGGGGCGGCCGCGCTCTCGTCTCGCATCCCCGGTCTCGGGACGGCAGTGTCGCTGTTCCTCCGGATCGCACGGCGGGTTCGGTAGGCGACAGGACCCATGGTCGACGTCACCGGCCACCTCGGGATGGCGCTGCTGTTCGCCGCCCCGGCGTGGCTCGTCTGGGGGCGACGCGGCGCGCTCGGGTTCGCGGGCTTCGCGTTAGTCACCGCGATGCTCCCGGACACCGATCTCGTCTTGCAGCAGGTCCTCCCGATCACCCACCACGGCGTGACCCACACCCTGCTGTTCGTGCTCCTGATGAGTGTCCTCGTCGGCGCGGCCGTCGCGAAGTGGCTCACCCCCTGGTTCGCTGCCACCCGCTGGATTCGAAGCACCGATATCGCATCCGAGACGGTCTTCGTCTTCGCGATAGCGGGGCTGGAGCTAGGCGGAATCAGCCACCTGTTTGCGGACGTTCTCTCCACACCCGACATCGCCGCTCCGCTCACGCCCTTCTGGCCGCTGTACTCGGAGCCGGTGATCGTCGACGTCATCTACTACGATTCGCCGATCTGGAACGCCGGGCTGTTCGCCGTGGCCATCGGACTCCACCGTGTGCTCGCCCGGTACGAGAGCGCGCCGCTCGAGACGCCCTACCGGATCAGTAGCTGAACCGAAGATGGTGGGAGAAAGCCACCCGTTCGTCCGATTTCGTCCGTTCACGAACGAGCCAGCGTCCTCACAGACCGCCGCCTCACCGAGTGGACCGGTCGGTCCAGCGCGACTGTGAAGTACCGGAACAGAGAATCGGCCGTATGGTCGAGATGAAGTTTGCAGTCCGTCCCGAACGGGAGACGCCGAGTCCACCGGCGCCACCGGCGGGATACGACGAGCCGAAGCTATTCGAGTATCCGACACTAGTGTTGCTGTTGGTGTCAGTTCCGCTGTTTTTGCTCACGGCATACGGATTCGGCTGGCTGCTCTGGCAAATACAGGGACCGGAGGTGTTCGCAACGCTGTTCGCCGTGACTGAGACGGGAGACAGTACAGTGCTCGTCTTGGACATGATCGACGTGGGACTTCCGTTCGTCGTGGCCCTGTTCGTGACAGTAGCCGTTCACGAACTACTTCACGGTGCTGTTATGCGCTACTACGGACAAGACGTGACCTACGGCGTGAATCTGGCCATGGGGGCCTTCTACGCGGCGGCGTTCGGTCAGTTCCAGCGACGCGAGCAACTGTTCCCTATCGGGCTCGCCCCGCTCGTGAGTATCGCGATCGGTGCGACGCCGCTTTTGGCCGTTCCCGTGCCGAGTATCGCCGTCACGGCCTATATGGTGTTGGTCATAAACACGACCGGCGCGGTCGGGGACCTGTACGTCGTCTGGTGTCTCCGACGGATGCCGGAGGGAACGCTCATGTACGACGTCGATCTCCGACACATGTACGTATTCGAACCGCTCGATGTCGAGGTGTGACCGATCGAGTATCAACCGTCGCATTCATGCGTTCTCTCTCTCGACGATCTCAGCATCGCCGTTCACCGACTCCCCACAGAATTCATGTTCTCAGTCCTCCCATCGCGATCGGATCACTCGAGAAACTGGACCAAAAGCCCGCTCGTTTACTCCGTTCACTCGCGGGACAATGTCCGTTCTCACTCGAGCCTTGCATCCGTAATCCGCAACCGCCCGCGTGTCCCCTCCCACTCGGTCTCGTACTCGAGGGCGAGACGCCGATCCATGTGTGGTCCGTCGACCACCAGCGTCTCAAATTCGCCGCCCTCTCCCAGAATGTGGACGCCGTACTCCTCGTTGAGGGCTTCGAGGTCGTCGATCGCCTCGCGGTCGAGGGTCCGGCCCAGCCACGACTCGTCGAGTCCGTGGGCGGCGACCTGAATGATTGTGATCTCGAAACCGGCCTCGAGCATCGCGTCGGCCAGTTCGCGGGGATCCTCCTGCCACAGCGGCGCGAAGAGGTCGCAATCGAGTCGGTCGCACATCCCCCGGATGCGGCTCGTCTGATACTCGCTTTCGACGGCTCCCGCCGTGACGCCGGCGATGCCGCCCGCGAGTTCGCGGTCGAGCTCCTCGAGGGCAGCCTCGAGGGGCTCGAGTTCGTCGTCGCCCTGCGCGCTCGAGTCGGTCGCCG
>NZ_JAQIVI010000666.1 GCF_028618695.1 Natrinema soli | reverse complement strand
GAGGTCGCCCGCCAGATCGGCGAGCCGGTCGTCGAGGTCGGCCCGTTCGTCTGCAGCGGTCGACTCGACGTCCGCGAGCGCGTCGTCGGAGTCGTCGACGTCGTCCTCGATCGCTGTGAGCGCGTCCGAGAGCGCCTCGAGTTCGTCGTCGAGGCGATCGATTTCGGCGTCGAGACCGGCGACGGCCGAGTCGCTCGCGTGGCTCTCGCTCTCGGCCGCGAGGTCGGTCAAATCGTCGGCGAACGACTCGAGGCGCTCGTCGAGTTCGTCAACCTCGTCGGCGGCGGCCGTCCGTTCCTCGACGTACTCGAGGTCCTCGGACAGCGCCTCGAGACGCTCGCGGACGGCCCGGACCTCGTCGTCGCGGTTGGCGAGCCGGTCGAACAGCTGGTCGATGGCGTCGTCCTCTCGATCGGAGGCCGCGTCGCCGGCCGCGACCTCGTCGAACGCGAGCTCGGTCTGTTGGGTTCCCTCGACTCCCGCGGTCACGTCGGCGGTGTTCGGGGTTCCGTCAGTCTCGTCGCCGTCTGCGGCGGACTCGGACCAGGTGACCGCATCGTAGGCCTCGACATCGTCTCGAGCGGCGGCGAGTGCGCCCC
>NZ_JAQIVI010000665.1 GCF_028618695.1 Natrinema soli | reverse complement strand
GAGGATCCGCGCCGTGCCGGCGTCGGGTTCGGTCGTCCCCGTCAGCGCGCGGAGGAGCGTCGTCTTGCCGGCCCCGTTCGGACCGATCAGCGCGAAGACCTCGCCGCTCTCGACGGAGAGCGACGCCCCCGAGAGGGCCGTCGTCTCGCCGTAGACCTTCTCGAGGTCCGTCGCTTCGACTACGGCTTCCATACCGACGGGTTTCCGCGCATCGCGGGTAAGGGGTTCGATTCCGCCGGCCGGGCTCGCGGGTCGTTGTACACCCGTTCGCAATGGACGGCTCTCTCTCTCGCTCTCACCGCACCACCTTCTCACGGCTCAATGCGCCGTTCACGGGTCATGTCGTTCCCCGCTCATCTCGCCGGTCTCGCTCACTGTGTTCGCTCACGGCTCGTTTCACTCACGGTTCGCGCCCCCGCGGTTCTCGCTCACTCTGTTCGCTCCGAACCGCGCGTCGCTCCGAACCGCGCACCGTTCGCATGGGATGCGGGACCGTCGGTCCCGAACCACTCGCGACGACCCCGCGCAGTACCGTCGGCCATCTTCGCTGTCGCTCAGACGGCCGACAGCGCGCCACCGCGTGCCGGCGTATCGATCTCCCGTGATACGTAGAAAACGACAGTTTCAGTCCGGCTATCGCATCTCGAGCGGTTCACCGAGCAGAAAACGGTCGGTCGAATTCAGACGCGGGCTCGCGCTTGTTCGGGCGTGTCGGCCTTGTTGTTGGCGTAGGCATTGTAGGCCGAGAGGGCGGCGACGAGCAGGCCGGTAATCGCGGTCCCGGTCGCGAGCGTACTGCTCCCCATCTCGATGAACGAGGGCGAGATGAGCGCCCACAGCCCGAGCAGGACCGCGAGCGATGCGACGCCGACGCTCGCCAATCGGTCCCTCGAGAGGCGGACGAAGTTGTAGCCCGCGGTGAGGAAGATCGCCGTTCCGACGAGGGTATCGTTCCAGATGGCCGCGTCCGTGGCCTCGAAGAGGAACGGCGAGGCGACGAGGTAGAGCCCGAGCAGTGCGACGAAGGCGCTCAGCCACTGCATCGCGTCCGTGTTCAGGGAATTGTAGTCGGTCCGGGTATCGCGGCCGGTTTCGGTGTTCGGTGTGTCACTCATATTTCACTCCGAGATAGCGGCCATTCGAGCAAAACATACGTGCCTGCAACTGTCGGGAAATTCATCAACTGGACTTTCTATGTCGGTGGCCAATTCGAGGCCGATCGGTGCTCAATCGACTCTCGCCGTCAGCTATCGATCGGCGAGCACGACGGACTCCAATCCCGGAGCGCCGTCGGTGTTCACGCGTCTCCCACGAGTGGACTCGAGCGAACGAACAGCGGAATTGCGGGTATCGAACTTGCAGTTCGTTCGTGAACTGTGAACCACCAGCAGGATTTTCACCGTGCCCGCCGTTTCATCTCGTATGAGCCAGCAACGCACCGAGCGAGGGCGCGGCCACTACATCGGCGGCGAGTGGACCGACGGGAACGGCGCGGAACGGCGTTCCGCCAGCGATCGGACGCGCTCCGACGCCGAACGGACGTTCGAGAGCGAGAATCCCGCGACCGGGGAGACGCTGGCGACCTTCCAGCGCGGAACGGCGGCCGATGTCGATGCGGCCCTCGCGGCCGCCGAATCGGCCGCCGAAGCGTGGCGCTCCCTGTCCTACATCGATCGCGCGGAGTACCTCTGGGACATCTACCACGAACTGCGGGACCGCCACGACGAGTTAGGGGAAATCGTTTCGAAGGAGTGCGGCAAGGAGATTTCGGAGGGAAAAGCCGACGTCACCGAGGCCTGGCACATGGTCGAGTGGGCGGCTGGCAACGCGCGCCATCCGCACGGGGACATCGTCCCCAGCGAGATCGGCAGCAAGGACGCCTACATGCGCCGGAAACCGCGCGGCGTCGTCGGCTGTATCACGCCGTGGAACTTCCCGGTCGCGATCCCGTTCTGGCACATGGCCATCGCTCTGGTCGAGGGCAACACCGTCGTCTGGAAGCCCGCCGAGCAGACCCCGTGGTGCGGCCAGATCATCGCCGAGATGTTCGAGGAGAGCGGGATCCCCGACGGCGTCTTCAACATGGTCCAGGGCTTCGGCGACGCCGGCGCGGCGATCGCGGACGACGAGCGCGTCGACACCGTCCTCTTCACCGGCTCCGCGGAGGTCGGCCACGAAATCGCGGGCAACGTCGGCGGCGAACCCGGCAAACTCGCAGCCTGCGAGATGGGCGGCAAGAACGGGATCGTCATCACCGAGGAAGCGGATCTGGACATCGCCGTCCACGCCGCGATCATGTCGAGTTTCAAGACCACGGGCCAGCGCTGCGTCTCGAGCGAGCGCCTGATCGTTCACGAGGACGTCTACGACGAGTTCAAAGCCCGATTCGTCGACATCGCCGCGGACATCGCGGTCGGCGATCCGCTCGAGGAGGACACGTTCATGGGGCCGGCCATCGAGGCCGACCACGTCGAGAAGATCCGCGGGTACAACGAACTCGCCCGGGAGGAGGGTGCGAACGTCCTCGTCGACCGATTCGAACTCGCGAACGAGGAGATTCCGGACGGCTCCGAAGATGGCCACTGGGTCGGCCCGTTCGTCTACGAGATCGACTACGAGTCCGACCTGCGCTGTCTGAACGAGGAGTGTTTCGGCCCGCACGTGGCCCTCATCGAGTACTCGGGCGGTATCGAGGACGCCGTCGAGATCCACGACGACACCCCCTACGGACTGGCGGGCGCGATCATCTCGGAGGACTACCGCCAGCTCAACTACTTCCGAGACCGCGCTGACCTCGGGCTCGCGTACGCGAACCTACCGTGTATCGGCGCGGAGGTCCAGCTTCCCTTCGGCGGCGTCAAGAAGTCCGGCAACGGCTACCCCAGCGCTCGAGAAGCCATCGAAGCCGTCACCGAGCGGACGGCGTGGACGATGAACAACTCCAGAGAGATCGAGATGGCGCAGGGGCTGTCGGCCGACATCAAGACGACCGAGGACTGACGGCAGTCGACGCCCCCTCACCTCCGCGCCGGCGCGACACTTGATTCCCCGCCAGTATCAACGAACCACTCGACTTTCATTTTCTACTCACGAACGAATCGCTTATCCGGGAATTCGTGGAAGGGAGGAGTACATGAAGGCAGTCGTTCTCGCGGCGGGACAAGGGACGCGGATGCGACCGTTGTCAGAATCGGTTCCGAAGCCCATGCTACCGGTCGCCGATCGACCGCTCGTGGCCCACACAGTCGACACGGCGGTCGACGCCGGGGCCGACGAAATCGTTCTCGTTATCGGCTACGAGGGCGAGACGGTTCGGAACTACTTCGGTGCCGAGCACCGCGGCGTCCCCGTTTCCTACGCCGTTCAGGAAGAACAGGCTGGGACCGCCGACGCGGTCAACGCCGCTCGAGACCACATCGAGGGCCCCTTCGCCGTGCTCAACGGCGACAATCTCTACGATCAGGCCGCGATCGGCCGGTTGTTCGACGCCTGTCCGGCCGTTTGCGCGATCGAGGTCGACGAGCCGAGCAATTACGGCGTCCTCAGTACCGACGGCGAGGACGGCCTGATAACGGAGATCGTCGAAAAACCCGCCGATCCGCCGACGAACCTCGCCAACGCCGGGGCCTACGCGTTCCCCGCCGAAGCCCGCGAGTGGCTCACGGTGCCCGCGAGCGAGCGCGGCGAGCACGAGATCACTGACGTCGTCGCGCGGGTGATCGACGAGTACGACGTGACGCCGATCACCCTCGAGCGGTGGCTCGACGTCGGCCGGCCCTGGGAGCTACTCGAGGCCAACGAGTGGAAACTCGGGGAGGTGGAGCGCCGGATCGACGGCGACGTGAGCGAGGACGCACGGCTCGAGGGAATGGTCGTCGTCGAAGACGGCGCGACGATCGAACCCGGCGTCGTGATCGAGGGGCCGGCACTAATCGGTGCCGGCGCGGAGGTCGGGCCGAATGCGTACATCCGCGGCGCGACGCTGGTCGGCCCGGACGCCGAAATCGGCCATTCGGTCGAGATCAAAAACAGCGTCGTCTCGCGCGGAACGTCGGTCAGTCACCTCTCCTACGTCGGCGACAGCGTGCTCGGCCGCGACGTCAATTTCGGCGCGGGAACGAACGTGGCGAATCTCCGCCACGACGACGCGGCGATCGAATTCACGGTCAAGGGGGACCGCGTCTCGACGGGACGCCGAAAGTTCGGCGTCGTCGCCGGCGACGAGGTCAAGACCGGGATCAACACGAGTCTCTACCCCGGGTTGAAACTCGAGGGCGGTGCGACCACCTTGCCCGGTGAAACCGTCGACCGGGACCGGTAAGGCCTCGTCGAGAAGCAGTCATCTCGCGAACGTCGTTCGAGACGGCTTAATGAGTGACGGAAGTTATGGGCATGAGCTGAGATGGACAAGTAATGGGAGGGGGCCGGCGAG
>NZ_JAQIVI010000664.1 GCF_028618695.1 Natrinema soli | reverse complement strand
CGGTCGGCGTCGCGCCGGGCCACGCGACGCTGCCGCTCCTGTTACAGCGCGCGGGCGTCTGGCCCGAGGAGGAAGTCACGACGGACTACTACGTCCTGCAGGTCGGCGACACTCGCTCGGAGGCGTCGCGAATCTCCCGCGAGCTTCGCGACCGCGGTCACGTCGTCGAGACCGACGTCGCCGGTCGCTCGTTCGGGGCACAGCTCGATTACGCCGACTCGATCAACGCCGAAACCGTCGTCATCGTCGGCGAACAGGACCTCGCGAACGACGAGGTGACGATCAAGGACATGGAGTCGGGCGATCAGACGCAGGTTCCGGTCGACGAGTTCCCGGGCGACCTCGAGCGACCGACGTTCGAGGATCTCGACTGAGTCACTCGAGGTGCGGGTTCGAATTCCGTTCGGATACCGACGCTGGCGGCTGTTCCGACCGGTTCTCTGACGGTTGACCGTCGGAATCGACACGAGTCTCGAGGCGCTCCTCGGCGTCGCGTCGCTCGACCGTTGAGTGCCCCGTCTCGACGAAGTGATCGATCATCGCGCGGCTGAGCGTACCCGGATCGTCCCCGTCGACTCGGTGCTGCCACTCACATTCACCACAGTACGCACTAGGCACGCGTGGACCGTCGAACGGGGGGCTCTTGAACGGTCGGGTTCACACCGGAGATATCCGTCCCCGCGGTCGAGCGAGATCACGACTGCAGGTCCCATCGTTAACTACGGTGGCGATGTACCTCGCCCGATGGCTGACGCTGACGCCGATACCCGTCCGAACGTCCTGCTCGTCCTCACCGACCAGGAGCGATACGACGCCAGCGCACCCGGGGGCCCCCCGGTCGAAACGCCGGCGATCGATCGGCTCTCGAGCGAGGGCGTCCGCTTCGAGCAGGCGTTCACGCCGATCAGCATCTGCTCGAGCGCTCGCGCGTCGCTACTGACCGGTCAGTTCCCCCACGGTCACGGGATGCTGAACAACTGCCACGAGCCGGACGCGATTCGGGCGAACCTGCCCGCGGAACTGCCGACGTTCTCGGCGGAACTCGTGGCGGCCGGCTACGACCTCACATATACGGGGAAGTGGCACGCCGGCCGCGATCAGACGCCCGCCGACTTCGGCTTCTCGTATCTCGGCGGCAGCGACAAACACCACGACGACATCGACGAGGCGTTCCGCGAGTACCGCGAAGAGCGAGGCGTGCCGGTCGGCGAGGCCGACCTCGAGGAGGAGATTTACACCGGCGAGGAGCCGAGAGAGCGCTCCGAAGGGACGTTCGTCGCCGCGACAACGTCCGTCGGCGTCGAGGACACGCGAGCCTACTTTCTCGCCGAGCGGACGATCGATGCGATCGAATCGCACGCCGACGGCGACCGAGACGGCCCGTTCTTCCACCGGGCCGATTTCTACGGGCCCCACCACCCCTACGTCGTCCCGGAGCCCTACGCCTCGCTGTACGATCCCGACGAAATCGAGCCCCCCGAGAGCTACGCCGAGACCTACGACGGGAAGCCGCAGGTCCACGAGAACTACCTCGCCTACCGCGGCGTCACCGGCTTCGACTGGGATCTCTGGGCCGAAGCGCTCGCGAAGTACTGGGGCTTCATCACGCTGATCGACCACCAACTCGAGCGGATCCTCGAGGCCCTCGAGAATCGGGGACTGGCCGAGGAGACGGTCGTAGTCCACGCGTCGGACCACGGTGATTTCGCCGGGAGCCACCGCCAGTTCAACAAGGGACCGCTGATGTACGACGACACCTACCGCATCCCGCTGCAGGTTCGCTGGCCGGGCGTCGTCGAGTCGGGGTCGGTCTGCGAGGCCCCCGTGCATCTGCACGATCTGGCGGCGACGTTCCTCGAGATGGGCGGCGTCGACGTCCCCGAGAGTTTCGACGCCCGGAGTTTGGTGCCGTTGCTCGAGACCGGCGGTGACGCCGTGGACAACACCGTCGACGGGGGCGCGGTCTCCGAGGCGTGGCCCGACTCCACCTTCGCCCAGTACCACGGCGACGAGTTCGGCCTTTACACCCAGCGGATGGTCCGCACGGCGGAGTACAAGTACGTCTACAACGGCCCCGATATCGACGAACTGTACGATCTCGAGAGCGATCCCGCGGAACTGCAGAACCTGATCGACCATCCCGGCTACGCGGAGGTTCGCCGTGAGATGCGGGATCGACTGATCGACTGGATGAACGAGACGGACGATCCGAATCGGGTGTGGGTGACTGACGTGCTCGAGAACGCATCGTAGACATCACTCGAGTACGACTATGCGGTGGCGCGCGCTGTCGAGCGATGAACGAAGCGAATCGCGAGATAACACTGTGCGTGGCCGTCGCGAGTAGTGCGGGACCGCCGGTCCCGCATACTGTGTAAATAGTCCGAGGCCGTGGCCTCGCAGACCATGTGAACGGGCGCTACGCGCCCGTGAACAGACGGCGGCTCCGCCGCCGTGAGCAGACGGCCTTCGCCCGTGAGGAGAAATCGGCTGGGGAGGGCGCGGTGATTCCCTGTTGCCACGATAGCAGGTCGCTTCATCTCACTCAGTCACTAGCAGAATCCGCTGCTCCATTCACAGGAGATAGTGAGCGGCATTTATCCGCTGTTTCTCGAGGTCATCCGTCGAGAACCGGTCTCGGCTCGAGCGAACCGATAGGAACGCTCGAGCAGACGGATCGAAATCACCCGCGCGATGCGAAGTACCGCATCACCAGCTGCAACACGTGAACGAAGACGCCGGCGACGGCGATGTAGACGCCGATCGTCTGGAGCGCGACCGACGCGTTGCGCTGGTCGCGAACCTTCCAGATCTCCCAGCCCAGCCGAAGCAGGAAGCCGAGGAAGATGAGGACGAAGCCGACGAGCAACACCGGCGCGACGAACGTCCCGATCAGAATCGCGACGATGCCGCCGATGAACGCGTAGTTGGCGTACGATCCCCAGTGCTCGAACGTCTTCGACCGCGCGTAGACGTAGGCGGCGATGACGGCCGTCAATAGCGCGACGACGACCGCCGTGACGGCGAGGATCGTCAGCTGGGACGCTCGAGGCGCGAAGCGAAGCACGCCGGCTCCGAAGACCCCGAAGGCCAGTTGCAAGATCACCATCCCGACGAACGCGATTCCCATGTCCCCGCCCTCGATGCCGCGCTCGGCGACTAACTGTCCGGCCATGATGGCCGCGCCGTAGGCGAGTGCGCCAATGATCGGGAACGAGAACAGGTAGTCGTTGACGCTCGCGAGCGGTGTCGTCACGATGACGTACATCAACGCCACGTTGATTGCCATCAGGACGCTCGCGCCGCCGATCACGCGCGCTTCGCGACTCGAGAGACCGAACCCGCGGCCGGTCTCGTACGGGGTTTCGGTCGAACTCATATCCCCTCATACTCCGCTGAGCCGCAAAAGACTACGGCCTACTACTGACTATCCACGTCTGCGATTCGCTCTCCGAAGTCGCTAGCCGTCCGTCTCGCCCACGTTCCATCGATCCGAGAACGCCGTCCCGCACGTACACTGCGCGTAGGCGTGGACGACGTCTCCCTTCGCGTAGATGCCACCGACCTCCTCGTTTTTCGCCTCGGCGAACGCGAAGACGAACTGAACCGTGTGTTCCTCGTCGGCCGCTGCGTCGGGGCAGCGCCCGCCCGTCAGATCGTCGTCGATCTCCCCCTCGTTGCTCATCGCAGATTTGGCGAACTCCATCGCTCCGGTGCCGGTCGCCGCCTGAAAGGCGTTCCGCCCGCGCTCGCCGTCGATCACGATCAGCGTCCCGTCGTCGACGCGCTCGCCGAACTCCTCGAGGCGCTCGTCCGACACGTAGGAATCCGCCAGGAACAGCGCCACGTCCTCGAGTCGCTCGCCCGCCAGAAACGCCTCGCGTTGGTCACTCATGGCGTCGGATTCGCACTCGAGGTGGAAAAAGGGCGGTATTCGGATTTTCGGCCGGGCTCGAGGGCGTCGACCGGGGCTCGAGTCGAACCCGGTTTTCGAACCCGAAGTCACGCCATCACCGACAGGCTCGAGTCGACGGAGCCGCGTCGTCCGGTCGTGACGCCGCTATTTCCCGGCCGAATCCCGACTACCGCCGAGATCGGAGGGCTCGAAAATCAGTGGTCCTCGAGATCCTTCGCGATCTCGCTCAGGCTATCGCTCGGCGGCTCTCGCGCGTCGTAATAGGTCGTCTCGCCGGGTGCGCGAAGGCCGTAGAGGAACTCGGGTTCGACGACGTCGACCAGCACCGAGCCCCCCGCCGGAATATCGTGGTCGGCGGTCCACTCCGAGAGTCGGTCGGTCGCGCCGCTGGGGTCTCGGGCCTCGTCCGGCGTCTCGTAGACGCCCGGAATCAACAGGTCGTCGCCCGTCAGCGCCCGCTCGACTCGCGCGAACAGTTCCTCGCCGTCGAGGGCGACCCGGACGACCTCGTCGGATGAAAACGCACCGCGTTCGTCGGCTGGCACCTCGAGTCTGACGCCGGTCGCCGTCTCCGCACACGTCGACCGGACCGTCTTCACCGAGGAATGGTCGCTCGCAATTCTGTCTCCCATGAAAATGAATCGAAGGAATCGCCGCGATTACTCGTCGTCGTCGTCGCCGCCCTCGCCGAGGAGGTCGTCGACGTCGGTGCTCCCGCGCTCGGCGATCGAGGCGTTGACCTGTGCGACGGCGTCGGAGATTTCGCGACCGCGAACCGTGATCCGGCGACGCTCGCCGTCACGCTTCGGACGGTAGCCCGTCTGTCGCCCCTTCATCAGCACTTGCGTCAGGTTTGGCCCGGAGACCTCGCCGTTGAGCGGGCGGCCCGCCTCGTCGGAGCCGCCGGTGATCTCGAGCGTGTAGCCGTCGAGGCCGACCGAGCCGCCGTCGACCTCCTCGCCGATCGACTTGCCCATGAATCGGTTCGCGTCCTGTTCCTCCGCCTCGAGCTGATAGGACGACCCGGATTCGGGGTCGCCGACAACGACAGTGAAACTTGCCATGCCCGACGGAAGACGGCCGTCGCTCAAAAGATCATCGATCGGAACCGACCTTTTGCGCTGCGGGCGCGGCAGAGCCGCGCCCTCGGCAAAATCCTCAAAAAGCGCTCCAGAGGAGCGCTTTTTGGACCTCGCGGGATCTTCGATCCCGCTTAGCTTCGATGAAAAGCACTCCTCCCTCCGTTTCGGGCCGCTTCGCGCCCCTCCACATCGGTCGTCGGCCTGCTCGCTCCCTTACTCGCGGCCGTTGGCCGCTCGTCTTTCCGCGGCGCTTCGCGCCGCGCGTTCGGTCGCTCGCAGCGGATATCGGTGAACCGCCTGCCCTCCCCCGAGTTGGACGGCTCTCGCGTTGCTCGAGCCGTCCGCCCGGCCACTCGGTCCAGCGGCGTTTCAGCGTCCGACCGCTCGAACAGTCAAGTACCCCGACCCCCTACGAGTAGCCGTGTTCATCGATCCCGGACGACTCGAGATCCGCCTGCGCGAGGAGTTCGGCGGAACGATGGGGCAGTCGCGCGTCGTCGTTCGGCAGGCCGTCGATCTCGCGGATTCCAACCAGTACGAGGGCGACGCGGGTGTCGCGCTGACGAACGATATCGTCATCGACGAGCTGTCTGACGCCCCCGACGGCACCCCGCCCGAGCGGTGGAACTGGTGGATCGGCTCGCTCGAGGTCGCGTACGGCGGCTACGGCCGGTTCGGGATCCGACGGTATCGGAAATAACCACTCGGTCGAAAGGACAACACGGATTGTCTTCCACGGCGTACGGGACCTCCAATGAGCGAGCTATCGCGACCGGTCTGGCCGGCGTATCCGCTGTCAGCGCTCGTCGCCGGCCTCGGCCACTGTTACCTCGGTCGGTGGAAACGTGCCGGGATCTGGTTCGTCTGCTACGGCCTCGCGCTCGCGTTCCTGAGCGCGCGATCGCTGTCGGGCGCGTTCGAACCGGGCGAGCCGTTCGTCGTGACAGCACTGCAGTTCGACGCGGTGCGCTTCACCGACGTCGCCGTGCCGCTCGCGATCCTGTTGATCTGTCTCCTCGACGTCTATCTCATCGGGCTGACCGAACGGACCGACGCCCGGCGGGCCGATGCGAACGACCTTCGGTCGAACAGTTCCTGACGCCGCTCCGCGAACGATCGACTCGACAGAGAGTCACAGCGTCGCGATTATCGCCGTCTGCGGCCCCGAGTAATTTTTGTGCGCATCCGACGAACGGTGCGTATGGGACGCCTCAGTTCTCTCCTGTTACGGGGAATCGGCGTGCTCCTCCTCGTACTCATCGCGCTGAGCGTCGTCGGAACGATCGTCGGTATCGCGCTCTCCCTCGTCGTCGTCGTCCTCTCGGTGATCGTCTCACTCACCGTCCTGGGCCTGTTCGTTCTGGCGATCGTCGGGCTGTTTTCAGTGTTCGGTGGCGATTCAGCCGCCGGAGACGACGCGTGTCCACCACAGCGGTCCGACGACCGGACCGCTCCCGAGGACCGAGTTCGCTCTCGGTACGTCGACGGCGAACTCGACGACGACGAGTTCGAACGAGAACTCGAGCGCGTCCTCGGACCGGACGAGCGAACTGAGCGAACGGGACTCGACCGTTCGAATGCTCGATCGACCGACCGACGTCGACTCCGGGACCGGTAATATCGGCCGTTACCCTCGAGACGCGAGTGACGGACCTCTCGACCGGAATCCGTGAACCAACGGAGGCAAACCGGACGAGATGCAAGAGGACTCGTAATGGACGTCCAGTTGCTGGGTGGCGCGCGCGAGATCGGCCGGAGCGCGATCCTCATCGACGACACGCTCTTGCTCGATTTCGGGATGGATTCGGGGAACCCGCCGGCGTTTCCGATCGGCGACGTCGATCCCGACGCCGTCGTCGTCAGTCACGGTCATCTCGATCACGTCGGCTCGGTCCCGACGCTCCTGTCGGGCGATGCGCGGCCGCAGATCCACTGGACGCAACCGACGTACGACCTCACGATGGTCCTCGCGCGAGACACGCTGAAGCTCCACCGCGGGAGCTACGATTGTCCGTTCACCGAGGCGGAGCTCGCTCGCGTCGCGGAAGTCTCCGAGACCCACGGCTACGAGCGCACCTTCGATGCCGCCGGGTACGAGATCACGTTCTTCGATGCCGGTCACGTCCCCGGCAGCGCCCACGTGCTCGTGAACGACGGCGAGACCAGACTGCTCTACACCGGCGATTTTCACACCGAGGAACAGCGGTTACTCGACGGCACCACCGCGCGGCCCGACGCCGACGTGGTCCTCTGTGAAAGCACCTACTCGGACGTGACGCGACCGCCGCGACCCGAGATCGAACGCGAGTTCGCCGAGAGCCTCCGGACGACGATCTGGGAGGGCGGCACTGTCGTCGTCCCCGCGTTCGGCATCGGCCGCACGCAGGAGGTGCTCTGCATCTGCGAGGAACACGACCTCGAGTGCTACGTCGACGGGATGGGGAAACGCGTCACGGAACTCTTTCTCCGGGATGCAAACCGAGGATTTCTGCGCGATCCGGACCTGCTTCGTCGGGCGAAGGGAAACGCCAGGTTCGTCGACGGCCGCGACGGCCAGCGCCGACGGATCGCCGAGCAGAATACCGTGATCGTCACGACCAGCGGGATGCTCCACGGCGGCCCCGCGATGACCTACGTGCCCGCGATCCGCTCCCACCCGACGAACAAGATCGCCATGACGGGCTATCAGGTCGAGGGGACCCCCGGCCGCGACCTGCTCGAGACCGGGAGCGCCGAGATCGACGGCCGGATGATGCCGGTCAGCGCGCAGGTCGAACAGTACGACTTCTCTGCGCACGCGGATCGAGACGGGGTTCGTGCCTTCCTCGAGTCCTACGCGGACGCGACGGTACTGATCAACCACGGCGATCGCTGCGAGGGGTTCGCCGCGGAGCTGCGCGCCGACGGCTACGACGCGACGGCGCCCGAACTGGGCGAGCGAATTGGAGTCTGAGCGGTCGGGCGACGCTCGCCCACCGGCCCGCGGTCCGGCACGTTCAACGGGGACGGTTTTCCGTCCGCTCGTGGTTCTCGCGTGCGTGACGAACTCTGATTCGACCGCCGGCCCCGAGGCGGACGCCGGTCCCGACGCCGACGTCGACCTCGAGGAACTCGAGTTGAGTGAGGGCGAACGGGCGGCGCTCCACGAACTCCAGTTGAGCATCGAGCACGTCCACCGGGCCTACGGAACGTTGCTCGAGTTCCACCATCAACTCGGCCACGCGATGGACCGGCTGGGCGACGCGGAGGACCGTCTGCGAGAAGCCGGCCACGAGGAGTGGGCGAACGACCTCCGAGACGACCACCTCCCCGCTGGCGCGATCAGCGACCAGTGGACGTTCGAACTCGTCGAGGAGTTTTCCGACGTGTTTCTCGAGGACGTCGACGCGTTCGAACGCGAGGTCAGAGCGGAACTGGCCGACGGCATCGATCACGTCACCGAGCGCCGACAGAAACGTGAGCTTCGCGAGCGCGCCGCGGACGGCGAACGCGACTGATCGTCCACCTCGAGCGCGCTCGCGGAGTGTCGGAGGCGACCGTCTCGCTCGGAGTCGGAGGCGAACAGCCACGCGGCGTCGCCGGTGGCCTTCGCATGGTTTAAGCCCGCGCTGCCTGCATGTCGACACAATGAGCGACGAGAGTCAAGAACTCGGAATCACCGAGTCGAAATCGCACAAGCCCGGGGAGTGGTACGCCGAGGTCGTCCAGAAGGCGAACCTCGCGGACTACGCCCCGATGGGCGGGTTCATCGTCACGAAACCGCGCGGCTACGCCCTCTGGGAGGCCATTCAGGACTCGCTGGACGGCTGGTTCAAGGAGACAGGCGTCGACAACGTCTACTTCCCAATGTTCATCCCCGAGAGCTACCTCGAGCGGGAGAAGGACATCGTCGAAGGGTTCGATCCCGAGGTCGCGTGGGTGACCCAGGGCGGCCACGAGGAACTCGAGGAGCGACTGGCCGTCCGTCCCACGAGCGAATCGATCATCGCGCCCTTCATGGCCGAGTGGACCCGCAGCCACCGCGATCTGCCGATGCGGCTCAACCAGTGGTGTTCGGTCGTGCGGTGGGAGGCCACGGAGACGAAGCCGTTCTTCCGGACGAAGGAGTTCATGTGGCAGGAAGGTCACACCGCCCACGCGAGCAACGCTGGCGCGTGGGAGGAGGTCTGGACCCGCCTCGGGCAGTACGAGCGCGTCTACGAGGACGTGCTGGCGATCCCGGTGCTACGGGGCAAGAAGCCCGAACACGACAAGTTCCCGGGCGCGGATACGACGACGACCGTCGAGGCGCTGATGCCCGACGGCAAGTCCGTCCAGGGGGCGACGAGCCACAACCTCGGCCAGAGCTTCGCCGAGGCGTTCGACATCACCTTCGCGGACGAGG
This sequence comes from Natrinema soli, assembly GCF_028618695.1. The sequence continues at coordinate 4,459 of NZ_JAQIVI010000664.1, read as the reverse complement.
ACGAGGCCGAACAGACGGCCTACACCACCTCGTGGGGGCTCTCCTGGCGGGCGATCGGGGCGCTCATTATGACTCACTCCGACGACCAGGGCCTCGTGCTCCCGCCGACGGTCGCACCCACGCAGGTCGTCATCGTTCCCATCTGGCAGGAGGACACCAAAGCGGACGTCCTCGAGTACTCGGAAAATATCGCCGACGACCTCGAGGAAGCCGGTTTCCGCGTGGAACTGGATGACCGTGACGAGCGCAATCCCGGCTTCAAGTTCAACGAACACGAGCTCAACGGGATCCCGCTGCGACTCGAGATCGGTCCCCACGAGGTTGACGACGGGGAAGTCACGCTGGTCCACCGGCCGGACAACGAACAGTCCGTCGCCGAGCGCGACAAGATCGTCGACGCCGTCGACGAGCATCTGGACGAGATCTACGACAAACTGTACGAGACCGCGGAAGAGAACCTGGAGGAGAACGTCCGGGAAGCCCACAGTCCGGAGGAGATCCTCGGGACGATCGGCAAACACGGCGGCTACGTGAAGACGCCGTGGTGTGGCGACGAGGCCTGTGAAGCGGCCATCAAGGAGAAGATCGCCGCCGAGATCGTCATGCAGCCCCTGGCCGACGAGGGCGGGACGACGGCCGGCGAGGTCCCCGAACCCGACCGCGACGAGTGCGGCGTCTGTGGCGATCCCGCCGACGAGATCGCCTACTTCGCGAAGTCGTACTAGCGCGGTTACTCGACGGTAGCACGTCGGCTCATCGGTAACACGTCGGCTCGTCGTTGCTCACTCGAGCCGAGAATCGAACTATCTCTCTTCCGATAGTTCGCTGTCGGCAGCAGGTACTCCCGATCCGACGTCGTCTTCGACGGAACTCTCATTCCAGCGGGATGCGCGAAACGGTGAGACGGATCGGCGGTGCGAACAGTGTCAAGACGGACGACCCACGCGAACCGGCCGGCCTCGCTTCGGGAACTGACTCGAACGGTCACCTCGGCGAATCGTGGGTGACGTTGTCATGTGGACCTAACTCTTTAACCCGATAGCGCTTACCGGCGGCGAATAACTAGATACTGTGGTGTTCACTCTGGTGGGTGAGCACTACGTGCCTCTGACAATTCACCCCGCTGCCGGGAAGCACCGCTTCCCGGAAGGGGGTTCGGACAGTACCGTCGTGGATCTCGACCCGAGAGCAGCAGCTCGATCCGATAGCAGAGAAACTGCGGCGAGAAGGCGTGTGAACGGCGACGAGGTGTATCTACAAGGGACCCACAAACACCTTATATTGCACCATATGTGTTTATAATACACTTAGCCATAATGGGTTAGCCTCTTATATCTGTTTCCGCTAGGGAGGGCTATGCCACAGCCACATATAGCGTCATCCACCGGGCGTTCACAGGGGCTCGCCGACCCCGCGGACGCGCGGTCGAACTGCGGCGTCGGCGTCGTCATGGATCTCGATGGGGACGGGGGCCACGACGTCGTCGCCGACGGACTCGAACTACTCGTCAATCTCGAGCACCGGGGGACGACCGGGGCGGAGAAGAATACCGGCGACGGAGCCGGCATCATGCTCCAGACGCCGGATTCGTTCTTCCGAGACGTGCTCGACGCCGAGCTGCCGGACACCTACGCCGTCGGTTCGCTCTTTTTGCCCCAGGACGACGCGGCTCGCAACGCGCTCGTCTCGCTGGTCGAGGAGACCGTCGATACCTACGATCTCTCGGTCCTCGAGTGGCGCGACGTGCCGACGAACAACGACGACCTCGGGAAGACGGCCGTCGACTCCGAACCCGATGTCTGGCAGGTCGTCGTCGCACCCGACGACGAGATCACCGGCGACGACTTCGACCGCCGGCTCTACGTCGCCCGACGCGCGCTCGAGAACGCCGTCGAAAGCGCCGATATCGAGAACGCCGAGCGCTTCTACGTCGTTTCTCTCGACTCGAAGACTGTCGTCTACAAGGGCCTGCTGAAAGGCGTTCAGGTCCCCGCCTACTATCCCGATCTCACCGACGAACGGATGGAATCGACGTTCGCGATGGTCCACGAGCGATTCTCGACGAACACGCTCGGCGCCTGGCACCTCGCTCACCCCTACCGGAACATCATCCACAACGGCGAGTTCAACACCATTCAGGGGAACATCAACTGGATGCGCGCCCGCGAGACCGACATCGAGAGCGACGTCCTGGCAGATCTCGAGGCGGTCAAGCCGATCATCGACGACCCCGAGCAGTCCGACACCGCCAGCGTCGACAACGCCCTCGAACTCCTCATGCAGGACGGCCGGGACCTCGAACACGCCCTGCGGATGCTCGTTCCCGAGGCCTGGCGCGGCGACGACGCGATGGACCTCGATCGAAAGGATTGGTACGACTTCCACGCCTCGCTCGTCGAGCCGTGGGACGGTCCCGCGCTCGTCGCGGCGACCGACGGCGAACGCGTCGGTGCCGTCCTCGACCGTAACGGACTGCGCCCCTGCCGGTACGACGTGACGACGGACAATCAGCTGATCATGGCCAGCGAGGCCGGCGCGCTCGAGACCGAACCCGAACGGATCGAAGAGCGCGGCCGTCTCAAGCCCGGACAGCTGTTCCTCGCCGACCCCAACGAGGGGCGCGTCATTCCCGACGAGGAGGTCTTCGAGGACCTCACCGACGACCGCTACGGCGAGTGGGTCGCCCAGGAGCAGGTCCATCTCGACGACATCCGTACCACGAACGACCGCTCGCCACAGCAGGCGGTCCCGGGGCTGCGCGACTATCAGGCCGCGTTCGGCTACACGCACGACGAACTCGAGAACCTGATCGAGCCGATGACCCAGAGGGGGAAAGACCCCGTCGGCTCGATGGGCGACGACACGCCGCTATCGGTGCTCACCGAGTTCAACCGACCGCTCTTTTCCTACTTCAAGCAGCTGTTCGCACAGGTCACTAACCCGCCGCTCGACTACATCCGCGAGGAACTGGTCACCTCGATGGAGTCGCGACTCGGATTCCAGCGCAACCTGCTCGACGAGTCGCCCGAACACGCCCGCCAGCTCGTGCTCGACTCGCCGATTCTGACGGACGCCGAACTCGGCTCGATCCGCGACTGCTCGACCAACGGGATCACCGCCGCGACGATTGACATCACCTACGAACCCGAGAGCGAGGAACTCGGGGCCGACCTCGAGGCGGCGATCGAACGCGTCCGTGCGGACGTCGTCGAAGCGATCGAGGACGGCGACCACGACGTCATCGTCCTCTCGGACCGCGGCGTCGACGAGGAGCGGGTCGCGATTCCGAGCCTCCTGGCGACCGGCGGCGTCCACCACCACCTCGTTCGTAACGGGCTGCGCAACCACGTCGGCCTCGTCGGCGAGTCCGCCGATCCGCGCACCGTCCACCACTTCGCGACGCTGGTCGGCTACGGCGCGGGCGCGGTCAACCCGTACCTGGCCTACCAGACGATCGAGGACATCACCGCCGGCCCCGACGGCGCGGATACCGACCTCGCCATCGACGCCTACGTCGGCGCGGTCGAGGACGGCCTGCTGAAGATCATGGCCAAGATGGGGATCTCGACGGTCGAGAGCTATCAGGGAGCCCAGATCTTCGAGGCCGTCGGCCTCGACTCGGGACTGGTCGCCGAGTACTTCGAAGGCACCGAGAACCGCACCGAGGGGATCGGCCTCGCCGAGATCGAGGAAGACCTCCGCGAGCGCCACGCCACCGCCTTCGATGACGACGGCGAGGAGTCGGATCTCGACCGCCACGGCGAGTTCGAACATCGCTCGGACGGAATTTACCACCAGTGGAACCCCCAGACCGTCGGCGCGCTCCAGCAGGCGGTCCGCTCGAACGATTACGAGCGCTACCAGGAGTTCGCAGAGCTGATCAACGACCAGCAACAGAACCTCCAGACCCTTCGGGGCTTACTCGAGTTCGAGTCGGATCGCGATCCGGTTCCGATCGAGGACGTCGAGCCGATCAAGGACATCGTCCAGCGGTTCTCGACGGCCGCGATGAGTCTCGGGAGCCTCTCGCCGGAGGCCCACGAGAACAACTCGATCGCGATGAACCGGCTGGGCGCCAAGTCCAACTCCGGCGAGGGCGGCGAACCGCCCGAGCGGTTCAACACCGAGCGCGAGTGTAACGTCAAACAGGTGGCGTCGGGCCGCTTCGGCGTCACCTCGACGTACCTCTCGAACGCCGACGAACTGCAGATCAAGATGGCACAGGGATCGAAGCCCGGCGAGGGCGGCCACCTCCCCGGCTCGAAGGTCAACGAGATGATCGCCCACGTCCGCAAGTCGACTCCCGGCGTGGGGTTGATCTCCCCGCCGCCGCTGCACGACATCTACTCCATCGAGGACCTCAAGCAGCTGATCTTCGACCTGAAGGCCGCGAACGAGACGGCGGACATCAACGTCAAGCTCGTGAGCGAGGCCGGCATCGGCACGGTCGCCGCCGGCG
>NZ_JAQIVI010000663.1 GCF_028618695.1 Natrinema soli | reverse complement strand
GACCCGCCCGGACGCGGCGGACGCCGCGCAGGCGACCGAACAGTATCGCGCCGCGCTCAGGCGGTACGATCCGCGACTCCCGTGTTACGATCCGATCGTCTGTCAGGCTCGAGCGGCGGATGCGGACGCGGATTCCACCGCGAACGGTGATCGACGGCAATCGAACCGACGAGTCGCGAACACGGGGGCACAGTCGCCGAGTGGTCGAGCGAAGCGAGGCCGGGACGATTCCCCGCTGATCAGCTTCTGTCACGACGTCTCCGGTGCCGTCTTCGAGGCCCTCTCGGCCCGCGACCACGACGACGCCGAGCGCGCGATCATGGAGACGTATCTGGCCGCAGCCGAAGCGACGACCGACCGGAACACGCTCTGTCTGGTGTTGCTCGAGACGATGGCGTCGGAGCTCGAGTGTCACCTCGACGCGGTCGAACGAATGCGGGTACTGCAGACGGCAGCGGCGAACCTCTCGCCGGTCGACCCGGCGGACGATCCGGTCGCGACGAGCCTCGAGTTCCTGGACTCGCTGTCGCTGATCCGGGCGTACGGCGTCACGCGCGACTCGAGCGACGCGACCGACGGCGACACCTGGACCGTCTCCCTTCGGGGATACGCCGTCGAGTGCGGCGAGCGGCGGTTTCCGACGCTGCCGATCGGGATCGACATCCTGCGTCGGATGGCAACGCCGACCGCCGAACTCGGCGTGACGGACGTCACCGTACTCGGCGACGGCGACTGGCGGTTCGTCCTGACGAACGACGAGGAGGCGACGGGTGGACTCGTCTGTACGCGAGGTGACCCGTGACGGGATCGACGGCCGTCCACCGGGCGCTCGAGTGCGTCGACGAGGAGCAGGAGGCAATCCGCGACCGCGGGGCGGCATTCGAAACGTTCGCACAGCGCGTTCGAGCGGTTCCGGCGAAACACCCCGGATCGACCCGGCTTCAGCGGACGGTTACGGAGATGTCGACGACGGCGACGCAGGCGACCCCACCGCAGGGATCGCAGGGATCGATCCCATCGACGTCGGCCGGTCGCTGTGTCACCATCAGTCGGACGTTCGCCGAGACGGTTCGACCCCACAGTGTCGCCGACTGCGACGCCGACGAATCGCTCGTCGAGACGATTGCGGCGGAGTTGACCGAAGACGTCGCCGTCGCACTCGTGGCGGAAAGCGGCTGGACGCCGACGCTCAAGTCCGCCGTCCTCGAGGCGGTTTCGACCAGACGGCGCGAGGTCGAATCGCTACAGGGACTCCTCCAGCGCGAGCGCTCCGCGCTCGAGACGGCGATCGAGGAGATCGACGAAATCGTCGACTGGCTGCGGGCGACGGCCGATGAATCGCTCCTGCAGTGTGACTTCGACGCGTTGCAGGCGAAACACGAGCGGCTCGAGGCGTACCGGGACCGACTCGAGGCGCGCATCGAACGGCGGCAAGCGCAGTTTACCGAGTCGACCAATCGCTACGGTCCGGGCGGAACCCGATACCGATCGGTAGTCACTTCGGTGTATTCGGATCTCTCCGTTCGGTATCCGCTGCTGTCGACCGGGATACGACTGTACGGCATCTGTGGTGGCTGTCAGCGGGCGGTTCGCTCGCAGCTGACGCGGCGGATCTAGCCGACAGCTGACGCGGCGAGTCCAGACGCCAGCGGTGGGTCGTCAGAGCGACGGCGGTGACGACCGAGAGAGGCCGTTCGGAATGAGATCGGCGAGGGAAACGCGCTCGAGCACCTGTCCGACTGCGACCGGGTCGTCGGCCGCCGAGACGGTCTCGTGGATGCTGCGCATGCACTCGAGCAGACCGTCGACGGCGGCTCGGCGGGTCGAGACGCGACCGATCGACCGGCAAATAGTGCGATCCGTGAGGAAGTACCGGTAGCGAAGCTCCCAGCACCGACAGAGACCGAGTCCCGGATGGGATCGGTCAGCGAGGGTGCAATCCGCGATCAGTTCGATCGGTGGCCGGCTGTGCCGGTAGACGAACTGATCGTCACAGAGCTCCGCCAGTCCCCACCTCGGTGGCAACGCCTCGGGAGGAATGGGGTCCTGGTCAGTGACCATGTTCTCGGTGTCGCCGAGAACGGGGGTGTCCGTTCCGCCTGCGAGCGCTTGCCTCTATGTAGGATGCCCCTACAGTGTCAGTGGCCTGGTATACGAACCAGTTACCGGGTTCCGACGGGCAAATTGTGACCAGAATCGGTCCCGAGACGTCCGGCTACCCGAGGACCCAGCGGACAGTGAGACGGAAACGTCCCCCAGCATCGACGGATCGGCCTCGACGGGAACGATCGTCCGACTTTTGTCGCCGCTCGACCTCGGTTCAGGTATGGCCGACTTCGATCCCGAGAAGTTCGAGGACAAGTACGCCAACTACTTCCCCGAACTCCAGCAGGCGTACAAGAACGCGTTCAACCGGATGAACGATCGCTACGACTCCCAGCTCGTCCACGCGATCGACCAGCAGGTGTTGAACGAGAGCGAACCGTTCTACGAGGGTCGCGCGGAGCAACGCTCCGCGGACGATTCGAGCGGGCAGAGCCCGCGAGAACACGACGGTGAGTTCCGTATCGAACTCCCCGACGATCCCCACGGGCGACTCTCCGACGTACTCGTCGACGAGGAGCGCTTCGAGACGGTGCTCGAGGAGTACGTCGAGGAGATCGAAACCGAACTGCAGCGCGTCTTCGGCTTCGCCTGAGCGGACGGAGAACCGTCGCCGATGCCGGCAGCCGAACATGAAGGACGGAAGGTTTAGGGGGGCTGATACCCAAGGGGTTTCCATGAGCACCGAGACCCAGAACGACGGGGACGACCTCGAGGACCGCGTGACGAACTTCCTGCGACGGAACTTCCCGCAGATCCAGATGCACGGCGGCAGCGCAGCGATTCAGGACATCGATCGCGAGAGCGGCGAGGTCAGCATCGCCCTCGGTGGCGCCTGCAGCGGCTGCGGAATCTCGCCGATGACGATTCAGGCGATCAAGAGCCGGATGGTCAAGGAGATTCCCGAGATCGAGAAAGTCAACGCCTCCACCGGTATGGACGGCGGCGAGGAAGAGATGGGCGGCATGAGTCCGTCCTTCCCCGGCGAAACCGTCGACGACGACGGTGAGGTCGACGAAGGGCCGGAAGCGCCGTTCTGAGCCGGTCGTCCGCGCGGATTCGAACTGGTATTTTGCTATTTTCGACGCGAGAGCTACCGGACGGTCTCGGAACCGCGGTCGATGGTTCGTTCGCACGCCGGTCGACGCCGAGGTCCGCGGCGGTCGGCACGCACGACCGATGACGGCTCACCGAAGATCGCACCCGCGTTCCCACGTTCGAACCAGCGTCGTGAGCGTCCGGTTCGTCGGCACCTCGAGTCCGGCCTGCGCAGCGCGGTCGACGACGTAGCCGTTGATCGCATCGATTTCGGTGCGCCGCTCGCTCAGGGTATCCTGGCGCATCGAAGACGTGTTCGCGGCCGTCGCCTCGGCGACGTCCACCATCGCGGCCAGCGCCTCGCGGTTCGAGAGCGAGACGTCGCAGGCGCGAGC
>NZ_JAQIVI010000662.1 GCF_028618695.1 Natrinema soli | reverse complement strand
CGTGCGGGCGCGAGTGTGACTCAGGCTCTTGGTCGTCGGCGCGAGGACGACGTCGGCCCCGGCCATCGCCGCCGCCACCGGAGCGGGGGGTTCACCGCCGTGGGTTTCGCCCGGCGGATAGCGGACGATCACGGCGTCGTCGGTGATCTCGCTCGCGACCTCGTAGAGCGCCTCCCCGATCAGAACCCGGTCGTCGTCGGTGACGACCGCACACGACTCCCCCGCCTCGAGACCCAGACACTGACGGACCGCCGTCTCCGCCGCGGCTCGAAGTGCTGTCATATGCGAGTGTGCGGCGAGCGGGCCGATATGTCTTGCCTTCGGTCGCGCTCGCGGCTTCTCGGGCGATCTCGCCCGTCGACTCGTTCCGCCGGACCGGGTCGAACGGGTGGATCGTCGGCTCGGGTACCGTGCGAATCGGTACCGAGATCGCCCTCGAGAGCGATCGAGAACTCCGATTCGAGTAAGAATCGGCTGCGAGTCCTCGAAACGATTATCCCGCTCGGTGGTCCACTCCCGGGTACATGCAACAGGTCGCCATCAACGGCTACGGCACGATCGGCAAGCGCGTCGCGGACGCCGTTCGGCAACAGCCCGACATGGATATGCTGGGCGTCGCGAAGACGCGCCCGAACTTCGAGGCCGAGACAGCGATCGACAAGGGATTCCCGCTTTACGCGGCAATCGAGGAGCGCGAGGAACTGTTCGCCGAGGCCGGCCTCGAGATCGCGGGGCCGGTCGAGGACCTCGTGGCTGAGGCCGACGTCGTCGTCGACGCCACGCCGTCGGGAATCGGAGCCCAGAACAAGGAACTCTACGAGGAGCACGACACGCCCGCGCTCTACCAGGGCGGCGAGGACGCCGAACTCACCGACGTGAGCTTCAACGCGCGCTCGAACTTCGAGAACGCCGTCGACGCCGACCACGTGCGCGTCGTCTCCTGTAACACGACCGGTCTCTCCCGGGTCATCGCGCCGCTCCGGGAGGCCTACGGCGTCGAGAAGGTCCGCGCGACGCTCGTCCGTCGCGGCGGCGACCCCGGTCAGTCCGACCGCGGCCCGATCAACGACATTCTCCCGAACCCGGTGACGATCCCCTCCCACCACGGCCCGGACGTCGAGACCATCTTCCCCGATCTCGACATCGATACGCTCGGGATGAAGGTGCCCGCGACGCTGATGCACATGCACAGCCTCAACGTCACCCTCGAGGAGGAAGTCGACGCCGCGGACGTCCGCGAACTGTTCGCCGACGAGTCGCGCCTGTTCCTGATCCCCGAGCGGCTGGACATCGACGGCAGCGGGACGCTCAAGGAGTACGCGCTGGACGCGGGCCGGCCGCGCGGCGACATCTGGGAGAACTGCGTCTGGGAGGAATCGGTCTCGACCGTCGGACGCGATCTCTACCTCTTCCAGGGGATCCACCAGGAGAGCGACGTCGTGCCGGAGAACGTCGACGCGATCCGGGCCGTGACCGGCAGCGCCGACGCCGCGGAGAGCATCGAGACGACCAACGAGACGCTGGGAATCGGACTGTAGGATCGCGGATTCGCGCCACGATCGTATAGCGACGACAGAAAGTTTTTGCCGCCCGGTGGCTTACTGTCGGTCATGCGCCGAGACGACCGCGACGAACCCTTCGACGACCTGTTCCGCGAGATCGAGCGAATGATGAACGAGATGATGAACGGCGCGGACGCCAACGTGGACTTCAACTCCTCGAATACCGTCGACAACGGCTTCGGCATGGACACCCACGTCGACATCCACGAGACCGGCGAGGAGGTCCGCGTCGTCGCGGACCTCCCCGGCGTCGAGAAGGACAACATCGAACTCGAGTGCGACGGCAAGACGCTGACCATCTCCGCCGAGAGCGAACACCGCCAGTACGACGAACGCGTCTCGCTGCCGACCCGCGTCAACGAGCACACCGCGTCCGCGACCTACAACAACGGCATCCTCGAGGTCGTCTTCGATCGCGCCGAACAGTCGTCGGACATCAGCCTCGAGTAATCGGGCCGCTCGCGGTCGAATCGACTCGTTTTCGGTCTCTTCAGACGGCTGCTGTCAGTCAGTTCCGGAGCACCCGCGAACCGTTCTGCGATTGCTTCGGGACATCGTTCCGACGGACCGTCTCAGTCCGCAGCGGCGCGTATCGCGGCCGCGAGCCGATCGTAGAAGTCCGGTTCGTACTTCGTTTCCTCGTCGATCGTCGGTCGCGCGTTCGTCTCGTTGACCACTACTTTCTCGCCGGTCTCGAGCAGATCGACGCCCAGGAAGGGGATCTCGAGTTCGACCGCGACCGATTCGGCCAGGTCGCGCCACGGTTCGGGGAGGTCGATCCCGGTCGCTTCGGCCCCGCGGTGGACGTTGTGTTTCCACTGCCCCTCGCGCACCGCGTCGTCGGGGAGCCGGCGCTCGACCGCGCCGACGTACTCCCCCTCGAGTAGCATCACCCGGTAGTCGGTCGCGTTCGGGAGGTACTCCTGAACCAGAAACGACTGGTCGCCGGTCGCCTTGTAGTCGTGGACCAGCGAGAGATAGTCACAGATCCCGAGGAAGGAGTCGAGATCGTGGGCTTTCGCGACGCCGACGCCCCGCGTCGTCGAGTTCGGTTTGACCACGACCGGCGGCTCGAACTGCTCGAAGACCTCGACCAGTTCGGCCTCGCCGACGTCGTTGGAGACGTAGACGGAGTCCGGTACCGGGAGGGCGGCCCGCTCGAGTCGCGCCAGCACCTCGGCCTTGTTCCGCGAGGTCAACACCGTCTCATGATCGTTGAGCCACGGAATCTCGAGCAGGGCGTCCGCGACGCCACCCTCCATCAGCCGACCGGGATAGACGAAGCCGACGTCGTAGACGTCGGGCGACCACGGTGGATCACCGAGCGCGACCGTGCGCTCGCGTACGGGCACGTGGTGAACCCGTACGCCTCGTTCGGCCAGCGGGTCCTGCATCCGCCGAAACGTCTGTTTCTCATTGACGACCGCGAGATCGATCATAGTCGGACGTCGGGAGTAGAGGGGTAAAAAGGTGCTCGAGACGCGGGTCCGAAATTCCAAATGCGGTGGCCGGGAGTGGGCTCCGAGCGCTGCGAGGAGTCCACGACTCGGGGGAGGGCAGGCGTTCACACCGTCACGACCGCGAGTGAGTGCCGAAGGCACGAACGAGCGGGCCGACGACCGATGTGAACGAGCGACTGCGCGGCGCGAAGCGCCGCTCAGGAGTAAGTGAACGGAGGGAGGAGTGTCTTCGTGAGCGGAGCGAACGAAGGCTCGGAAGTCGCAGCCCGCGAACGAAGTGAGCAGGAACGTCTTCCGTTGCTTTTAATCGAATTTTTGCCGAGGGCCAGCTTGCTGGCCCGCAGAGCAAAACTTCGTTCGTCTTATGCGATAAGCTCTTCCTCGCCGCGCTCGATGACGATGCGACACGGCGGCGAGATCTTGTTGTAGGAGCGACGGAGCGCGTCCTTGGCGAAGTCGGCGTCGTCGACGTCACACCAGATGGTGAAGATACGCTCGCCGGCGCCCATTCGGGCGGCGGTGCCGACGATCTTCCCGAACGCCTGGCGCATTCCGTCGGAGACACGGTCCGCCCCGGCACCCGTCGCCTGCTTGTTCTCCCGAATGACCTGGTGGGGGAACTTCCGCAGGATCATCTTGTAGTTGTTCTCGCCGGCGTTTTTCAGCATGTGACGGTTCGCCGAGAGGCGCGAGGCCTCGAGACTTCCGTGACGGAGCTGGACCTCTTCTTCCGTGATGAGGCTCATCTGGACGGGGAAGTCGTCGGGATCCGCTTTGACGTCGCCCATCTTGTGCTGTGCGATCTTCGAGCCAGGGATACCAGTAATGTATTCGCGGCGCGTGTAGGCCGGCTTACTGATCTCCCGGTACATGGAGGCAGGCTTGTCTGACATGGTTGTGATTACTTAGAAAAACGGAGGCCCACCGGGCGGATAAAGGCTTCGAAGCGCCGCGTCGGACAGCGCCGCGGTCGATCACCGCGAGCGAACCGAGGGGCGTCGGTACCGACAGCCGGTATCCCGGCTGGTGACAGCAGTGTCGACTCGAGATCAGACCGGCGTCCCCGACGCGGTCTGTCGAAACGGCGGTTCCGAACTCAGTTCGTGACGACGTACGCCGACCCGGTCTCCTCGATCAGGCCCTGACTCGAGAGCGACGAGAGCACGCTCAGGATTGTGAGCTTCTGCATGTTCAGGAGTCGGCTCAGGTCTCCGGTCGTCGCTCCGCCGGTGGCCTCGAGGGTGACGTACACGAGTTTGCTCTGTGCGGAGTCGAGTTCGGTCGGGAGCGGGCTGTATCGGTCGGTCGGTTGTGTGTCTTGTTTCAACATACTAACAATATCCACGAACTCCTGTATAAGCCTATGGTGCAGAGAATATAGATATCCTAGTAGGTATTATTGCGATTATATTTCGTGGCGGAGTCGAGAACGCAGCGCGATCGGAAAACGGGCTGAGACGAATTGCTGTAACGGGTTCCCGCCACGGTTGTGATCGTCCTGTGGGTTCGCCGAACCCGACTGACGGCAGTCCGTATGAGTGTCGCCGGTGGCCGGCGACGAGTCGCGGGTGCGCTGCTCATCCGCTATCCCGACCACCGTTCCCGGCGGCGTATTTAAGGTTCCGCCGCGAAAACCACTCTATATGAGGAGTTTCCGGATCGGGTCCCTGTTCGGGATTCCGATCAAACTGGATCTGACGTTCTTGCTGGTGCTCCCGCTATTTGCGTATCTCATCGGAGCACAGATCGAGACCGTCGCTGGAATACTGAACGACGGGTTAGCGGCGGGAATCGACGTCGGAACCATCACCGCCGGTTCGATGCCGTGGCTGCTCGGATTAGCCGCTGCGATCGGCCTGTTCGTCGGCGTCGTGCTCCACGAACTCGGCCACTCGCTGACCGCTCGGCGATACGGATTTCCGATCGAATCGATCACCCTCTGGCTGTTCGGCGGCATCGCCGCCTTCTCCGAGATGCCCGAAGACTGGCGACAGGAACTCAACATCGCCGTCGCCGGCCCGATCGTCAGCGTGCTGGTCGGCGTCGGCTCCTACGCGCTCTTCGTCGTCACCCCCGAGAGTCTCAACGGCCCGCGGTTCGTCCTGGGCTATCTCGCCGTCCTGAACGTCGCGCTCGCGTTCTTCAACATGCTCCCCGCGTTCCCCATGGACGGCGGGCGGGTGCTGCGAGCGCTGCTCGCTCGCAGTCAACCCTACGCACAGGCGACCCAGCAGGCCGCCAGCGTCGGAAAGCTGTTCGCGGTCCTGATGGGGCTGTTCGGCCTCTTTTCGGGCAACATCATCCTCATCGGCGTCGCCTTCTTCGTCTACATCGCCGCCTCGAGCGAGGCCCAGCAGGTGACGATGAAGGCGGCTTTCCAGGACGTGATCGTCGGCGACATCATGACGCCGGCGAGTGAGCTCCACACCGTCGAGCCCGAGACGACGGTCGCGGAGCTGATCCGGCGGATGTTCACCGAACGCCACACCGGCTATCCGGTCGTCGATACGGACGCGTTCGAGGGGGAGCGACTCATCGGTCTCGTGACGCTGACCGACGCCCGCGAGATCGAACCGGTCGAGCGCGACGCCTACACCGTCGAAGACGTGATGACGACGGAACTGCAGACGATCACCCCCGATTCCGACGCGATGACCGCTATCGATCGGATGCGGGAACACGATATCGGACGGCTGCTCGTGGTGGACGACGACGACCTCGTCGGACTGATCTCTCGAACCGACGTGATGACCGCGTTCGACATCGTGCAGCAAAGCGGTGCGATCGCTCCCTCGAGTCGGCCGCGGACGGCGGACTGAGTGATATTCACAAGCCGATTTTGGAGCGATTGGTTCCCCGAACAAACGGTTTAACCGTAGCCGGGGCTGACGCTGTACCGATGCCACCGGCCATCGAGACCGTCGATCTCGTGAAGGAGTACGGCGATCTGCGCGCCCTGCAGGAGCTGTCGCTGACCGTCGAGGAAGGCGAGTTCTTCGGCCTGCTCGGCCCCAATGGCGCGGGGAAGACGACGTTTATCAACACGCTGGTCGGCCTGGTCCGCAAGACCGGCGGCGAGGCGCGGGTCTTCGGCCACGACGTCGAGGACGACTACCGGGAGGCCCGCGACGCGATCGGCCTCGCACCGCAGGAGTTCAACGTCGACCGATTCTTCTCGATCAGAGAAGTGTTGAAACACAAAGCGGGCTATCACGGCGTTTCGGACGCCGAAGCAGCCGACCGGGCCGACGAGGTTCTCAAACGCGTCGGGATCTACGACAAGCGCGACGAGCGCTTCGACTGGCTCTCCGGCGGGATGAAACGCCGGCTCCTGCTCGCTCGAGCCCTGGTCACCGAGCCCGACCTGCTCATCCTGGACGAGCCGACCGCCGGCGTCGACGTCCAGCTCCGCCACGACCTCTGGGAACTCGTCACCGAACTCAACGAGGAGGGGACGACGATCCTGCTGACGACCCACTACATCGAGGAGGCCGAACGGCTCTGTGATCGCGTCGCGATCATGAACGAGGGCCGGAAGGTGACGGTCGCGACTCCGGACGAACTCAAGGGGCGCGGCACCGATACCATCGCCGTCCGCCTCGAGTCCGTGCCCGCGAACGCGCCCGAACTCGGCGCGTACGCACACGAAACGACGGTCTCCAGCGACCTGCTCGAGGTACGCGTCGACGACGGTGGTTCGACTGCACCGCAGTTGCTCAATGATCTCGAGGCGATGGGCCACGAGATCGCCGATCTCGAGATAACCCGAACCTCGCTCGAGGAGATCTTCGTCGACCTGACCCGGAGCGAGGATCGGACGGTGACCCGATCCGGAGCCGAGGGTGAGGACGAGACCGGCGATGGCGAGGCGACCCCGTCGAAGACCGAACGAGAACAGGAACGAGAGCAGGAGGGGGTCGCCTGATGCTGTCGGTCGGCTTCCGCGCGCTCTTCCGACGCGAGATTCTGCGATTCGTCCGCCGGCCCAAGAACACGTTCATGCCGCCGGCGATCACGAACGTGCTCTACTTCGCCGTCTTCGGCGTGATCCTGGGCAATCGGATCGACCAGATCGCGGGCTTCGACTACATCCTCTTCATCGTGCCCGGGCTCATCGTCCTCGGTGCGATCTCGAACGCCTTCGAGAACGCCTCGTTCTCGATCTTTCACGGCAGATGGAACGAGTACATCCACGAGACGCTGACCTCGCCGCTGTCGTACGTCGAGATGGTCGTCGCCTACGTCGGTGCCAGCGCGGTACGGGGTCTCATCGTCGGCGTCATCATCGCCGCCGTCGGGCGACTGTTCGTCCCGATCAGTTTCGAACACGGGCTCTATCTCGTGGCGACGATGGTCGTCATCACGGCGCTGTTCGCCGGGTTCGGTATCATCGGCGGCCTCGTCGCTCGAGACTTCGACGATCTGACCGTGATGAACCAGTTCATCCTCCGGCCGCTGGTGTTCTTCGGCGCCGTCTTCTACTCGCTCGAGACGTTCGACCACGCCTGGCAGGTGGGCCTCTCGCTGGTGAACCCGATGGTCTACATGGTCGACAGCGTCCGGTACGGACTGCTGGGCCACTCGGACCTGATCGGCGTCGGCATCCTGCCCGCACCCTACACCGACTTCGCGCCGTTGCTTTCGCTCGCGGTGCTCACGGCAGTCACCGTCCTCGTTCTGTCGATCGACGTCTACCTGTTTAAGATCGGCTACGGACTGACCGACTGAGAGCGGCCGGTCGGTGGCCCTCGAGTTCGGCTTGACCAAATGACACGCGGTGGCGCGTGCTGTGCCGCGGTTCGCGCCAGCGAACTGCGGCTCAAAAGCACGCGAGGGATGAGCGAGAGAACGGAAGCGCGGCGCAAAGCGCCGCGGAAAGGCGAACGGCCGAAGGCCGTGAGCCAGTGACCGAGCGAATCGGCTGGGGAGGGCGTGGCGATCCCCTGTTGCCACGATAGCAGGACGCTTCGTCTCACACGATTCCATTAGAACACACCGTTCCATTCACACGTCTACTGGTCACCGAACCCGGAACGGCTCCGGCGGAACGACAACTATGAGCGATACGCTCTTCCACCCGAACTATTGTCGCGAAGAGTCACGCCGTTCGGATCTCGAGCGACTCGAGCACCGTCCCGTCCGGGTGCCGAATCGAGCCCTCGAGGCCGCCATCATCGCGCTCCTCGAGGGTCGCGAACCCCGGCTGATTCCCGCGCGGGTCGGCGTGACTGCCGGGATTCAACAGGGTGAGATCGCCGGTTTCGACGACCGTCGGCCGGTGGCTGTGCCCGAAGACGACGACGTCGGCCCCTCTCGAGCGACCGAACATGACGAGCCCCGTCTCGCCGCCGTCCCGTCGGTGCGTGACGGCGAACCGGAC
>NZ_JAQIVI010000661.1 GCF_028618695.1 Natrinema soli | reverse complement strand
TCGACCGTCGCGGGGAGGTCGTCGTCCGGCGTGGATGCGGCACTGCCACCGGCGCTGGCCCCCGCTGCCGGATACACTTCGTACTCGGCGTCCTCGATCTCGACGATGTCCGCCTCGCGAGCGTTCTCGGCGAACTGGTCGGCCCACTCCGCCGAGCCGTCGTGTTCGGGGGTCCCCTCGGGTCCGCGCGCGACGACGTGCTCGCTATCGTCGACCAGCCGGTAGCGCCACTCCTCGCCGGACTCGTAGAGCTCGTAGGTCGGTTCGCCGGCGACGGTGACCGACGCTGACTCGAGCGCCGGGAGTAACGCTTCGGCGGCCTTCTCGGCGTCGCGCCGGGAGTCGAACTCGTCCGTGCTGTTGGCGACGATCTCGTCGTCGGCATCGACGAACCGCCAGGTCCAGCCGTCGGCTTGCTCGCAGAGTTCCACGCCGACGTGCTCGACGTCGAGCACCCGCGCCTGGTCGAACCGTTCGGCGAACGTCTGGGCGGCGTCTTCGGCCCGCTCCTGCGTCGAGTGCCCCGTCTCGCTCGAGGCCAGCGGAGCGCGTTCGTCGTCGACCAGCTGCCAGTACCACTGGTCGCGTCGCTCCTCGTAGGTGAAGGCGGCGCCCTCGATCTCGATCACGTCGGCGTCGGGGCCCCGATCCTTCAGGAAACTCACCGACTCCTCGGCGCCGTCGCGCTGATCGAATTCACCGGCACAGGAGCCGACGATGGAGCCGTCGTCCCGCGCGAGCGTCCACTGCCACGTGCCGTCGCGGTCCTCGTAGAGTCGGAACGCCGAGGTCGTCAGCTCCATCAGCCCCGCGGAACTGATCTGGGACTTGACGCGCTCGATGCCCTCCGTGGCGTCCGGCCGCGTCACGGCGCTCTCGTTGCTCTGGGCCAGCGCCTCGAGGTGAAGGACGTGCCACTTCCAGTCGCCGTTCTCGTCGCGGAAGACGGCGAACTGCGCGCTTTCCATCGCGTCCCCGGTGAGAATCGGCGGATCTTCGGTCTTCCCCTCCTCCTCGACGAACATCCCCTTCTGTCCCGTGAGCACGGGAACGAGTGCGGTCACGCCCGCGATGACCCCGATACCGAGCGTGTAGACCGAAATGACCTCGACGCTGTAGTCGGTCCCGAGTTGCCGCCAGTTGTACGGATACGCCCACCCGAAAAAGCCGACGCCCGCCAGTGAGATCAACAGACCGACGAAACTGGCCTGGATCCCCCGCCGACGAACCGGCAACATCAGGACGATTCCGAGCAGGCAGAACGCGAGCCCCGTCGCGGCCGTCACCCCGGAGAGGCGGATGAGCGTGTAGGAGTTTCCGTCGCCCGCGTAGCCGATCACGAACGTCGCGACGCCAGCGGCACCGATGATGTAGCCGACGATGAACAGCCAGTAGCCGTAGACGTCCTTGCTCGAGTCGGGTTCACCGACGTAGTGTTCATACAGCTGAAATAAGTTTTGGTGAAAGTCAGTTTGTGAAGCCATTTTCAAACTTGACCGGATAACTCTAACGAACCATAATAAAGTTCTGGCTACCAATATAGAATCTGTCATTAAACGGCGCGGTTCCTCGAGCCTATCGGCCACGTTCGGTCACCGAAATCGGGACCGAAAACGGTCACTGGATGACGAGGGGAGCGCCGAACGGCAGTGCACAGTCGATCGTATTTCTGACTGTTCGATGGCAGAATACGGCTTCAGCGACAGTGGCTCCGATAGCGACTGAGCGGAGCACGCCCCTACTTGAGCACTGCACCGGCCGGATGCGTGGCGCAGACCGAGGGCTCGTAGCCCGCATCGGAGAGCCCCGTCCCGAGCGCGAAGACGGTTTCGCCGAGCATGGCCATCGACGCCTGTCCGTCGGCCGACGAGACGTCGGTGATCGCCTCTGAGACCCGTGCCGTCAGCAGTCCCGCATCGCGCGCGAACAGCCGCGAGGCGTATAGGAAGGACAGTAACGTCGGCTCCTCGACGACCCGCGCGAGCGCTTCCTTCCCGGCGGCGGTCAGCGCCTCCGTATCGCCCGAGAGCACGTCGGCCGTCGAGCGTTCGCCGAACGAAACGTATTCGACTCGTGCGCGGGCGGGGATCGCATCGAGTTCGTTGTGATGGGGCCCGCCGGGCTCGAGGCGGATCGGGACGCCGCCGTGGGCCTGCGCGACCACGTCTCCGAGCCCCGTTCCGGCCTGGACCTCGGCGCCGTGGGCGATCGTGACGAGTTCGTTCATCGAGAGCTTGCGATCGAAGACGCGATTGGCCGCGAGCGCCGTCCCGAGTGCCATCGCTCCCGAGACGCCGAACCCCGCTCCGAGCGGGAGTTCGGAGTTCGCCTCGACTCGAGCAGTCGCGTCGAGCGTCTCGAGGACGGTCGCTACCGGGTCGACATCGATCTCCGTCCCGTCGAGTACGACGGTCGTCTCCGTCGCTGGCTCGATCGTTACGTCGACACCGTCCGTCAGCGTCAGTCCCGCGCCTCGTGAGCCGGCTTTCGTCGGATCGTCGTCCGGATGGGCGCTGAAAAAGCCCGTGACGTGGCCGGGGACGAACGCCGTCGCCTCCTCGCGCATTACGCCTCCGCTTTCGGCCGGAGCGATATAACGTTGAAGATTCCGCGATCGCCGACGGACTCACGGTACGAGTCAGTTCGATGTCCAAATCCCCATCGAGACGATCGATAGCCGGTCACGCGTACCACACGGTTGGGGAGCAAAAGCACGCACCGGAAACGCGACTCGTTTCGCCGAGAGCGTTCGGGATCGGGTCGTTCCGAAACGCGGTCGTCTGAACAACACTACTACTGCCATAGACAACTCTCGTCATTGTATTAAACACGCTCTATATAGAAGAGAAAATTGCATCATCTATCATATGATACCATTGCACGTCGAATGACAGACAACGACAAACTCGGCGAACAGCCGGCAACCGACGAATCGACGACCGATCGACGAACGCTCCTGAAGGCCACCGGAACGACCATCGTCGTCGGCGCGGGACTGGCCGCTGCATCCGGGTCCGCATCCGCGCAGTTCGGCGGCCCCGAAGTGATCGAAGTCGACGACGGTTTCTTCAGTTGGAGCGCCGACGGCAGCCTCCCCGTCACGGACGAACTGCTCATCTTCATCCACGGCTGGTTCGGCGACACAACCGTCTCGAGCCAGGCCTCGGACGTGCAAGACTCCCTCGAGTCCGGCGGCTATTCGCCGGACGAAACCGTCGCGATCGAGTGGCCCGCGACGACGATCAACTTTGCCGGTGCCGAAGGCGACACCGAGGATGTCGGCGAGGTTGTCGCCGGCCTCATCGAGGAGTTCTACGACAGCGGCGGCGGCAACGTCCGCCTCGTCGGTCACTCGCTCGGTGGCCGCTGCGTCTACTGGACCGCGACCAAACTCAGCAGCGGCTACGAGATCGAGACCGTCGCCGGCCTCGGGACGGCCGCCGACGGCTCCGAGATCTGCGGCAGTCCGTGGAACGCAGGTCTCGACAACGCCTGTGAAGTGCGCAACTATCACTCCAACAACGACTCGACCGTCGGCTCCGCCTACGGTGGTTGGGGCGACACCGCACTCGGGACGGAGGGTGCGGGCTGCAACCCCGCGGCGAACTACACCGACGTCGACGTGACCTACAGCGTCGGGAGCCACCTCGCGTATCTGGGTGACAGTGCCGTCGGCGCGGACCTCGCCGGTGCAATCAACAGCGGCTCCTGTACCAGCGGCGGCGGTGGCGACGACGGCGGCGACGACGGCTGGGGCTGGTTCTAACGCCCGACATTCGGCCACCGCCGACCGAGTGCCGATGCCGACGCTCGTCGGCCGGGCTCGAATGCGCTCGAGTGTCTCTCGGCGAGCGCCTTCCATTCCGTCCCGATTGCGGCCCGCTCCCCGGCACCCGACGGACGCTCTCTTCGTTCTGCAGAACCGTACAACGGCATGAACGTATCACGCCGCTGCCGCCGGCAGTAGCGGGGTTGACGCTGTTCGCCGTGGACGCACGTCCGAGATGCACGAGCCACGGCGATCACCTGAGCTAGCTCGATTCGACCGTCGTCATGAACGACCTCGCGGGCAGTTTCGACGACGGTGAGGACGACGCCGATGACGGTGATGACGACGATGGCGGCTGGTTCGACTGGTTCTGAACGGTAGCGAACGAGAGGATCGCCAGCTGATTCTCGAAACGAACGGGAAGAATCCCGCGAGACTCGAGCGGCGTGAGAGCCTCGCCGGTTCTCAGAGACACGCCCGACGGGCTCAGTCGCAGGTGGTCACGCGAAACGACCGCCGGGAGTCTCGCTTGCTCTCGACGGTTTCGCCTACGGGCTCAACCGTTGACGATCTCGCGGGAAGAGAACTGCTTCCCGAATGTTGTCCAGCCCGAGGATCGTCATGATGAGGCGCTCGCCGCCGAGGCCGAAGCCGGCGTGGGGCGGCATCCCGTACTTGAACATCTTGGTGTAGTACTCGAACTGGTCGGGATCGAGTCCCTGCTGTTCGAAGCCCTCGATGAGCTTCTCGTGGCGGTGCTCGCGCTGGCCGCCCGACACCAGTTCCATCCGCGGGTGCATGAGGTCGAAGCCGGTCGAGAGCTGGGGATCGTCGTCGTGGTCCTTGATGTAGAACGGCTTGATCTCGCTGGGCCAGTCGGTGATGAAGTAGTGACCGCCGACGTCGTCACCGAGGGCCTTCTCGGCCTCCGTCGAGAGGTCGTCACCCCAGACGAGCTGTTCGTCGAGTTCGCCCGTCGCGTTGATGCGCTCGAGGGCGTCCTCGTAGCTGATGCGCGGGAAGGCCTCCTCGGGTGCGCCGAACTCCTCGGTGAGACCGAGCGCCTCGAGTTCGTCGGCGCAGTTTTCTTCGACGGCTTCGTACGCGGCGCGGACGACGCCCTCGACGACGTCCATCGCGTCGTTCTGGTCGCAAAAGGCGCCCTCGAAGTCGATCGAGGTGGCCTCGTTGAGGTGACGCGGCGTGTTGTGTTCTTCCGCGCGGAAGATCGGACCGATCTCGAAGACGCGCTCGACGTTCGAGCCGGCGATGAGCTGCTTGAACAGCTGCGGCGACTGGTTCATGAACGCTTCCTCGCCGAAGTACGTGATCGGGAAGAGTTCGGTGCCGCCCTCGGTGCCGGTCGCGACGATCTTCGGCGTGTTGATCTCCGTACAGCGGAACTCGCGGAACCGATCGCGCACGGCGCGCATGATCTCCGAGCGGATCTCGAAGATGGCCTGTACCTCGTCCTTGCGCAGGTCGAGGGTGCGGTTGTCGAGTCGCGTCGAGAGATCGGCGTCGACCTTGCCGGAGGGATCGAGCGGCAGTTCCGGATCGGCGGGCGCGACGACCTCGACGGACTCGGGCGTGATCTCGACGCCCGTCGGCGCGCGCGGTTCCTCTTCGACCGCACCGGAGACTTCGACGACGCTCTCGCGGGAGACGCCCAGTCCCGTCTCGACCAGGTCGTCGTCCATCTCGTCTTTCTCGAACTTGATCTGGATCTTGCCGGTCGTATCCCGGAGAATCAGAAAGGCGATGCCTCCGAGATCGCGGATCTCGTGGACCCAGCCGGCGACCGTCGCGTCGTCGCCCGGCTCGGCGTCGGCAGTGTAGGTTCTGTCCTGCATACCACCCGATTCACGCAGGCGGAACTTAAGCGCAGTCGTTCGCACCGAGCCTCACGGGTCTCGGACTCGTCCGACTCACTTGGAAACCGTGCCGGCCAGAATGTAATACTCGTGGCGGGGTTCCCGCCCCCACAGCACCGGGTCGACGAGCGGTTCGTGCTCGATTTCTCGGAGGCCGTGTCGTTCGAAGACCGCACGCAGTTCCTCGGGCGGTCGCCCGTCGTACATCGGCAGGTCGTCGTGGATCGCTTCGTACTCGTCCCACGGTTCGGCGTGGTTCCAGTAGCCCTCGATCACGAGAATCCGCCCACCCGGTTCGACGACCCGCCGCCACTCCTCGAGCGCCGTCTCGGGATTCGGGAGCGTCCAGAGAAGGTGACGCGCCGTAACCAGTTCGAGGGCGTCGTCGGGAACCGCGAGGGCCTCCGCGTCTCCACGGTAGAAATCGGCCGATCGGCTCGTCCGTTCGGCTTTCTCTCTGGCGCGCTCGAGCATCTCCGGCGCGAAGTCGACGCCCGTGACGTCGTGGTCCAGTTCCGCCAGCAGCAGCGAGATAACTCCCGTTCCACACCCGATATCGAGCACCGCCAGCGGTTCGTCGCCGGTCCACTCGCGGAGAACCGACAGCCACTGTTCGTGTTGTTCCTCGCTGTGGGTTCCGTGCTGGCTCGCGTCATCGAACGTCATCGCGCGCCCGTTCCAGTGCTGTCTGACGAGTTCCTTGACGGCACCCCCGTTCTGATCCGGTCGCGTCATGCAGGAATTCCTCTCACGTGTACTGACCTTCCCCTAGACTCGACAAAAGTCTGGGGGTCGTTACGTTCGTCTCCGTACTGAGCGGCTATTCGGCACAAATACTCGTCCGAAAAGCGGCAGGCAACGAAGCCGGACGAACCGTTTTGCCGGGCCGGCACGATTCCGACCGTATGGACGACCTCGAGCGACTCGCCGACGACGTCCGAAGCGCAGACGCGGTCGTCGCCTTCACCGGCGCGGGGATCTCGGCCCCCTCCGGCGTCCCGACGTTCCGGGGTGACGACGGCGTCTGGGACCGGTTCGACGAGGGACAGTTCGCCTACGGCCGGTTTCAGCGCGATCCCGAGGGGTTCTGGCGGGACCGCGTCGAACTCCAGCGAGTGATGTTCGACGAGGAGTACGAGCCGAACGCGGCCCACGAGGCGCTGGCCGAGATGGAGCGGGACGGCGACCTCGAGGCGATCCTCACCCAGAACACGGACGGGCTCCACGGCGACGCGGCCGCGGCGATCGATGACGACGCGGAAGACGGCGAACCGACCGTCCTCGAGTTACACGGCAACGCACAGCGGGTCCGCTGTACGGACTGCGGGAAACGCAGGGACGGCGATCCGATCTTCGAGCGCGCCGCGAACGGCGACCGACCGCCGACCTGCAAGTGCGGCGGCGTCTTCAAACCCGACGTCGTCCTCTTCGGCGAGCAGCTCCCGGGCGCGGTCATCCAGCGAGCGCGGTCGCTCGCCCGCGAGAGCGACGTCTTCCTCGCGATCGGCTCCTGGCTGGTCGTCGAACCCGCCGCCTCGCTCCCCCGACGGGCCGCCTCGACCGGTGCAACGGTGGGGATCGTCAACCTCGAGTCGACGCCCTGTGACGACATCGCCGACGCGGTGTTCCGCGAGGACGTGACGGCGGTGCTCCCCCGGTTGCGGGACCTGGCCGCGGAGTGATACGGTTTGCTGTAACGATTTACCGGTGGGACCGCAGGACGGTCGCGGTCCCACCGGCAATGACTTACAGCAGACCGTATGAGCCGATCCCGCGTCCCGGCGCGGCCTCACTCGACGAGCTGCTGGTCGATCAACTGCGCCTGCCCGCGGCGGAGCCGTTCGCTGACGGCCTGGTTCGAGATCTCCAGTTGGGCGGCGATCTCGGACAGCCCCGTCTCGCGGGGGACCTCGAAGAACCCGTACTCGTAGGCCAGCGCGAGCGCCTCCCGCTGGGCGTCGGTCAGCGTGGATCCGCGGCCCCGGTACTGACGGTCGTCATTGGCGAGGCGGTGTAACTCGAGGGAGACGCCCTCGTTCGCGAGGAACTCGTGATAGCGACCGAACGAGGCGCGATCGGGAAAGCGCATCTCGATCTCCCAGCGCCCGTCGGAGCCCCGACAGTCGAGTAGCTCGCCGCCAGCGTCGACCCACGCACGATACGCGCCGATGACGTCCGTCTCGCTCCGTTGCAACCGGTATCGGCTCTCGCCGTCGGCACCGCCGATCCGCTCGAACTCGGCGATCGTATCGTCGGCTACGAGCGCTCGGTCGAGTCCGTCGCGGTCGCGACAGTGAACCCGACAGAACGCGATGGGGCGGTCGGGATCGAGGGCGTACTGGCGCTCGAGTTCGACGTCGATCGACGGCAGGGCCTCGAGCGTTGGCCCGAGGAGGAGCGCCGGCGACGACGCCTCGAACGCGGCGAGGAGACTCATGCAGGGTCGTGTGACACGGAAAGACAAAACAGTTGAGGCCACTTTGCCGGGGCCATCGGACGCAGCTATGCGTCGTTCGCCGCCGCGACGGTTTCCCGAACGGCCTCGATGCCCTCGTCGTGTGCGAGGTCGCCGACGACGATCACGTCGGCGTACCGGGCCATCGAGTACGCGGAGTCGTAGTCGTGGATGCCGCCGCCGTAGAACAGCGTCGACTCGTCGACGGCCTCGGCGGCGGCTTCGACGACGCCTTCGTCGCCGAGCATACCGGAATACTCGACGTAGACGATCTCCTGGCCGAACATGTGTTCCGCGACCGTCGCGTAGGCGGCGACGTCGTCGGCGCCGAGATCGCAATCGGCCTCCGTCAGCTCCGCGACGTCGGCCTCGGGGTTCATCACGACGTAGGCCTCCGTCGTCGTCCGGTCCCAGTCGAGGTCCCCCTCGAGTCGGACCCACTCCTTGTGAGCTTCGGTGATCCAGAACGGCGACCCGGCGTTGAAGACGGTCGGGATGAGGTAGCCGTCCAGCGCGTCGTTCTCGAGGACGACCTCGGGATTCGACGGCTCCTGATAGAGCGCGACGTCGTGTTCGGCGCAGGCCTCGATGACCGCGCTCATGTTCTCCTCGGTGATCCCCATGGTGCCGCCGACTTCGATCGCATCGGTCCCGGTCGCACAGAGATCGCCGTAGGTCACGCCCGCCGGTAACTCCTTGTCCGGATCGAGCTTGAGAATATGGTTCCAGTCGTCCCAGGGGGTAGTCATACTGCGTCGTTTCCCGACAACCAGCAAAAGCGCTACGAAACGACCCCCGTCTCGAGGATCGCGCGTCGGACCCGGGATCGGATGAGGATCGGGACCGGATCACATCGCCCGACGACGAGTCGGTCCGCTACGGGCGGCTGCAACCGATCGGCGCGCCCGACCCGATCACAGTCGCTCGGCGCTGACGGCTCGCATCGAGCTGTCGTTCTCGACTTCCCAGATCCGTAGTACGAGGTGTGCCTTGCAGTAGTATTCGGCGGTTTCGAGACCGGTCTCCCCGTTCTCGAGGACGAGTTGGCACGTGTCCCCGTTCGAACACTCTGGTGAATGTTCACACATTGGTACTCGGTTCGACTACTCCCCTCGCAGGCAAGACGTTGTCGGTGAAAGAGTTCGGTTTTTTTACCCGGCCCGGTCCCCTGCTACCGGTTCGATCGGCTCTACTCGGCGGTATTACCGGGTACTGCACGGGCTGTGCACCGATCACTACAACCAGGGACTCGGAGGCGCGCGCCGCGCCGGATCGGTGACCGGCTGCAGTGACAGATTGGAGGGGCGATTGCGGTGACAGACCGGAGATCCGATTGCGGTGCAAAACCGGCTCGACGCTAGACGCCCTGACTCATCAGGTGGCTACGCAACACGTCGGCCTCCTTGTTCCCGGATCCCGTGTTGACGATGACGACTGTCTCGTCGCCGTCGAACGCGCCGCGTTCCGCGAGCTCCCACGCGCCGCTCGCCGCC
>NZ_JAQIVI010000660.1 GCF_028618695.1 Natrinema soli | reverse complement strand
CCGCCGCCGACACGCCGATCTCCGCCCTCGAGTCGATCTGTCGCTTCGGTTCGCGCACGCGCGAGCACACCGAGGATCTCTCGTCGCGGCTTACCGGCGGGACCGAGTCGGTGTTCGCCGTCGTCCTGCCCACGATCGACCACGACTACGCCGGCGCGGCCAACGAGGCCCGCCGGCTCGAGCACAGGTTCGACGAGGAACTGCCCGCTCGAGCGTCGTCGCTGCTCTCGGAGCTCCGGGAACTGTTCGTCATTGCGGACGCGACGCGGCAGTACTTCACGACGATCTACCTCCAGCGGGAACTCGCGCGGCTGTCGCGGCTGATCACCTACAGCGGCACCGCCGCGATACTGCTCTCGACGCTGGTCATCATGATCTACGCGAGCGGCTACCCGCCGGTCGCCTTCGAAGGGTGGCTGCTCGTTCTCGTGAGTGCCGCGCTCGCCGTCGCGTTCAGCCCGCTCGCGGTGTTGTTCGCGTACGTCGTTCGGATCTCGGCGGTCCTCAAGCGCACCTCCGCACCCGGCGCGTTCACGCCGCCCGGCGAGTTCCACCGCTCCTACGAGGCCCGCGGTGCCGTCCGACCGCCCGGC
>NZ_JAQIVI010000066.1 GCF_028618695.1 Natrinema soli | reverse complement strand
CGGGATCGCCGGCGCCGGCGGGATCGGCACGGCGCTGCCCAACTTCGCGACGGGCGGCGGCGTGATCCTCACCGCCTTCGGTCTGCCGGAGAGTTACGGCGCGCCGTTCATGGCGCTGGTACTCGCCAGTTTCCTGCTGACGAGTATGGACACCGCCGTCCGCCTCAGCCGGTACATGGTCGAAGAACTCGTCGGCACTCCTCAGACGTCCATCGAGGAGTACGGCGCGAACCGCTACGTCAACACGAGCGTCGTCGTCATCGCCGCCTTCGTCCTTCTCGGCACGGGTAGCTGGGAGGACCTGTGGCTGCTGTTCGGCGGTGCGAACCAGTTGCTGGCCGGACTGGCGCTGCTGACCGGCACGGTCTGGCTCGCCAACTGGAACCGGAGCAAGCAACTGATCAGTACGGGCGTTCCGCTGGCACTGATGGCCTTCATCACGGTCCTCGGACTCCTGTGGGTCGCGTTCTATCAGGTGCTGTACATTCGCCTCCTCTCCGGCGATCCCGGAATGTGGGGGTGGATCTCCGGCGGCGGACAGATCGCGATCAATCTGACGCTGATCGGACTGGCGCTGTCGCTGCTGTGGATGGGCTACGGCAACATCAGGTCCAGTCGCGGCCTCGGCGGCGAAGCCGTGGCCGCGGACGGCGGTGAACCGTCCGCAGACGACGGGAAACGGACTGACGACGACTAGAGCTGCAACCGCCGGGCGATCAGCCCGAGAATACCCACTTTCTTTCGCTCGATCTGCTCCCAGAGCCGGACGGCCGTCGCGATATCGGCGTTCTCGCTGGCGACCAGTTCCTCCGTCTCTGGTGCAACCACGGCCAGATTGATCTCGTAATGGCCGTTGTAGCCGTACTTCAGCAGCGTCCGGTCGGAGAAGCCGGCGACGCGGCCGCGGATCTCGTCGGGGATCGACGGTGCGACCGCGACGAACGTGAACTCGGTACTGTAGTGTTCCTCGTCGGGCTCGAGCCACTCGTCGGCCAGCCGGTGGCCGAGATCGACGTATCGATCGAGCAGCCGATCGTCGACGCGATCGACCCGGTCGACGAACAGGTGTTCCGTCGACTCGTGTTCGGCGAGCGAGATCGACGGATGGAGGAAGTGCTTCTGGCTCGTGAGATCCATGCGGCCGTACAGCGTGAACCGCTCGCCCTCGACCGTGCGGTCCTTCTCGAGGTCGTAGTTGTGCATGAGCCGGTCGCTCACACGATCGACGTACTCATCGTCCCAGTCGGGGATGTCCGCGGCCGCCGACTCGGCTTCCGGGCTCGAGTCGGCGGCGGCATCCTCGGAGGCTGACTCTCGGTCAGACATGAGCCGGTCGTCCTCCGTCCTCTCGAGCACCGTCGGCTCGCCGCGTGGCCCTCCACGGACGGCGAGTCGTCGTCGCGACGTTGTCCATGTGGATGGATGCCACGTCGCGGACAAAAGTCCGTCGGCACACCGGGCGAACGGTGCCGCGATCAGGTTTAAGTGTGAACGGAGCCTACCGTGCCGTAGATTCACATGGGAAACGACCGCGAAGCGTGCGGACGGTGTTCGATGTCGGTCGCCGTCGACTCCGCGACCGCCGACGCCGAGCGAGGCGAACCGGCCGACCGGGATCCCTACGGCGAGGCGCGGATCGAGGTCGACGAAGACGAACTCCGTGCGATCTCACCCAGCGCCTGGTTCTCAGGCCTGACGGCGCGGATCGACGACGCCGCCCAGCGGATCGTCTGGGGACGGTGAGACGAAAGCGGCTCCGCCGAATGGTGGAGCCGTCGGGCCGTCGCTCTAGTTCGTCGTGATGACTTCGATCACGTCCCGCGACTCGACCTCGTAGTCCTTGCCGAGCTGGCGGTTGCTCCGACAGTCGATCGCGTGCAGGAAGCCGTCGCCGATGTCGGAGTGGAGGCTGTAGGCGAAGTCCTCCGCGGTCGAGTTCGGGGGGATCAGATAGCAGTCGGGCAGCACCTCGCCGCGTTCGTTCCCCAGCCCGTTCGCGCCGCCGGGGAACACCGGCGTCACGCCGAGGACGTCGAAGAGCGCGGTTTCGAGGGCCGCCTGGACGCCAGTCGCGCCGAACTCCCCGAGGAAGTCGCGGATCTGCTCGAGGCCCTGTTTCTGGTCGTCGGAGATATCACTCAGAATGTCGAAGTCCGCGTCGCCGGGTCGGTAGTCGACGACGCCGGCCTGCTCGGCCGACTTCAGCGCCTTTTCGGCGTGGGCGCTGCAGGGGACGATCGTCAGGTGATCGTAGTCGGGATCGGCCGTGATCTCCTCGTAGTTTTCCTGTGCTTCGGGGGTGTCCATCTTGTTCGCCGCGATGACCATCGGTTTGGTCTCTTTACGGATCTCGCGGGCCAGCTCGAGTTGGTCGTCCGCGTCCCACTCCGCGGGGTCGAAGCCGACGCCGACGCGCCGAATGAGGCGTTTGATCTCGTCTTCGCTGGTCTTGAACGCGCTCATCTGCTCGGCGAGTTCCTCCTCGATAGCGTCGTCCTCGGTCGTGTAGCCCGTCTCGTATCGAGTGATTCCCTTCTCGAGGACGCCCAGATACCACTGGTCGAGTTCCTCCTCCAGGAACGCGATGTCGTCCCGGGGGTCGTGGCCCTCCGTCGCTTCGCCCTCGGCGTCCGTTTTACCGGAGAAGTCGACGACGTGGACGAGCACGTCGGTCTCGTTGAGATCCGAGAGGAACTGGTTGCCCAGGCCGTTGCCCTCGTGTGCGCCGGGGATCAGTCCGGCCACGTCGACGAGTTTCGTCGGGACGAACCGCGTCCCGTCGGCACAGTAGCCGACGCTGGGGGTACACTCCTCGTCGAACTCCGGCGCCGCGCAGTCGACGCGGGCGTAGGCCTCGCCAACGCTGGGATCGATGGTCGTGAACGGGTAGGCCCCCTCGGGCACGTCGTTCATCGTCGCCGCGTTGAAGAAAGAGGACTTGCCGACGGACGGTTTGCCGACCAGTCCGATCCGGTAACTCGTACTCATTATCCCGAGTGGGTGAGCGCCGCCTAAACGGGTTTCTGTCCGGTGCGGCAGTGATACGGGCTGACGTATCACGACAGCGAGAATCGGACAACCGGCGCGATATTTCCTCGAATTCCGGCGCTCGAGCCTACTCGAGGACCGCTTCGAGCGCGTCCATTGTCCGGTCGACGCGCTCGAGGCGCGCGTTGTGTCCCATGTGACCGATCCGGAGGACGTCGTCCTCGAGGTCGCCGAGGCCGGTCGCGAGGACGATATCGTGCTTTGCGGCCAGCGTTTCTTGGAGTGCTTGTGCGCCTCCGTCGACCTCGAGTGCGGTCACGGTCGGTGACGACCGCGCCTCCCCGGGGAACGGCGAGAGTCCGAGGTCGGCCGCTCGCTCGCGACACCGCCGCGCGGCCGCTTCGTGGCGCTCGAAGACGCTCTCGAGGCCCTCCTCGAGCAACAGGTCGATCGCAGTGTCGAGGCCGTACAGGTTCGCGGCGAGGTGCGTGTAGGGAAACCACTCCTCGTCGGCGGCGTCGCGCCACGGCTCGAGGTCGGTGTAGAGGCTGTCGGTCTCGAAGGACTCGATCTGTTGCCAGGCGCGGTCGCTGACCGAGCAGACCGTCAGTCCCGGCGGCGCGCTGAAACACTTCTGCGAGGCGCCGAGACAGATATCGATTCGCTCCGTCGGGACCGGCACCCCGCCGAGCGAGGAGACCGCGTCGACGACGCTGATGACGTCGTGTTCGTCGAGCAGGTCGAGGACCGGTTCGATATCGTTGAGCGCGCCCGTCGGCGTCTCGCAGTGGACCAGCGTCGCCGCGTCGAACGAACCCTCCTCGAGGCGTGATTCGACTCGCTCGAGGTCGAGCGGCTCGTTCCACGGCGCGTCACAGACCACCGCCTCGCCGTCGGCCATCTCGACGAAGTCGGCGAACCCCTCGCCGTAGAGTCCGTTCGCGACACACAGCACGCGGTCGCCCGGTTCGACCAGCGACGCGACGGCGGCCTCGAGGCCGAGAATTCCCTCGCCGCCGAGGATCGCGACGTCGTCGTCGCCGTAGATCGCCTCGAGTTTGGCCGTGAGGTCGCGGTAGAACTCGAAGAACGCCGGCTCGACGTCGGGGTTCGGCGTCGGCTCGCTCATCCGCTCGCGGACGGCCGCCGGCACCTCGGTCGGCCCGGGCGTCATGCGCAGTCGGTCGTCGGTCATACGGTGGGTACCGGCGCGTTCGGGCATAAAACCACTCGAGACGGTTTGGGTTCTCGAATGCGTTTTTTGGATCCCGTTTCGTTTCCGTTTCGGTTTCGGTACGATCGCTATTGGGAGGATGAGTGAATGGAACAGCCGATTCTACCGGAGACATAGCGAAAGAAGCGTCCTGCTATCGTGGTAACAGGGAATCGCCACGCCCTCCCCAGCCGATTCGTTCGGTCGCTGCGCTCCCTCACTCATCCCTCGCACGGCATCGGCGGCCGCCCTCACTCCCGTTCGGTCGGCCGCAAGCGCGCGCCACCGCGCGTCGGCTACGTGGGCTGGAGTGATACGTGACTCCCCTCTCCCAAACGGAGAGCTCCCACCTCGTCGCTTGACCGTCGCAGATGCGTCCCCTTCCTGAGCGACCCGACCGATTCCAGTCTGCCGTACCGTTCGCTCCAGAAAATATCAGTATTTCGGTAACTTATACGGTATCGACTCGTTGTCCGGATGCAGCATGGACGAATACACGCTCGAGGTTCCCGATATGACGTGTGAAGGCTGTGAAATAGTTATCACCGGCGCGGTGACGGCGCTCCCCGGCGTCGGCCGGGTCGACGCCGACGCTGCGAACGGGCGAGTGACGATCAACGGAGATCCGTCGGCGAAACCCGATGTCCGGAACGCGATCGAGCGAGCCGGCTACGACGTGCTCGAATAGTGACGGTCAATTGCCCTTCCTCGATCCGTCGAAACGCGATGTGCCGGACTCCGACTGCACTCCCGCCGTCTATCCGCCGCGCTCGAGAGCGGGGGATCATCCGATGAGTGCATTGCTTCGGTCCGCGGTCGAAGGCGCGACGGATCGCTGTGCCGTCGAGTTCGATCGAACGACCGCCGTCGTCGCGGCCATGCTCGGCCTCGACGCGATCTGGTGGCTGCTCCTGTACGGCGGTCACGTTCCGATGCCGGGGATGCAGTGGCTCCTGACGACGGCCGAAATCCCGATGACTGCACCCGGCGCGATGGAACGCGGCGTCTTCCACGTCGGAACGCCCGAGGCGGTCGTCGGCTACGCAGCCACGTGGGGCGTGATGATGTGGGCGATGATGCAACCGGCGATGACGCGGTTCACCCGGGAGTACGCCGCCGCGTATCAGGGGTCGGCTCTCGGCGCAGCGCGAGCGCTGGCTTCGTTCCTCGTGAGTTATTACGCCGTCTGGCTGGTCACGGCCTGCGTTCCGCTCCTGTACGAGGCGGTTCTTCCGGGCGGGATTTACGGCGTTACTCGCGAGTACACGCACCTCGTCGTCGGCGTCGTTCTCGTTTGCACCGGGATCTACCAGCTCTCGGGGTTCAAACGGTCGTTCCTTCGGACGTGTTGTGCCGACGTCCCGCTCCATCAGGACGGGGCCCTCCTCGCGGCTCGAGAGGGACTGTATCACGGCGTGCGCTGCGTGCTCACCTGCTTCGGGGCCTTCTTCGTCGCGATGCTCTTCTTCGGCGAGATGAACCTCGTCTGGATGGTCGCGCTGACGGGGATCGTCACGATAGAGCGGCTCCCGTCCTGGGGCGAGGAGATCGCCGTCGGCACCGGTCTCGTCTCGCTCGTTGCGGGCCTGCTCGTGCTGGTGATCCGACCGGCCCTCCCGATCGCGTTCGCGCTCTGAGGCGGCCTGCTGTACCGATGTCCCGGCGCGACCGCGGACCGGTTCGCGGTTGCGCCGGAACTGAGTTCCAGCGATCCGTGCGAGGCGGCCACCTATCGCGGCCGCCGTGAGCCGTCGACAGCGGTGGCAATACGTTCGCAGCCTCGAGAGCGCTTTTCCGTTCGGCGCGCGTATTCCCACGAGATGAGCGAGCGCCGACGGCTCACGACCCTCGAGACGGTCCACGAGAACCGGTCGTGGCTGTTCACGATCCGAGACCAGTACGGCGAACCGGACGAAGCGATCCTCGTGCCGTGCGGGGATGGCGTCGAAGCGTGGATCAATCGCTGCACCCACGAAGCCCAGCGGTTCGATACGGGCCGCGGGGCCGCGATGCGGGACGGGCAGATCATCTGTCCGAAACACGGCTCGATGTTCGACTCCTGCTCGGGCTATTGCGACAACGGCGAGGCGGCCGACACGACGCTACCGGCCGTCGACGTCAGCGTCGACGACGGCGTCGTCTATCTGACCGACGACACCGTGACCTTCGCCCACGAGGGCGGGATCGACGAGGGCGACGACGGGGACGATGACGACGGCCCCGCGTCGACCTCCCACATCGGATTCTGACGTCCGCGTCGGCGACCGACTCTGGGGAGGGGTATGCGCGTCTCGAAAACGTATTCCGCGCGCTACGACTACGACCGCCTATGCTCACCTTCATCGGTCTCGGTCTCTACGACGAGCGCTCGATCACCGTCGAGGGCCGGGACGCCTTGCGGGCTGCCGACCGCGTCTACGCCGAGTTCTACACCAGTCAGCTAATCGGGACGACGATCGACGATCTCGAGTCCCACCACGACCTCGAGATCGAGGTCCGGGACCGGGCCGGCGTCGAACAGCATCCCGACGACATGCTCGCAGCGGCCGAGGGCGAAGAGATCGCGTTCCTGACGGCGGGCGATACGATGATTTCGACGACCCACGTCGACCTCCGGCTGCGCGCTCACGACCGCGGGATCGAGACGCGGGTGATCCACGGCGTCACCGCCCAGACGGCCACCAGCGCGCTGACCGGACTGCAGAACTACCGCTTCGGTAAGGCAACCACCCTTCCGTTTCCGTACGCCCACGGGGCCGAGGGACTCCCGGCGAGCGTCACGGAGACGATCGACGACAACCGTGCTGATGGGCTGCACACCGTCGTCTACCTCGATATAAAAGCCGAGCGCGAGGAATACATGACCGCCGACGTCGGTGCCGACCTGCTCGCGGCGGAGTACCCCGATCTCGCGGGCGTCGTCGTCGCCCGCGCGGGGAGCCCCGACCCGCTCGTCGAGGCCGGAACGATGACCGAACTGGCGGACCGGGAGTTCGGCGACCCGCTACACCTGCTCGTGATCCCCGGAGAGTGTCACCTGCTCGAGGCCGACGCGCTGGTCGAACTCGCGGGTGCCGACCGGGAGACGCTCGAGGTCGCCTGACCGTCTGTCGACCGATCACTCCAGCACGGACTCGAGCCGATCGAGAAAGTCGCCGGGAACCTCGACGTGGGGCGCGTGACCCGTGTTTCCGAAGACCACTTCCTCGAACTCGCCGCCGCGGTCGGCGTAGGTCTCG
The DNA here is from genome assembly GCF_028618695.1 of Natrinema soli. The sequence continues at coordinate 1,177 of NZ_JAQIVI010000066.1, read as the reverse complement.
AGGACGGCGCGGGTCTGGTCGACCATCGGCTGTGGCGGGAAGACGTCCTCGCCGGGCCACTCCGGGAGTTCGCCCATTCGGCCGAGCGTGCCCAGATCGAAGAGGGAGGCGTTCGAGACGATCTGATCGGAATCGCCGCGGATCCACAGCACGGGCGGTTTGTCGTCGGGATCGATCTCGGTGATCGCCTCGAGTTCGCAGTACTTCGGCGAGATCGCGTTGTTCACCCCGGTTTCGCCCGGTGCGATGCCGGGCCAGTTGTCGCTCGGCTTCGAAGCGCCCGGATAGTTCCCGTCGCCGGTCGCCGTATCGAGCATCCCCGTCAGGTACGATTCCTCGCGCTCGCCATCGAACTCGTGCGTCGGATCGACGTAGTACGTTCGCAGGACCTTTCGCGGGGAGGTCTGTCCCTCCTCACTCCGGTCGCGGTCCTCGAGACCCGCCACGAACGCGTCGTTGCCGATCCCGCCGCCGGAGCCGGCGTAGTCGCCGAAACACGGCGTTCCCTCCGTATCCTTCGTCCCGCCGAACCCGTACGGCGAGAGCGGATTGACCAGCACGAGCGAGGCGACCGCCTCGGGGTGGTCGATCGCGTACCGCATCGCGACCCCGCCGCCGTTCGACCAGCCGACGATGACGAGCGGCTCCGCGAGGCCGAGTTCGTCGACGAACGCGCGGAGGTCGTCCGCGAAGTCGCCGAGACCGTTCGTCGCGTCGACCGGTTTCGTCTCCGAGTCGCCGTACCCTCGAAAATCGGGCGCGATCGCGCGGTGACGGGCGGGCAAGTCGGCCATCACGTCCTCGAAGAACCGGGAGGACGAGACGTTGCCGTGGCAGAAGAGAACGGTCTCGCCCTCGTCGGCGGCTCGATCGGAGCCGCCCGACTCGAGGTAGTGGGTCTCGAGTCGGTCCGTTTCGACGGTTCGCGAGTCGACGCCAACGAGGGTGTCGTCTCGAGGCATGGCGAGGTCTATCACGGCGAGTCTGATAGCTGTCGGTGTTGCAGAACCCGTCGCCGCGGAACGAGTGAGACGACGGCGGCGATGGGCCGACGCCGGTCAGGAGAGGAGTCGCTTGAGCCTGGCGAACAACCCCTTCGAGGGGTCGCCGCCGCGACGTGGGACCCCGGATTCGCCCGATTCGGTGCCGGTGGACGCCGCCCCCGCAGACCCGGCGG
>NZ_JAQIVI010000659.1 GCF_028618695.1 Natrinema soli | reverse complement strand
GGATCGCGTTCGCCAGCGGCGAAACGGCACTCGGGATCGCCATCGCGACGGCGATCGCCGTTCAGAACGTCCCCGACGGGTTCGCGATGGCCGTCCCCGCGGTCAGAGCCGGGGTCTCGGCACCGCGAACGCTCCTCTACACGACGATCTCGGGCGGTGTGCCGGAACCGATCGCCGCGGCCATCGGCTTCTCGCTGGTCGCGGTCGTCTCCGGCCTCTTCCCCGTCGCCGCCGGCTTCGCCGCGGGCGCGATGATCGCCGTCGTCTTCCGAGAACTCATCCCCTCGAGTCACGGCCACGGCTACGCGGACACCGCGACGGCGGCGTTCGTGCTCGGGTTCTCGGTCATGCTGGTGGTGGATACCGTCCTCGCCGTCTGAATCGACAGTTCCCCGGTCGCCGGCGGGATCGATATCGATCCGTCGTCACCGTTCCGAAACGTCATTGGACTGAATTATCCAGCTCCGTGTACGATCATTTGAAAGAACGAAGTCATCGCCGTCGCGTTGGTCGGCTTCGTCGCTGCCATCGTTGTCGGCGCAGCCCTCGGGCTCGTGGGGCCGATTTTCGGGCGCTGGTCCTCGTCGCGATTCCGATCCTCGGGCCGCAGCTCTCTCTCGTCGCCACCAGCGACGACGAGGTCGCTCCAGGGGGACCGAGCGACGTGGTGGGAACCGGCGCGCTCGAGCGAGAGGTGATTACGGTGTGCCACTGTCGGAGTGGGGAGCTGACAACGGTGCCGATAGGTGTCGGAAGCATAGACTACACCCTCTCCACCGTCAGAAAATAATAACGGCGGCGCGAGCGGGAATTAGATGCGTTTGCTGACGTACGGGCCGTCCTGATGGTAGCCGAGCTTGTTCCGATAGTACTCTCGAGCGCCGATACCGGAGATCACGCTCAGCTTGTCGTAGCCGGCGTCGGCGGCGAGCTCCTCGGCGCGGTCCATCAGACGGCGGCCGTAGCCCCGATGCTGGTGCTGGTCCGTCTCGCTCTCGTCACCGACCGTCACCTCCGAGCCGTAAACGTGGAGTTCTCGGATCAGCGCCGTGTTCTCGAGTTCGGGCCGGACCGGCGTATTCGGGAACCGGAGCCGGCAGAAGCCGACGAGGAGGTCCTTCTCGAAGTCCTCGAAGGAAATGAAGTGCTCGGTGCCGCCGCAGGCCTCGTAGCTCATCACGTCGAGTTCGATGTCGTCCGGCTCGTCGTCGTGCATCCCGGCCTCGCGACAGCGGATGCAGTCGCAGGTCCAGCCGTGCTCGTCCATCCGCTGGCGGGCGAGCTGTCGGAGGTTGGACTTCCAGACGCCGGCGTCGATGAAGTCCGCCGGAATATCCCGCTGGACGCGCTGAAGCCGGGTGTAGCGGGGAATCATGTCCTTTATCTCCGCGATCAGATCCGCGGCCTCATCGTTCGAGAGCGGGTCGTACTCGTCTTTGTGCCACCAGTCGTAGGTCGCGGTGCCCCGCACCACGAGCGTCGGATAGATCTTCAGGTAGTCGGGCTTCCACTGCTCCTGGTCGAAGAGCCGCCGGAAGTCCTCGAGACACATCTCTTTCGACATCCCGGGCTGACCCGGCATCATGTGGAAGCCGACCTTGAACGCCGAGTCCCGCAGCCGCTGGTTGGCATCGATCGACTCCTGAACGCCGTGGCCGCGGTGCATATCCCTGTTGATTCGCTCGTACGTGGTCTGGACGCCGACCTCGACCTTCGTTCCGCCGAGATCGAGCATCCGATCGATCTGCTCGGGGTCGCACCAGTCGGGCTTCGTCTCGAACGTCGTTCCGATGTTGCGGATGTCAGCGGTCTCGTTTTCCGCGATGACGTCCTCGAGGTACTCGAACTCGTGCTCCTCGGGATCCTCGGCGAAGCTGACGCCCTGGGCCGGTTCGGGCTCCTCGTCGACGTCGTACTCGTTCATCGCCTCGAGCGCGCGCTTGACGAACCACTCCTGGTAGTCGTGGCTGCGGGCGGTCATCGTCCCGCCCATCAGGATCAGTTCGACCTTGTCGACGGGGTGGCCGATCTGGCGCAGTTGCTCGAGTCGCAGCGTCACCTGTCCGTAGGGGTCGTACTCGTTCTGCACCCCGCGGGCGGCGGCGGGCTCCTCGCCCGTGTAGCTCTGGGACGACGAGAACTCGGAGTCGGGGCCGCCGGGGCAGTAGAGACACTTGCCGTGGGGACACCGCTCGGGCGAGGTCATGATCGCGACCGGCGAGACACCCGACGCCGTGCGGACCGGCTTGCGCTGGAGCACGGGTTCCAGGTCCTCGCGGTGCTCCTCGGGCGCGTAGTCCAGCAGTTCGGAGTTCTTGGGCACCTTCGGTGCCGAATGCTCCGAACAGGCCTCGAGTTTGGCCTTCTCGACCTCGTCGCGCTCGACCTCGCCGGCGAGGATCCGCTCGACGAGCGTCTTACAGACGCGCTCGAACGCTTCGGTTTCGGTCGGTTCTGGCGTCTCGGTACTCACTACACGTGATTCGTCGCCGTTCGCGAATAAGCGTGTCGGACTCGCCGATCGGAAACGGTCGGATCGGTTCGCGAGAGACCGTCACCACCGCGGCACGGCGATTCCCGTAACCGGTCCGCCGACCGAAAGGTAACCGTTTAAGGGTGGTCTCTTCCTATCCTCGGCGTACTGAATGTCTCCCGACCTGGCGATGGTCGTCGCCGCGGTCGCGCTCCCGTTCGTCGCCGCAGCACTCACGCCGGTGTTCTTTCGCGTTCTCGGTGAGGGAACCGGGTTCGCGGGGACGGTCGTCGCGCTGTCATCGTTCGGCCTGCTGGCCACACAGTACGGGAGCGAGGGCAGCGTCTCCCTCGAGTGGATCCCGTCTCTCAATATCGCGCTCCGGTTCTACGTGGACGGCTGGGCGCTGCTGTTCGCGCTCCTGGCGTGTGGGATCGGCGCGCTCATCTTCACCTACTCGCCGGCGTACATGCACGGGGAGTCCGGCCTCGTCAGATACTACGCCGCCCTGCTCGCCTTCATGGGATCGATCGTCGGCGTCGCGCTTGCCGCCGACCTGGTCGCGATCTTCCTCTTCTGGGAACTCACCAGCCTCGCGTCGTTCGTCCTGATCGGCTACTACACCGCCGACGACTCCTCGCAGTACGCCGCCCGGATGGCCATGTTCATCACCGTCGGCGGCGGCCTCTTCTTGCTCGTCGGGTTCCTCTTACTCTCGATCGTCGCCGGCGACGTGCTCGGTCCCGGAGCCGCGTTCGATCTCGCCGCGATGCTCGAGGAGCCCGACGTGATGGCGGCGGCCCTCCGAGAGCGCGGACTGTTCCTGCCGGTGTTGGGGTTGCTCGCGATCGGCGCGGGGACCAAGTCCGCGCAGGTTCCGCTGCACTTCTGGTTGCCCAACGCGATGGCGGCACCCACGCCCGTTTCGGCCTTCCTCCACTCCGCGACGATGGTCAAGGTCGGCGTCTACTTCATCGGCCGCGTCCGTCCGATGCTCGTCGGCCCCGAGTGGCTCTTCCTGTTCGCGACGCTCGGCCTGACGACGATGACCGTCTGTGCGATCATGGCCGTCGCGTCGACGGATATCAAGGAACTGCTCGCCTACTCGACGGCGAGCCATCTCGGGCTGATGGTCGCCGGCTTCGGTTTCACGTCGGTCTACGGCGCTGAGACCGGCGTCTTTCACCTGCTCAACCACGCGCTGTTCAAGGCCGCCCTGTTCCTCGTGGCCGGCATCGTCGCCCACGAGGCCGGGACTCGAGAGATCGACAAGCTCGGCGGACTCCGCCGCGATCTGCCGGTAACCGCGGCGATCACTACGGTGGTCGCGCTCAGCATGGCCGGCATCCCGCCGTTCAACGGCTTCTACTCGAAGGAACTGCTCTTCGAGGCCGCCGTCGAGGCGAGCCACCACCACGATATCGGGTTACTGGGCGTGCTCTATCCGGCCGTCGCCGTCTTCGGCAGCATCTTTACCGTCCTCTATTCGCTGCGATTCCTCTCGCTCTTCTTCGGCGAGCGGCCCGAGGCGATCGGCCACGTTCACCAGCCGCCCGTCACCCTGCTCGTCCCGCCGGCCGTGCTGGCGTTGCTCGCCGCGGTCGTCAGCGTCGACCCCCAGATCGCCGTGGATACGATCGTTCAATCCGGCCTCGAGGCGACGGCGGTCGATCCCCAGGAGATGCACGTCGGACTCCCGACGTCGTACTCGACGCCGGTGGGGATGAGCGCCGTCACGATCGGCGTCGGCCTCGTCGCGTACCCGTTCTACGGACGCATCCACGACGGTATCCGCGGAGTCGTGGGTTCGACACCGCCGATCCGCCCGAACTGGTGGTACGACGTGATCGTCGAGGGGCTCTCCGACGAGGGCCGGTCGTTCGCCGAATACGTCCACGACGGCCACCTCCGGACCTACGCGTCGTGGACGCTTGGTGCGACCTGCGCGCTGGCCCTCACGGGGTTCGTCGCAGCCGGGGCCATCGCACCGGCCAGGTTCGGCCTCGAGGCGACCCCGTCGATCACGCTCGTATTGCTCGTCGCGGTCGTCGGCGCGCTCGCCGTCGTGCTCTCCGATACCCACGTGGCGGGTGTCCTCACGCTCTCGATTCTCGGCTTCATGATCGCGATCTTCTACATCCTCGCGAGCGCGCCCGATCTCGCGCTGACCCAGCTCGTGGTCGAGACGCTCGTACTCGTTATCTTCCTGCTCGTCATCGAGGAGATACCGGCGTCCGACCGGATCGAAATCGGAACCCCCGCCCGCGACGTCGTCCTCTCGCTCGCGGTCGGTGCGACCGCGTTCGTCACAGTGCTCGTCACGACCGGCGCGCGTCCGGGCGGCTCGAG
>NZ_JAQIVI010000658.1 GCF_028618695.1 Natrinema soli | reverse complement strand
GGGGAATCGGCATAGCCGAGACTCCCACGGAGGAAACCGCGCCCTTTAGGGCGCGGAGGATGTCATGCTCGCAGTTCTCCGTTCAGTGCGCGGGACCGGATTCGAACCACGGTCGCAGCGAAGCTGCTCCCTGATTCGAAGCCTCGTCGCGATGCTTCTCCTCGCGGAGTCGCTCAGAGAAGTATGCGCGGGACCGGATTCGAACCGGCGGACCCCTACGGGACAGCGTCCTAAGCGCTGCGCCGTTGGCCTAGCTTGGCTACCCGCGCCCGGTCCCGACTTTTCTCGAGTCGAGTAAGTAGCTGTCGGTCCACGCCATACGGACGTCAGAGTTCCGGCGCACCCGCGACCCGCCAGACGGGTGCGCCAGGACACAGTGACAGCAGTCCGTCTCAGGGGCGTTTCACCGGCTCTTCCGGCGACCAGTCCGGCGGGACGATAAACGTCACGTGCTCCGGATCCCGAAGCTGGTGGAGTTCCGCGGCCTGCTCGGCCAGCGACCGCTCCCGATACGGCATCTCGAGTCCGCAGCCAGTACAGACGAGTTTGCAGGTTGGCTCTTTCATGAGGCGTCGTGAACCGACACCGACGGCTGGCGTCGAATACCGCTTCGGTGGACGGGTGGTTTAGTAGTTGTTACCTAGTAAAATCGACGGAGAACGGCCGGTTTTTCGAGATATTCGTAGCGAACCGTTGCCATCCGTAGTACTCCATTGGGGGCAACGGGATCGTGCCGGGGTCGTATCGGCCGACCGGCGAAATCGCGCGGTCGGACCACACGTTTATCCCGTCCGATCCGATACCCCGACGTATGCACAGCGCCCGGGATCGCATCGAATACGAACCGTGGCTCGAGGAACTCGAGACCGTCGCCGATCGGCTGGAGCTAACGACGGAAGCTCGATCGTGTGCCGCCGATCTCTTCCTCACAGACGTCCCGGACGCCGATCGATCGAAGCGAGCGGTGCTCGCTGCCAGCCTCTACGCCGGCTCGCTCGTCGCCGGTGACGGTCGGACCCAGGGTGCAGTCGCCGATGCCGCCGACGTCTCCCGACTGTCGATCCAGTCCCGCTGGAAGGAACTGCTCGAGTCGGCGGGGCTCGAACCGCCGCGCTGGTAGCACTCTCGTACACTCACTGTTTCCCGGCACAGTGGCGGACTGATTCCGCATAAGCGGACAATACGAGAAGGAACGACGCGGCGACTGGGCCTGAAAATCAAGTTCACGCGGCGGAGACGATTCGCGCGCCCGACGGAAGTTGGTCGTTTGCGTCACTCGTCGATGACGGTCCCGTGCTCGTCGATCTCGCCCGTGACGATCCGGGTGCTCGAGATGATGTCGCCGTCGTCCGCGAGGAGGTGGGGGACGACGACCACCTCGAGCGGGTCGTGTCCGTTCTCGCGGCGGATCTCGTTGATCCGTTTGCCGCCCTCGCGGGTTTCGGGGGAGACGACGAGGTAGTCGAACTTCGGTTCGGTCGCGATCCCCGTCGGGGATTCGAGCATCCGAATCTCGAACTCGCGGTCGTAGTCGGCCGCGATCGACTCGAGTTCGGTGGCGAGCGCGTCCTCGCGTTCGTCGTACGATCGGACGTGTCGGTCGACGTCTCGCGACTTCGGTGCGAGTTCGTCGCTGGTCAACCCGACCGTCACGTCCCCGAGTTCGAACGCCCGTTCGAACAGCCGTCGATGGCCGTCATGAACGGGGTCGAAGGTCCCACCAAGCGCGACGTCCATACCTCCTCTCACTTGCGCGGTGCGTATAAAACGGTCGAATCACCGTATCTGCTTCCGGGGAATCGCGTCTTCCGCGCCACCGTGTTTTCGACAGTCGTCGAAACTCCCCTTCGCATTGTTTTTAGTAGTCCCCTGCAGTGTCCCCGGTATGGGATTAGATGAGGATTCACTGGAGTACCACCGAACCGATCCGCCCGGAAAAATAGAGATTTCGACCACGAAACCGACGAATACGCAGCGTGATCTCTCGCTCGCGTACTCGCCGGGCGTGGCCGCGCCGTGTCTCGAGATCGACGAGGACGAAACCGACGCCTATCAGTACACGGCCAAGGGCAACCTCGTCGGGGTCGTCTCGAACGGTTCCGCCGTGCTCGGACTGGGCGACATCGGTGCGCAAGCGTCGAAACCGGTCATGGAGGGCAAGGGCGTCCTGTTCAAGCGCTTCGCTGACATCGACGTCTTCGACATCGAACTCGACGAAGCCGATCCCGACAAACTCGTCGAGGCCGTCAAGATGATGGAGCCCACCTTCGGTGGCGTCAATCTCGAGGACATCAAAGCGCCAGAGTGTTTCACCGTCGAGGAGCGCCTGCGCGAGGAGATCGACATCCCGGTCTTCCACGACGACCAGCACGGGACCGCGATCATCTCCGGTGCCGCGCTCATCAACGCCGCCGACGTCGCGGGGAAGTCGCTCGAGGAACTCGAGATCACGTTCTCGGGAGCGGGCGCGAGCGCGATCGCGACGGCGCGGTTCTACGTCTCGCTGGGCTGTAAGAAGGAGAACATCACGATGTGTGATTCCTCGGGGATCATCACCGAGGAGCGCGCTGCGGCGGGCGACGTCAACGAGTACAAACGGCAGTTCGCCCGCGACGTGCCCGAAGGCGGGCTCACGGACGCGATGGAAGGGACAGACGTCTTCGTCGGCCTCTCGATCGGCGGGATCGTCTCTCAGGAGATGGTCCAGTCCATGGCCGACAACCCGATCGTCTTCGCGATGGCCAACCCCGATCCGGAGATCGGCTACGAGGACGCCAAAGAAGCCCGCGACGACACCGTCATCATGGCGACCGGCCGCTCTGACTACCCGAATCAGGTCAACAACGTCCTCGGGTTCCCCTTCATCTTCCGCGGCGCACTCGACGTGCGCGCGACCGAGATCAACGAGGAGATGAAGGTCGCTTGCGCCGAAGCGCTGGCCGAACTCGCCCGCCAAGACGTCCCCGACGCGGTCGTCAAGGCCTACGGCGACGAAGCGATTCAGTACGGCCCGGACTACATCATTCCCAAACCCGTCGATCCGCGGGTGCTCTTCCGCGTCGCACCGGCGATCGCCGAGGCCGCGATGGAATCCGGTGCCGCTCGCACCGAGATCGACCTCGAGGCGTACGAGGAGGAGCTCGAGGCCCGCCTCGGGAAATCGCGCGAGATGATGCGCGTCGTCCTCAACAAGGCCAAGAGCGACCCCAAGACGGTCGCGCTCGCAGAGGGCGAGAACGAGAAGATGATCCGGGCGGCCTACCAGATCCAGGAGCAGGGGATCGCCCTCCCCATCCTCATCGGAGACGAGGACGAGATCAAGCAGACGTCCGCGAATCTGGGCCTCGACTTCGATCCGACCGTCGCCGATCCGACCGTCGGCGACTACGAGGAGTACGCCGACCGGCTTCACGAGCTCCGTTCTCGAAAGGGCATCACGCGGAGCGAGGCCGGTGAACTCGTCGAGCGGGACTCGAACTACTTCGGCAGCGTCATGGTCGAGCAGGGCGACGCGGACGCGCTCCTGACCGGTCTCTCGCATCACTATCCGTCGGCGCTCCGACCGCCGCTACAGGTTATCGGCACCGCCGACGACGTGGATTACGCCGCCGGCGTCTACCTGCTCGCGTTCAAGAACCGCGTCATCTTCGTGGCCGACGCGACGGTTAACCAGGCTCCCGACGAGGACGTCCTCGCGGAGGTTACCAAACAGACCGGGAAACTCGCGCGGCGGTTCAACGTCGAACCGCGCGCCGCCTTGCTCTCGTACTCGAACTTCGGCAGCGTCGACAACGAGGGGACGCGCAAACCTCGAAAGGCGGCCTCGGTGCTGCAGGACGACCCCGAAGTCGACTTCCCCGTCGACGGCGAGATGCAGGCCGACACCGCCGTCGTCGAGGACATCCTCGAGGGGACCTACGGCTTTTCGGACCTCGAGCAGCCCGCGAACGTGCTCGTCTTCCCGAACCTCGAGTCGGGCAACATCGGCTACAAACTGCTGCAGCGCCTCGGCGGCGCGGACGCGATCGGGCCGATGCTGGTCGGCATGGACGAGCCGGTTCACGTCCTCCAGCGGGGCGACGAGGTCAAGGACATCGTGAACCTCGCCGGCGTTGCGGTCGTCGACGCCCAGCAGGAGTAACGCGTGAGCGAGCACGCCGCCCCTCGAGACGGGTCCCCCGAACGGGACGTGAGTTCGGATCGGAACGCCGACGACGCGGAAGCCGATCGGAGCCGTTCGGGAGCCGGCGGTGCTCGATTCACCAGACGGACGCTTCTCAGTACCGCGGGAACGGCCGGCGCCGTCGGTCTCGCGGGTTGTACCGCGCGCCAGTACCGTGCGCCGCCGGACTGC
>NZ_JAQIVI010000657.1 GCF_028618695.1 Natrinema soli | reverse complement strand
TGACGCAGATGTCGTCCCGGCGGAGCGCCTCGCTCGCGTCCTCGTAATCGAGGGCCGGTGCGGTCACGGACTCCTCGCTCAGCGCCGCGATGAGCAGCCGAGCGTTGAGCCGCGTCACGTCGATCCCCAGCTGATCGAGTTCGATCTCGTTCGCGCCGAGCTCTCGAGCGGCCGAGATGTACTCGCGAGCCACGCCGCCGCCCCCGACGACGGCACCGATCCGACAGCCCTCCGCGATGAGCTCTTCGATGACGGCAGCGTGTTCGGCGACCCGATCCCCGCCGGGTTCGGGAACGAGGACGCTCCCGCCGATAGAGACGACCACTTTCATACTACACCGGTGTAACGGAGTTGCTATCTTAAGGGTTGCCAACTGCCCGGATGGCGTGGTGACACACCCCTCGAGTGCCGGACCGAACACGTCCGTTGCCGACGCAACCGGGCCGGTCGTTTGCCTACGTCTCGAGCGAGCAGACGAGCGCGTCGCCGTCGCGGTCGAAGTCGGTACCGAAGGGTGCGGACAGCTCTCGCATCCGCTCGCGAGACCACGCGGCGGCCGCCTGACTTGCCTCGTGGACTGCACAGTCGTGGATCTCGGTCGGCTGCAATCGGAGTTCGGTCGGCTGCCCGTCGGACGCCACCGTGAGGACGAACAGAAAGCTCCGATCGTTCCGCAATTCGTCGTCGACTCGGTAGTCGTCGACGAAATCTCCCGCGTCGTAGATGATCGGGCTTCCCTCGTGGATTTCGATCCCCTGGAAGACGTGAGCGCTGTGACCGTGAACGGTGTCGACGCCTTCCTCGACCAGCCAGCGGCCGAACTCTCGGAAGGATTCGGGCGGTTCCGTCACCATGTTCGGCCCCCAGTGCAGCGAGGCGACCAGCAGATCGGGCTCTGTCTCACGTGCGCGCTCGAGCGAATCCGATACGAGCCGCCGCGAGTCCGAATCGTTGACATCCATCTCGATCCGGGCCGTCCCCGGCGAGTCCTCGTCGGCCGCGTACTCCGGCGTGTTGTCAGTAACGGAGACGACCGCCACGTCGAGTCCACTGTCGCTGTCCGCGTTCGGTTTCGGTTCACCGTCGCCGGCGTTGGAGCCGCCGACCGTCCGAATCGCGGGCTCGAAGGCCTCGCCGATCGTTTCGCCTGCACCCGCGTGAGCGATGCCGGCCGCATCGAGCGCCGCGAGGGTATCCCGAAGCGCGACGTCCTCGTAGTCGAGGACGTGGTTGTTCGCCAGCGCGCAGATATCGACATCCACGCGCTCGAGCGCAGGAACAGCCCAGTCGGGATCGGCCCGGAAGTGAAACGGTCGGTGAGTACGTTGCCACTCCCGGCCACGCGTCGAGAGCACGCACTCGAGGTTGATCACGAGTCCGTCAAGCGAGCGCAGTCGCTCGAGGACGGTCCCCCAGACGGCGGCAACGGATCGGCTGCGCTGGCGGTCATCGACGACTCGCCCGAGCATCACGTCGCCCGTGAAGCCGATTCGGAAGGGCATATCGAACGTTTGCGGTGTACGCCCAAAATCCCGGGCCACTCGTTCACGACCTGTTTTCCGTCGCACGGTACCAGAACGGACTGGCTCTCCCGGGTGGGACTTTCCGGCGACAGCTACAAATCCCAACCGCCCTATCGTTCGAACATGCACGTACTGGGTGTTCGCGACGGGGGAGCGGACGGCGACGCGCTCGAGGTGGTCGTCGATCGAACCGTCGATCGGCTCTCCGAGCGAGGCCGCGTCGGGGTCGTCAGGTACGACGCGACGATCGCGGACGGCGCGCAGGCGCGCGAATCGATCACGCTCGGCGGGGACGTCACCTACGACCTCGGGGTCGACGGCGACTGGCTCGCATCGGGGACGGGGCTGTCGGTCGGTGACGCGCTCGACAGGCTGGCGACCGACTGCGAGTACGCGGTCGTCATCGGCACGCCGACGCTTCGC
>NZ_JAQIVI010000656.1 GCF_028618695.1 Natrinema soli | reverse complement strand
CGCTGGGCGACGAGGTCCGCGAGATCCGCGGCGACGGGCTGCTCGTCGGCGTCGAGTTGAAACGCGGTGCGAACCGCGTCGCCCGCGATCTGGCGATGAATCAGCAGGTGCTGGCGCTCCCCGCGGGCCGGACCGTGCTGCGGCTACTCCCGCCGCTCGTGATCGACGAGACGGAGGCTGACCAGCTCGTGGACGCGCTGACAGCGGTCGTCGCATCCGACACCGAATCATGAACGCGAACTCGAGCGAACCGACGGACGTGACGGCGGCGGACGCCCGGGAGCTGTTGGTCGATCTCGTTTCGATCCCGTCGCCCACCCGCGAGGAACGGGAGGCGGCCAAGCGCCTCGTCGACTTCTTCGAGGCACACGACCGAGCGGTCTGGATCGACGCGGTCGGGAACGTCCGCGCGCCGGCGGACGACGCCGTGTTGTTGACCTCACACATCGACACCGTGCCGGGGGACATCCCCGTCGAGGTCGAGGAGACCGGCGACGACGAGGTCCTCTGGGGTCGCGGCAGCGTCGACGCGA
>NZ_JAQIVI010000655.1 GCF_028618695.1 Natrinema soli | reverse complement strand
GCGCCGTCGATCGACGAGAGCGCGTTCCCCCGCGTCGAGCCCTACATCGACCTCGCGGAGACCGCCGGCAAGGTCGCCGCGCAGTTGCTCGAGGGCCGCATCGAGAACGTCGAAGTCGTCTACGAGGGCGACATCGCTGGCGAGGACGTGGAGTTCGTCACCGCGAGCGCGCTCAAGGGCGTCTTCGAACCCCTCGAGTGGCAGGTCAACGCCGTCAACGCCCCCCAGATCGCCGAGGACCGCGGCGTTGACGTCACCGAATCCAAGACCCGTCAGGCGGCGGACTTCCAGAGCCTGATCTCGGTGACCGTCAGCAACGACGACGATCAGGTCTCGGTCGACGGGACACTCTTCGCCGGCGACGACCCGCGCATCGTCCGCATCGACGGTTACCGCGTCGACGCCATCCCCCACGGCCGGATGGTCGTCACCCGAAACACCGACGAGCCCGGCGTCATCGGCCTCATCGGCTCCGTGATGGGCAAACACGGCGTCAACATCGCCGGCATGTTCAACGCCCGCGAGACCATCGGCGGCGAAGCGCTGACCGTCTACAACGTCGACAGCGACGTTCCCGCGGAAGCGAAGACGGAACTCGAGGAAGACGAGCGGGTCATCGGCGTCAGCGACATCACGCTGAACGGCCAGAGCTGAGCGGTCTCGAACGGACGAATCGGTACGGACACGGCGCTCGTTTTCATCTCGGTTCGATCGATCGAGTCTCCTCGTCTCGACCGGCCGACTCACACGCCGCGATCACGGAACCGCTCACACGACACCTCGAGCGTGAGATCATCGAAATCGTCGTCACCACCGACGAGGATCATTGCGTCCCGTTCGTCGCCAAACTCAACGGCGGCCGCGAACCGCCCGTTGATCGGACAATCCGTCCGTTCGTGAGCGCGCTTTATCTCCGTCGGGAGCCTCTCTCTAGGAGGAGGGGAACGCCATGACAATTCCAGAGCACAGTCACGTACAGCAGCCGACCGACAGCGCCCTCGAGGACGCCGCGGAGACGAGGTGGGGGATTCGCGAGGGGATCGGCCTCTCCCTCGTCTCGATCTTCGGGTTACTGTTGCTGGTGGTCGGGCTGATGCTGGCTCCGGGACTCATCGCGGCGGCATCGACGGTCGCCATCACGCTCGGCTTGCTGCTGTCCATGGTCGCACTGATCGTCATCGGCCGCTGGAGCTGGAACGGCCGGTAGCGGCGATTCGCTCGATTTTTCGACGCGCCTACAGCGAGCGGTTCGCGGCAAAAGACCTATCGCTCGGACGAACGATATTGCGCGTATGGACGACGACGTTTCGGTCGACTTCGGCGAGGAAGGACTCGTCCCCGCCGTGGCACAGGACGCCGACTCCGGCGAGGTTCTCATGCTCGCGTACGTCTCGCCGGAGGCGCTCGAGCGGACCCGCGAGACCGGCCGAGCGCACTACTACTCCCGGAGCCGAGAGGAGCTCTGGGAGAAGGGAGCGACGAGCGGCCACGTCCAGGACGTCGCGGAGGTCCGGGTCGATTGCGACGCCGATACCCTCCTCTACCTGGTCGACCAGGAGGGCGGCGCGTGCCACACCGGGCACCGGTCGTGTTTCTACCGGACGATAGCGGGCGAGAACGTCGGCGAGCAAGTGTTTGACCCCGACGCCGTCTACGAGTGAGATGAGCGAGCGCGTCCACTCCGCAGATGGCCGCTCGAACGACAGCGTCGGAAGTGACGATGGTCCGGCTCCGCTCGAGGCGCTCGAGGCCGCCCGCCAGCGGTTCGAAACGGCCGAGCGGCGAATCACGGAGCACGGCGAGGAGACCGTCGAGGAAGTCGCGGCGGCCCACCGCGACGCGACGAAACTACTGGACGACTACGTCGACCGAGCGACCGGGACCGGCAAGGAGAACTTCCAGGCCTACATCGAACTCGAGGGGAAGTTCGACGGGCTCGTCTCGAGTCTCTCCGACGGCCTCGTCGCGTACGAGTCCTTCGAGGAGTCCCTCGAGGCGATCGACAAGCGCCGGCTCAGCGAATCGGACTTCGAGCGCGCTCGCGAGGCCCTCGCGCCGGCCGCCGAGTACGCCGACCTGCTCGAGGAACGCGAGGCCGCCCGGGAGGC
>NZ_JAQIVI010000654.1 GCF_028618695.1 Natrinema soli | reverse complement strand
CGACGGGGTGGACCGCGGCCGGCGCGACCAGCCGCTGGGAGACGTTCGTCTGGAAGGTGTCGCCCGCGCGGACGTGCTCCTTGACCCGCCGCACGCGATCGGCGAACGTCTCTCGACCGCAGTCGCTCTCGAACGTCGCTTCCGGGCTCGAGACGGGTGGATCGCCGATGCCGGGATCGGCGTCGCGGACGGCCTCGGCGACTACGAGTGTCCGGTCGCGGCCGCGCTCGTAGGCTGACTCGAGGGCGACATCGGTCGGTTCCTCGGCGCTCTCGGGATCGAAGTCGGAGTCGGAGTCAGGATCGCCGATCCGCGGACAGGCCGTGATCCGCAGCGGTACATCGCCGTCGGTAGGCTCCTCCCAGGCCGCGAACCGATCGTAGACCGCGACCTCGAGACGGGGAAGCCCTCGGTCGTCGACCGCAGCGTCGGGCAGGGTCTCGAGTTCGCGGGCCACGTCGTAGGAGAGCCAGCCGACGGCCCCGCAGGGGACGGGCACGTCGCAGTTTCCGCGGACGAGCCGATCGCCCGCGAGCAGTCCCTCGAGTGCGGCGAGGATCGGC
>NZ_JAQIVI010000653.1 GCF_028618695.1 Natrinema soli | reverse complement strand
GCCCGCGTCGACGACCGGCCGAGCGTTGTCGGCCGTGATGCCGCCGATCCCGACGGTCGGGATCGAGACCGAGTCGGCGATCGTGGCGATTCGCTCCGGACCGACTCCATCCTCGTCCGGGTCGACGTCCTTCGAGGACGTTCCGTAAACGGCTCCGACGCCGAGGTAGTCCGCCCCATCGGCTTCCGCCTCCCGCGCCTCCGCGACCGTCGACGCAGAACAACCGACGATCGCATCCGAACCGAGCAGGTCGCGGGCGACCGCGACCGAGAGGTCTGATTGGCCGACGTGGACGCCGTCGGCGTCGATCGCTCGCGCGATGTCGACCCGGTCGTTGACGATCAGATCGACGCCCGCCTCGGCCGTGAGTTCGCGCAGTTCGAGGCCGAGTTCGTACCGCGAGCGGGCGCTCGTCTCTTTCTCGCGCAGTTGGACGGCGTCGACGCCGCCGTCGACGGCCGCGCGAACGATTTCGGGCGTCGTCCGGTCGCCCGACAGCGACGCCTGCGTCACGAGGTAGGTCCGCCAATTCGAGGGATTCACGGAGGATATTAGTCGGTGTTCGCACTAAGCGGCTTCGGTCAGGTAGCCGTCTCGAACCGCCGTTCGACCGATTCAGTGGCGGAACGAACGGTCCACGTTCTTTGCGTTCCGCGACGTAGGGGCCGCCATGACGTTCGATCCCGACCGTGTGAGGACTGTCACGTTCGACTCCTACAGCACGCTCGTCGACGTCGACGCGACCGCGGCTGCTCTCGCGGAGCACGCGGAGATCGACGATCCGGCCCCTATTTCGCAGACCTGGCGGGAGCGGTCGATGCAGTACACGCTCGTCGCGAACCACCTCGAGGAGTACGAGACGTTCTACGAGATCAACCGCGACGCGCTCGCGTACGCCCTGGCGGCCCACGGGATCGACCTCCCGGCCGAGGAACGCGAAGCGATCCTCGAGGTCTATCACGAGCTCGAGGTCTTCGACGACGTTCGGGAGAGCGTCGAGCGGTTGCACGAGGCCGACTACGATACGTACGTTCTCTCGAACGGCGATCCGGCGATGCTCGAGTCGATGGTCGACCACGCCGGAATCGACGACCTCCTCGTCGATACTATCAGCGCGGACGAACTCGAGACGTTCAAACCCGATCCAGATCTGTACCGTCACGCAGCCGGACGGACGGGGACGCCGATCGGGGAGATCGCCCACGTCTCCGCGCTGTGGTTCGACGTTCAGGGGTCGATCCACGCGGGGATGCAGGGCGTCTGGCTCGACCGAAAGGGGAACCCCTGGGAGCCCTTCGGCGCGGAGCCGGACCTGATCACCGAGGGGCTCGGGGAGCTGGCGAATCGACTGGACTGTTGAGTCGTCAGACGGCTGAATCGGGTCGGCTGGAATCAGGACAGCTCGAGCACGTCCTCGCCCGACCGCACGAGTGATTCCCAATCGTCGTCCTCGCGAACCGTCGGAAACGAGCGCGGGCGCTCGGGCGTCGCGGGTTTCTCGGCGAGCGGCCGCCGCCACCAGGCAACGTCCTGCCACTCGCCCTGCGTGTAGCCGATTCCCGGAAAGTCGACCAGCCGCTCGAATCCCATCCGCTCGTGGAACCGCTCCGTTTCGGGATTGGGGACCGTCGTCACGGCGTAGGCGTCGCGGATTCCCTGTCGCTCGAGGACGGCGAACAGCGACTCGTAGAGCGCGCGGCCGACACCCGTCCGCCGGGCCGAGTCGGCGACGTAGATCGAGAGCTCGACGACCCACTCGTAGGCGCGGCGCTTCCGCAGCGGCCCCGCGTAGGCGTAGCCGACGACGTCGCCAGCGATTTCGCAGACGAGCCACGGATGGCGCTCGAGGGTGGACTCGATCCGATCGGTTATCTCGGCCACCGACGGAACGGTCTCTTCGAAGGTGACCGCCGTCGACTCGCAGAAGGGCGCGTAGATATCGCGGACGGTAGCCGCGTCCGCCGGGGTTGCAACGCGAATGAGCGCGTCGGATGCCATGGTCGAGGTTGCCGCGTCCCCGAAATAAATCCGCTGAAGCGACTCGAGTGATCCGTTTCATTCTCGGCACTACATCAGCGCAGCCGTGTGATCCCCGATCTCGGACCGGTAGGCAGTGATATAGTAGCTACTGACAGTCACTGCACACCTGATCGCACGACGGGAGCGCAGTTCGGAGCGAGGCGCGGTTCGGAGCGAGGCGCGGTTCGGAGCGAACAGAGTGAAGCGAGAACCGCGAGGACGCGAACGGAGAGCGAAGCGAGCCGTGAGCGAACAGAGTGAGCGAGAACCGCGGATTCTGCGAGCAGTGTGTGGATCGTTTCAGTGGCTACTATAGTCGGTGGAAACTGGCTCGAGAAGGATCCGTTCGTCCGTCGTATCTTCATCTTATGACCAGAGACACTTAAAGCGAGAGCGGGACGAGCCGGCCAGCCACGAGAAGCAGACCGTTGTGACTGCCGAATAGCGCTATCTGAGAAGCGCGTTCTCCCGTCATATCTTCATCTCGTGACTATAACGTAAACGACGAATTCCGGGCCAGGTGACCGAATCAGCGTCCTCGAGGAACGAAGCGACCAGCTGTGTCGGTTATTTCTGGGAGGTTGTGCGGGTACGGTGACGGAATCACAACTCCCATATCGGGCGCAGGGAGTATCTGGTTGCGAATGCAGTACGCGACTATCGTCCTGTCGCCGAGTCCCTCGAGTCAACCGTTGCAACGCGAGGTCGAGCACTGATCGATGGCCGATCTACTCGGTATCTTCGGCTCCGCGATCGGCCCGATCGTCGCTATCGCGGCCGTCGGCTACGTGCTGGCCACGGTCAAGGAGATCGATCCGGAGCCGCTGAACACGGCTGTCGTCTACGTGTTAGCACCCGCGCTGGTCTTCCACAGTCTCGCCGTCACCGAGCTCGAGGCAGCGACGCTGCTGCGAGTCACGGTCGGGATCGGTCTCTTCACCGCGGCGATGTGGGGGATCGCCGAGGTCGCCGGTCGCGCCATCGGCGAGCGGGAGCCGGCGCTGAGCGGCCTCGTCCTCGTCGCGATCTTCTGTAATTCGGGAAACCTCGGTATCCCCGTCTCCGACTTCGCGTTCGGCGAGGTCGGCCGCCAGACGGCCGTCCTTTTCCTCTCGGTCCAGTCCGTGCTGATGTACACCGTCGGCGTCTACGTCGCCTCCCGGAGCAGCGGATCCGCCGGCCTCGAAGGCGTTCGCCGCGTGTTCTACATTCCGCTGGCCTACGCCGTTATCGCGGCACTGCTCGCGCGAGCGCTGGATATCGTCCCGCCCGCCGACACGGCGGCGATGGAGACGCTGCAACTCGTCGGCGACGCCTCGATCCCGCTGATGCTGCTCATTCTCGGCATTCAGCTCGCGAGAGCCGATACCGCATCCGCAGCCTCTCGAGCCTGGCCCGCGACGGCGCTCAAGATGGGCCTCGCGCCCGTCGTCGGCCTCGGTATCGCGCTTCTGATCGGCTTCGAGAACCCGACCGTCGCGCGCGTGTTCGTGCTCGAGACGGCAATGCCGGCCGCCGTGACACCGCTGATCCTCGTCATCGAGTTCGCCGGCAGCGCCCGCTCGGAGGGCGTACTCGTCTCCGAGTACGTCTCGACGTGCGTATTCCTGACGACGGTGCTCGCGATTCCGGTGCTGACCGTTCTGATCGCGATACTGCAGTCCGGTGTGATACTCTGAGGGAACCAATCAGCACTCGTCGATCCGCTCGGCTCGGAGGGAGACGCTCGCATCACACCCGGACGATACTGTGAGAAATGGGAGGGAGGGATACACTTGCGGGGTCGCCGTACACCGTCGATGCACCGCAACGGGGACGCGTTGCATCTGGGAGCTCATTCACGCTATGCGATCCCGTAAGTGTGCGAGTATCTAGCACGATCCGACATAAATACGTTAGCCCGAAACGGTAGCGGACCGGCGAACTCGAGAGATAGTGGTGTGGGTATCGTTCGCATGTATAGGTCGGCCCAAAGACTATGCGAACGGTCCACACACGTTCGATTGATCTGCGTCCGGCGTCGACTACTGGCCCGGAGGCGGATCAAGCTGACACACCGTCGCCGAATCTGCTACTGAGACGAACGGAGGAAGCGAACTGGGGCTTTCAACCCCTTTTCACGAGTCGGTTCCGGACGAGACGCGCGAGCAGCGGCCGTCTCGAGAAGACGATGGAGAACGAATAGCAGAGAACAGCGGCTGCGAGGCGGCGTCGGTCAGTGCCCCTGATCGTGGGGGTTGAGCGCCGTGCCGTAGTTCTCGGCGTGGTCGGTGTACTCGATGAACCGCGGGGCGTCGGGGTCGAAGGGGCGCTCGAGGCTCTCGAAGGCCTTCTTCTTGTCCCAGCCCTGGAGTTTGCCGACCGCGGACTTGTCCTCGAGGTCGTGGTAGTCCAGGTTCGGCTCGGTCAGCTCCCACGCCTTCATCCCCTGCTCGGTCCGGATGATGACGCTCGAGTACTCGTCACTCGAGCCGACGGAGCCGACGGTGATGTCCGAACAGAAGCCGGTGAAGTCGGCACACTCGTCGCAGCCCTTGAGGGCGGCGTCGTGGAAGTTCTCGATATCCTCCTCGACGATCATCTCGCCGTCGTGATCGTAGACCATCATCTTTCCGTTGAGGACGTCCATCTTGCCGATCTCCGACGGGGAGATGCCGCGTTGTTCCTCCAACTGCTCGCCCATGAGGCTGTGGTAGTTGAAGTTCTTGGTACACATCAGCGCGATCGTGTAGTCGACCGCGCGGATGCCCTCGTTCTGGGCCTGATAGTCCCATTCGAAGTCCTGTAGGGCACGGATTCCCTCGATCTCACACGGCGTCCCGACGATCGCGATGCTGAGTTCGTCCCAGGACTTGTCGGGGAGCTTGTGCTCCCACTGATCCAGGTCGAGATTCCCCAGCGCCATCGTCTGGTTGTAGACGGTTCCGGCGTTTTCGATGAGGTCCTCGGTCGTCGTCGCGAGGTAGCTCTCGGCCTTCCACTCCTCTTCCTCGCTCTCGGTGGCGACAAGCGCGCCGTCGATCTCGCCCTCCTCGAGCAGCGTCGCGAGGACGCCGGTGACGACGCCGCCGTCCTGGGCGTTGTCGGTCCAGTCGTCCTCGACCTTCGCGGAAAACTCCGTGATCGGGTCGCCGGCACCCTTGACGTTGTCGTCGCCGCCGGTGATCTTCCACTGGCGCTCGTAGCGCAGGCCGCCGCGGGGACAGAAGTCCCAACACATCGAACAGCCGGTGCACATCTTGACGAGTTCCGGCTCCCCATCGTCGCCGATCCCGATCGAGTCCGACGGGCAGGCGGCGACGCAAGTCCCACACTGGATACAGCGACCCTCGTCGATGACGGCCTCGTCCAGTTCCATGAACCAGGTCTTCTCGTCCGGCGTCTCGATGTCGTTCATCTGCGACCGGATCGAGTACTCCGGCGTCTCGAGGTCGACGCCGTCGGGAATCCCGACGCGTGCGTCGGGGGAGCCGTTATCGACGTCCTGACTGACGTTCTCGGCGGGCTCGGTGAACTCGAGGTCGCCGAGCTCGCCCATCTCGTCGACGTTTGCCACGCCCGCACCGTCAGTTGCGACTTGCGGCGTCTCCGACTCGGCGTCGGCACCGGTCTTCTCGCCGCAGGTGCAGGTGTTCGGCGAGCAGCTATCGCCGCTGCTGGCATCGCCGGAACCACTGCCGCCGTCGGTGCGAATTGCACCCTCTCGAGCGTGATCCGTGTTCTCTCGAGAACGGGACGCGCCGCCGCTGGCTTCGGGAACCATCACGGCGTCGTCATCGTCGCTCGATTCGGGAACGTGCGGGAAGCGACGTTCGTCCTCGCGGCTCTCGTGTCGCTCCGCTCCCGCTCGCTTCTTCGAGGACTCACTGCGTTCGTCCTCGCTATCAGTCCCCATGGGCAACACCCCGTGCAACCGGCGCGTCCGCCCCTTGCATGATCGTCCGGAGTCGCTCGTTGTCGACGCCGCGACACCACTCGTAGAACTTCTCGCCGTCGGCGCGATCCGCGGCATAGGCCTCGAACAGCTGCTCGAGGGCAGGGATCACGGAGTCGGCAGGTACGGCGTTCTCGACCCAATCGAGGAACTCGTTGTCGGCTCCCAGCGAGCCGCCGAGACCGAAGTCCATCCCTTCGACGATATTGTCGCCCTCGGCGTTGGTACTGTTCTCGTCCTCGAGTTTGACGGTCTCGCCGCGGAAGCCGATGTCGGCGATCTGGGGCTGGGCACAGGAGGCCGAGCAGCCGGACATGTGCATCCGGATGGCCTCGATGTCGTCGGGCACGTTGATGCGCTCGTCGAGTTCGCGGGCCCAGCGCTTGGTACGCTTTTTTGTCTCGATGATGGCGTAGTTACAGAACTCGCTGCCCGTACAGCCGACCGCACCGCGGGAGAACGGCCCCGGATCGGGGCTGTACTCCTGAGCGAACGGCTCCGCGAGGAGGTCGTCGACGTTCTCGTCGGGGATGTGCGTGACGAGGAAGTTCTGGTCGGTCGCGAGGCGCACGGAGGCGTCCTCGGTGCCGTACTTTTCAGCGGCGCGGGCGGCAGCGGCGAACTCGTCGCCGCCCATCCGGCCGGCGATGACGTTGAAGCCGACGTAGTTGAGCCCGTCCTGTTTCTGGTCGTGGACGCCGACGTGGTCGCCCTGATAGCCGACGGTCAGGTTCTGGCCGCCGGTCGGCAGGTCGATCGTAGAGCGGTCTCGGACGGCCTCCTCGAACTTCTCGGGACCGAGCTGTTCGACGAGGTAGCGCATGCGGCAGACGCCACGGTTGTTCCGGTCGCCGATCTCCTTGAACGTCTGAGCGACGGCGCGGCAGAACTCGACGGCGTCTTCGGGCTTGATGAAGACGTCGAGTTCGGATCCCATCCGGGGACCGTCGGAGAGGCCGCCGCCGACGCGAGCGTGGAAGCCGTAGAGGTGCTCGCCGTTGACCTCCTTCTTCGCGGGGACGAGGCCGACGTCGTTGATCTGGGACTGCGCGCAGTCGTGAGCGCAGCCGGTGATCGTGATCTTGAACTTCCGCGGGAGGTTGGCGTACTCGCGGTTCTCGGTGAAGAAGTCCGAGACGGCCTCGATGACCGGCTGTGCGTTGAAGCACTCGTGGTCGTCGAGTCCGGCCGCGGGACAGCCCAGGACGTTCCGGGCGGAGTCACCGCAGCCCTGGACCGTCGTCAGGCCGACCTCGTCGTAGCGGTCCCACATCTCGGGGACGTCCTCGACACGGATCCAGTGTTTCTGGATGTCCTGACGGGTCGTGATGTCGAGATAGGCGTCACCCCAGAGTTCGTTCTGCTCCTCGCCGCCGTACTCCTCGGGGGCGACTGCGAGGTCGTCGGTGACCTCGCCGATCACTTCGGCCTGCTCGGGCGTGAGCTTCCCGCCCGGCACTTTCGTCCGGATCATGAAGTAGCCCTCCTGCTTCTGGGCGTACATGCCGGCCCACTTCAGGCGCTCCCACTCGCCGCCGCCCGCGCGCTCTTCGATTTCCTCGAAGGAGAGATCCTCCTCGGCGTACTCGTACACGTCGTCGATGACGTCGAGGGGATGTTTCTCCTGTTTGTGTTGTTCGACTGTATTCACGCGGACCACCGCCGCCGAGAGGTCTCGGCAGCTACTCGACCTTGCATACTATCGTGAAGGACCATTGGGTAGCGGGTAATAACACCCCACACCTATACACTCCCGTAACTCGGCGAATCATGACGTGGGTCGGCCACTCCAGTAAATATTGCCTCAACGTGCGGCGACGAACGATCGGATCAGTCGGAGACGGACAGCCAACAGTTCGATACGAACCGGCTCGAGCCGATACCGGCAACGGTCCCGCCGACAATAGCGGCGATTATATCCGGTAACGCGTGATCGCGGCGTCGGTCCGGTTCGATCACTCACCGACGAGGCATCCCGTCCGCCCTCAGCTCAAACAGGCCACGAGTTCTCCCTGCCGTCGCGGGTCGGGCTCGAGTGAGAGGTCCTCGGCGACGCCGTCGTATCGCGCCCGGAGAACGAAATTCTCGTCGATGTAGTACGTAACGCGGACGTCCCACTCGTCGCGCGGATCGACAGCTGACTGTTGGGTACCCAACGTCAGGTCGTACCGAATCGCCACCATGACCGCGTCAGCGTTCGTAGACGACCCGATCGCGGCCGTCCGATGGTCACTGCGGCGAAGGTCGAAGGTCCGTGTCTCGTTTCCAAACTGGACGATAAACGCGTTCTGTCGGTACGCTCGCTCGAACTCGGTCACGTACTCGGCCGCGCTGTCCACCAGCGACGGCGGCGGCGATCGGTCCGACGAATCGCCCGCCTCCTTGGAACCGCTCCCCGACGGGAGTGACGGATACGTCCGGAACTCGAGCGCATTGTCGTCCGTCGACAGGCGCGGCTCGGGACGCGTCACTGACCGGCAGTCGTACCAGTCGGCAGGGACGGATCCGGACTCGAGCGGCGGTCTGTTCGCGGTGTTCGATACGTGCTCGAAACCCCCCGTCGCGACCGCGGCCGTGGTCACAACTGACGCGAGGAGCGCACGTCGAGACCGAGGGCGGTTCATGTGTAAAGATCTCAGACGTTCAATAAGTGTCTTCTGAAATAGTACCAAACTGGGACGGCGATGATCGCAGGCCGGCGGCCTATTCGTCGGCCAATAACCGATCGGCCATCTCGTCGGGATCGAACCGTTCCAAATCGTCGTACCCCTGTCCGACACCGAGGAACAGGATCGGTTTCCCGGTAACGTGAGCGACCGAAATCGCCGCACCGCCGTTGGAGTCGGCGTCGGCTTTCGTCAGAATCGCGCCATCGATTTCTGCCGCTTCGTTGAACTCACGGGCCCGGTTGACCGCGTCCTGTCCGGCGACGGCCTCGTCGACGAACAGCGTCATATCGGGATCGACGACGCGACCGATCTTCTCGAGTTGGTCCATCAGACCCTCGTCGGTGTGGAGTCGGCCCGCGGTGTCGCCCAGCACGATGTCGACATCGTTGGCCTCGGCGTACTCGACGGCGTCGTACAGCACTGCGGCGGGATCGCCGCCCTGTTCGTGGCTAATGCACTTCGTACCCAGGGCGTCGGCGTGTTCCTGAATCTGCTCGTTCGCTCCCGCACGATAGGTGTCGCCGTTCGCCATCACCGTCGAGTAGCCGCGTTCCTCGAAGTAGCGACTCAGCTTGGCGATCGAGGTCGTCTTTCCGACGCCGTTGACGCCGGTGAAGATGATGGTGACCGGCTTGTCCGCAGCGGCGATCCGCTCGTCGAAGTCGAACTGTCCGACGCTGATCACGTCGTAGATCGCGTTGCGCAGGGCCTCCTCGACGACTGCGCCCGTCGAGGTCGTGAAGGTCCGGGTCTCGCCGACCAGTTCGTCGCGGATGTTGTCGAGGATTTCCTCGGCGACGCCCATCTCGACGTCGCTCGAGAGCAGCGCCATCTCGAGTTCGGAGAGCGGACCCTCGAGGTCCTCCGCCTCGATGACGAACTTCCCCTTGACGAGGGACTTGGCCTTCGTGCCGAACCCGGTCGAGTTGCCGCCGTCATCCGCGTCCGCAGTCTCGTCGTCGACGACCGGTTCGTCCTCGTCGACGGTCGATTTCTCGTCACCGGCCGCCGCATCGACCGAGTCCTCCTCGACGGCCAACTCTCCGGCGGACGCCGCCGTCTCGGTCGGCTCCTCGTCCGGCGTCGCCCCAGCGGCCTGCTCCGCCTCGGGAGTCGCCTCGTCCGATTCCGGTTCGGCGTCGTCAGACGACCCCGTAAAGAGGGATCTCGCTCTGGCACCGAGGCCGATCCGTCCGCCGTCGTCGGCATCTCCGTCCTCATCGACGGCCGATTCCTCGTCGGAAGTCACCGTCTGGGCCGGCTCCGCATCGGGAACCGCCTCGTCCGCGACCGAATCGGACTCGAGGAAATCGGGGTCGGAATCGGTCGCCGGCTCCTGCCCGGCGGACTCGGCCGCGTCGGCAGTGGCGGATTCGGTCGTCGCGTCCGGCCCCGATTCCGCTT
>NZ_JAQIVI010000652.1 GCF_028618695.1 Natrinema soli | reverse complement strand
CGTCGAACTCGAGGCCGGAGCGCTCGTTGAGCAGCCGACCGCTGGGGTGGCCGAGCACGTCGATCGCCGGATTCTCGAGGGCGTGGACGAGTCGCTCCGTGGCCGTCTCGGCGTCCTGACCGAGCGCGCTGTGCGTCGAGGCGACGATCACGTCCAGGGCCTCGATCACCGCCTCGGAGAGGCCGATCTCGCCCTCGGCGTCGACGTTCGCTTCGATTCCCGCGAAGACCTCGATATCGGCCTCGTCGCCCACCGTGCGGATCTCCTCGACCTGCTCGAGGATCTCGGTATCGGGGAGTCCCATGCCGCCGACGATTCCCGGGCCCTCGGCGTGGTCGGCGATTCCGAAGTAGTCGTACCCTCGCTCGGCGGCGGCCTCGACCATCGCTGAGATGGGAGTGGCACCGTCGGACCACTCGGTGTGGCTGTGCAGGTCGCCGCGGATGTCGTCGCGCGTGATGAGGGCCGGCAGATCGCCGTCCTCGGCGGCTGCGATCTCGCCCCGGTCCGTCCTGAGTTCCGGCGGAATCCACGGCAGTCCGAGCGCCTCGTACATTCCCGCTTCGGTTTCGCCGGCGACGCGGTCGCCGACTCGCTGTCCGTCTTCCGCGTCCGGGACCTCGCTCACGTCGAAGGCTCCGTACTCGTTTAACTTCATCTCGCGGTCGATCGCGTAGTTGCGCAGGCTGACGTTGTGGTCCTTGCTCCCGGTGAAGTACTGGAGCGCGGAGCCGAACTCCTCGGGGACGACCACGCGCAAATCGACGCGGATTTCCCCGACGCGGACGCTCGCCTTCTCTGGTCCGGATTCGATCTCGTCGTCAGCCGACTCCCACTCGACGAAGCGCTCGATCACGGCCTCGTTCGCCTCGGTCGCCGCGAGAACGTCCACGTCGCCGATCGTCTCGCGCCACCGGCGGATCGAGCCCGCCACTTCGCAGCGCTCGACCTCGTCGATCGACTCGAGGAAGGCGAGCACGTCGTCGGCGAGCGGTCGCGCCTCGCCGAGGAGTTGGCGCTGACCGACGGTGCGGGCGAATTCGACGTTCTCGAGGATATTCTGCTCCGTTTTCGGCCCGAACCCTTTGACCGACTGTACCTCGCCGGCTTCGGCGGCGGCCTCGAGGTCGTCCAGGGTCTGAATCCCGAGTTCGCGATAGAGCGTCCCCGCGGTTTTGGGGCCGACGCCCTCGATCCGGGTGATGTCGGCGATGTCGATCGGGAGTTCCTCCCGAAGCGCCTCGAGTTCGTCGATCTCGCCGGTTTCGACGTACTCGATGATCTTCGAGGAGATAGCGTCGCCGACGCCCTCGATGTTCTCGACGGCCTCGTGGTCGCCGGACTCGACCCGGTCGGCGATCGGCGACGGATGAGCGCGGATGTTCTCGGCCGCTCGGCGGTACGCGCGCGGCTTGTACTCGACGTCGTCTGCCTCGAGCAGGTCCGCGAACTCCTCGAAGCGAGCGGCGAGTTCGGCGTTTGTCGTCATCGGCCCCTCCGCGCGCTGGCGTCGTCCTCCTGCCCCAGCGCCTTCTTCAGGAACGACATCCAGCGCTTGCGGTCCTGCGCTTGCTGGACCTGCTGTTCGCGCTCGAGATCCGTCGGACCCAGGCTCTCGAGGGCGTTCAGCGCCCGGTCGATGCCGATGATGCTCCCGGCGAGTTCCTCGCCTTCGTCCCAGGCGATATCGCCCGCTTCGATCCGCTCGAGTCGCTCGAGCCGCTCGCGTCGCAGGTTCTTCTTGGCCTGCTCGACGCGGTCGCGTTCGCCGGACGGGACCGTCTCGCGGCGCTTGATCTCGAAGACGAACGTCCGGAGGTCGATCTCCTCCCCCTGGACCTCGATCGTCTCCGGGATGTCCGCGCCGACGGTCGCGCCCTCGCGCTCGACGCGCTCGAGCAGTTGCTTGCGCTCGTACTCTTGCACAGTCGGATATGGGGGCGGGGAGCCAAAAATGTACAGTCCCCGCTGTCCGTTATAACGGAACCAGTCCGTTTCGTGAATTTCAATCGGCCGGTAGGGTGGGAGAAACGAACCGTACACGGTGCCTACTGATCGGGTCGGCCGCGCCGAAATAATCCGGCGAAAACCCCAAATCCCTTAGCGACTCCGCACATACCCCCGATCAATGGCCAAGTGCGACGTGTGTGGGAAGGACGAAAACATGCCGTACAACTGTCGGCACTGCGGTGGCACGTACTGTGGCGACCATCGGCTCCCCGAGAATCACAACTGCACGGGACTCGAGAACTGGAACGACCCGAAGGGCGTCTTCGACAGCGGCTTCGACGACAACGTCAATTCGGGCGGAAGTTCATCTCGTGCCTCGAGTCTCGCGGACAAACTCCCGATCGATACGGGAACGGGCGGACCGCTGGCGTACTTCCGCGGGAACGCGACCTACACGTTCCTCGCGTTGATGTGGATCACGTTCCTCGCGCAACTGGTTGTCGGGTTATTCGGTAGCTCCGGCCTCTACAGGTCGCTCTTCGTGCTGACGTCGTGGAACGTCGAGTACGTCTGGACGTGGTTCACCTCGATCTTCGCCCACAGCACGGGTAACTTCATGCACATCGTCGGGAACAGCATCGTGATTTTCTTCTTCGGCCCCCTCGTCGAGCGGTACGTTGGCTCGAGGAAGTTCGCGATTCTGTTCCTCGTCAGCGGCGCGCTCGCCGGGCTAGGTCAGGTCGCGATTTCGATCGCGCAGGGGGCCCCAACTGCCGTCCTCGGAGCAAGCGGGGCCGCACTCGCCATTATGGGCGTTCTAACAGTTCTGAACCCCGGTCTCAAGGTGTATCTCTACTTCATCCTTCCCGTCCCGATCTGGCTGCTCACCGCCGGCTACGCCTTCATCAGCGTCTTCTTCCTCGCCGGTGCCGGCGGCGGGCTCGGGGGCGGCATCGCACACATGGCCCACCTCGTCGGCCTCGTGATCGGTCTCGCCTACGGCCAGTACCTCAAGCAAAACCGGAACGTCAGCGCCCCGAACCGCCTCGAGTTCGGCGGTGGCGGCCCCGGTGGACCTGGCGGACCGGGCGGTCCAGGCCGCGGTCGATTCTAATCTCCCCACCGACGTTCTCCGCTACAACCACGCAACTGATTTTCGCCCGCCGTCTATTACCGCCACATCGATGAGTACTCCCCGCCCCGATCTCGCACCCGGTTCTGGACTTTCGCGCGAGGAGATGGAGGACCTCCAGCGCGAAATCGCATCCGTCGCCGTCTTCGACGACGAGTTCGCGTTCGATCCCGACGCGCTCTCGAACCCGCTCGCGACGACCGCGAGCACCGGCGATCCGCCGGTCGTCGTCGGCGTCGATCAGTCGTTCCTTACGAACGAGGACGGCGACCAGGACCGCGCCCTGAGCGCCGTCCTCGCGATGCGCGGCGGCGAGGTCGTCGAGCGCGTCTACGCGGTGACGCCCCTCGAGATTCCCTACATCCCTGGCCTCCTCTCCTTTCGGGAAGGCGGCCCGATCCTCGCGGCGCTCGAGGAGTTGTCCGTCGACCCCGACCTCCTCCTTTTCGACGGCAGCGGCCGCATTCACTTCCGACAGGCCGGGATCGCGACGCACATGGGCGTGGTCCGGGACGTGCCGAGCATCGGCGTGGCGAAGAGCCTGCTCTGTGGCACGCCGCGAGCGGACACCGACGACCTCCCCGAGGGGTCGACGATCGCCATCGAATCGAACTCGAGAGTCGACGCGCCCGACGGGACCCTGGTCGGCTACGCCGTCCAAACGCGCCAGTACGACTCGCCGAACCAGTACATCAACCCGCTGTACGTCAGCTCCGGCCACCGCGTCGGGCCCGAGACGGCGGCCGAGATCGTCCTCGAGCTCGCCTCGTCGTACAAACTCCCCGAGCCGGTCCGGCTAGCGGATCAATACGCCGACGAGGCCAAACGCGAACTTACGGAGTAACCCGACTATCCACTGGTTACAGCCGCCCGGCCAACCGCCTGCCGCGGGTGGGAATGAAAGGGGCCAGCTCGCTCGGGGAAGGCGGACGACGCAAGAACCGCAGCCCGAAGGGCGAGGATCGCAGCGAGGCCACCGACTCGAGCGAGCTGGGGGCTTTCAGAGTGCCGTACAGTGCTCTCACACACCCGTTCTCTCTTCCGTGACCCTATCCAAATACGAACGTTACGAATAGCGCGACAAACCGTCGATACTTAGGTATCGTCTCTCGAACCGGTCACGTATGGCTACCGCTGAGGACGTCGAAGGGACAGACGACGACGGGCCAGACGGAACCGTCGTCGAGGACGACCGCGGGCGCGAGACCACGACGACCGACGAGGACCGCTATACGCGCAAGAGATCGGTCCTCATCACCGGCTGCTCGTCGGGAATCGGCCGCGCGACCGCTCGAGCCTTCCTCACCGAGGACTGGCAGGTCTTCGCGACGGCGCGAAACGTCGACGACATCGACGACCTCGAGGAGGCGGGCTGTGAGACCCTCGCGCTCGACGTCACCGATCCGGAGCAGGTCGCATCCGTCGTCGAGCGGACCGTCGACGTCGCGGGTTCGATCGACTGCGTGGTCAACAACGCCGGCTACGCCCAGATGGGCCCCCTCGAGGACGTCGCCACGGTCGACCTCCACCGGCAGTTCGACGTCAACGTCTACGGCCCCCATCGGCTCACTCACGCCGCCCTGCCGCACATGCGCGCCCAGGGAGAGGGTCGGATCGTCAACGTCTCGAGCGTCATCGGCCGGATATCGATCCCCGGGTCGGGCGCCTACGCCGGCTCGAAGCACGCGCTCGAGGCGATGAGCGACGCCCTGCGCGGGGAAGTCGAGGAGTTCGGGATCGACGTCGTCGTGATCGAACCCGGGCCGGTCGAGACGAACTTCTCCGACCGAGTCGACGACGAACTCCCGGAAGACGAGCGGACGCCGGCCTACGAGTCGCTGTACGAACTGTACGACGACGCACAGCTGATCGGCGGCGGGAGCGGCGGCCCCTTCGCCTCCGATCCCGAGGACGTGGCGGCAGCGATCCTCGAGTCGGCGACCAGCCCCGATCCGCCGGCGCGGTACCCGGTCGGCCCGCTGGCGCAGTACGGCCTCTACGCTCGCTATCTGCCGGATCGGCTGCGTGATGCGGTGTACGGTCTCCTGCGAAAACTCGCGTAGCTCGTCGTACGGTCTGCTGTACCGATTACCCGGAGCAACTCCAGGGCAGTTCGCAGTTGCGCCGGAACTGACTACCGATAGTCCGTCTCACTCGTCGTCACCGTAGCGCTCCGCGGCCGACTCGAACCCCAGCTCCGACTGCTCGCGACTCCGGCGTTCCTCGAGCGCCGCGATCGCCGCCGGATCGAGCCCGGCGTCGTCCGTGATCCGCGCCCACGAGTTGTGGACTTTCGCGTGACACCACCGACAGAGGTAGATCGTGATCTCGTGGGAGAGGGTCTCGCCGTCGCGTGCGTACGAAAGGTGGTGTTCCTCGAGCAACGGCCGCTCGTCGTCGTGGGCGATCCGCTTTTCCTCGAGTCCGCAGCGAACGCACTCGCGGTCGCGGTTGCGCGAGCGAAAGTGCGGGCAGTCGGCCCACGACCAGTCCGATTCGGGGTCGACGACGGGACACTCGTAATCCTCGTCCGCGCGCTCGCGAGCGAACTCGGGGTCGTGCTCGTAGTGGTCGAAGGCGTACCGGCACTTTCCCTCGCCGGTGAGGTGGTCGCAGACGCCCGCGAACTCGTAGGGGTCGTCGACGCCGACCGAGGTTCCCTGGGGGGTTTTCTCCATGTGCGCGTACGGCGGATTACGCGCGAGCCGATTTGAATCCTCTGGCGTGGTTCCGAGTCGACGGCCCAGGTGGCCGGTAGCGACTCGAAGAGCGCCGCGGCGAGAACACTTTTTGTGTGGGGCTTCGCACTCGAGGGCGTGCGACTCGTCCACGATCCGGTCTCCGACACTCGTCCCAATCCCGACGCCGAGACTGGTTCCGATCCCGACGCCGATACGCTCGCTGGCGGCGACGCCGACCGAACCGTTCTGGCGACGACGGTCGATCTCGCGGATTCGATCGTCAGCCAGACCCGCGGACTCATGTTCTGCCGATCGATCCCGGCCGACTACGCGCTGGCCTTTCAGTTCGGTTCGACCAAAACTCGCGACCTCCACATGCTGTTCGTTTTCTTCCCGATCGACGCCGTCTGGATCGTCGACGGCGTCGTCCAGCGCGTCGAGACCCTGCGACCGTGGCGGGGGTTCGCTCGCGAAGAAGCAAATCTGATCGCCGAACTCCCCGCCGGCACCGCAGCCGACGTCGAGCCCGGCGATCGGCTGGTTCTCGAGGACGATCGGAACCGATAACGACCGATCGATACCGACCGAAACCATTGCGCCGTGACCGGCGGATTTAAGTCGGCATGATACGTTAGCCCACAGTACAATGGCACGAGATTCCGTCTCAACGCCGCATTCCGAGGATAGAGGAAGTCGGGGCGACCCGGCTGGATGCGAAATTCTCCGACGAACGTAACCGCAGTACTCGAAACTCACCACTCTTGCCTGTAACTCACTCCCCCGAACAGACGATAGAATCGGACCGTACAGTGCGCCTTCTCGACACGACGCTTCGCGACGGCGAGCAAGCACCGGGCGTCTCGCTCTCGCCCGACGAGAAAGTCGAGATCGCTCGCTCCCTCGAGCGCGCCGGCGTCTCCGTCATCGAGGCTGGCAGCGCCTGTACCGGCGCGGGTGAGCGACAGGCTATTTCGCGCGTGACCGACCTCGATCTGGACGCCCGCGTCACCAGCTTCTGTCGCGGGATCACGAACGACATCGACCTCGCGCTCGAGTGCGACGTCGACGGGGTCCACATCGTCGTCCCGGCCAGCGACCGCCACGTCGAGGGCAAGGTCGGCACCTCACGCGTAGACAATCTCGAGAAAACCGCCGAGCTCGTCGCCTACGCGAAGGACCACGGCCTCTGGGTCGAGGTCATCGGCGAGGACGGCTCCCGGGCCGATCTCGACTACCTCGAGGAACTGGCGGACGCGTCCCTCGAGGCGGGCGCGGATCGCTTCTGCTTCGCAGATACCGTCGGCCACACCGGGCCGGAACACACCCACGAGGCCGTCTCTCGGCTCGCCGAACTCGGACCCGTCAGCGCCCACACGCACGACGATTTCGGGCTGGGCGTGACCAACGCGCTCGCGGCCGTCTCGGCCGGTGCCGACCTCGTTCACTGCACCGTCAACGGGCTCGGCGAGCGCGCCGGCAACGTCGCCCTCGAGGAGGTCGCGATCGCGCTCTCGCACGTGTACGATCTCGAGACGCTCGAACTCGAGGAACTGTACGACCTCGCGCAGATCGTCTCTCGGGCGACGGGTGTTCAACTCCCGCCGAACAAGGCCGTCATCGGCGAGAACGCCTTCACCCACGAGAGCGGGATCCACACCGACGGCACGCTCAAGGACGACAAGATGTACGAGCCCTACGCGCCCGAGACCGTCGGCCGCGAGCGCCGACTCGCACTCGGCAAGCATACTGGTAGCGCAGGTGTCGCAGCGACGCTCGAGGAACACGGCGTCGAGGCCGACGGCGACGAGGTCGCGGAAATCGCGACCCGCGTAACAGAACTCGGGGATCGCGGTCGCCGAGTGACGGACGCCGACCTGCTGGCCATCGCCGAGGACGTCACCGGCGAGGACCGCGAGCGCGTCGTCGACCTGCTCGATCTCACTGCCACCAGCGGCGGAGCGGTCCCGACCGCCAGTATCCGACTCGACGTCGAC
>NZ_JAQIVI010000651.1 GCF_028618695.1 Natrinema soli | reverse complement strand
CGATCGCCGCCGCCGCGACCGGCGCGACGAGTCCCGCGGTCGAGCTCCCGGCGACGTGGACGCCGATCGTGCGCCCGATGTCGTCGTACTGCTTCGCGAGGAAGGTCGTGGCGGGCGTGTAGTGGAGCCCTGCACCGATCCCAAGGACGCCCACGAAGAGCACGGAAACGCCGTACGAGGGCGCGACGGCGATACAGAGGCTCGAGAGCCCGGTGAGACCGATCTCCGTGAGGATCACTTTTCGCTCGCCGAACCGATCGCCGAGGACCCCGCTGGGAAACTGCACCAGCACGTACGTCGCCCACATGATCGACAGTGCCAGGCCGACCGCGGCGTTCGAGACGGCGAACTCGTCGGTGATCGCCGGGACCAGCGGACTGATCGCCAGCCGCGCGACCATCGTCACCATGAACGCCAACGTACAGAGGAGCAACGAGCGGTGAGCGTAGCGCCAGTTCACACGTTCACTGGCCCGTCGAGGTAACCTACGTGTTGCGATTGCGGACGGTTCGTCTCGGTTCAACATCCGGACCGGGTTCGAGATTCGATCGGCCGGCCGCGTCCTGATACTGCCGGACAGAACGACGTGAAGATCAGTCGCTCTGCTGCGGCTGTCACCGGTGGAGACGGCCGCGAACTCACGACCGACTTCGTATTGATTTTTGTCCGACAGTATGACGACGCGGTTCGCGGACCGGCATTGGAATCGGTGCTCGAGGCGACGAAACGCGCCGGTTTCCGGGTATCCGACCCTAGACCTTTACACTGTCTTCGCGCTCACTACGGCTATGAAGGTCAACGAGGCGATTATCGATTGCCTGACCGAGAACGACATCGACACCCTGTTCGGCATTCCGGGCAAGCAATCGCTGCCGCTGAACGAGTCCATCAGCGAGCGCGACGACATCCAGTTCGTGATGGCACGCCACGAGACCGCGGTCTCCCATCAGGCGTGGGGCTACGCCGAGACCAGCGGCGGCATGGCCGCGACGGTGGTCATTCCCGGGCCGGGCGATATGAACGCGATGAACGGCCTGAAGAACGCGCTGAACGACTGCACGCCGCTTCTTCACATCGCAGTCGAGACCGAACCGGAGATCCGCGGCGGCGACGGGATCCACGAGACGCCGCCCGACACGTACGACAACGTCGTCAAGGAGAATATCACCGTCGAGACGCCCGAGAGCACCGTCGCCGAACTCCAGCGCGCGATCGACATCGCGCAGACGGCACCTAAAGGCCCCGTTCGGATCGGGATTCCGAAGAACTTCCTCAAGATGGACGTGCCGCTCGCCGAGCGCGGCGAGATCGATCGACAGACGTTCAGCGGCGTCCCCGAAGCGAAAGTCGACGCCGCGGCGGACCTCCTCGCGGACGCGTCGAAACCGATCATCGTCGCCGGCGGCGGCGTTCGAGCGGCCGACGAGGGCGACGAGTTGCGAGCGGTCGCCGAACGCCTCGAGGCCCCGGTCGTCCTCACCTACAAGGGGAAATCGGTCTTCCCCGACGATCACGAGCTCATGGGCGGCGTGCTCTGTGGCGGCACCGGAACCGACGTGAAGGAACTCGTCGCCGACGCGGACGCCGCCCTCGGCGTCGGTACCGACTTCGACGCCCTCACTATGCACGGCTGGTCGATCGAGGTGCCGGACGACCTGGTCCACGTGACGCTCGAGGCCGACGACGTCGGAACGGGCTACGACACAGCGGTCGGAATCGTCGTCGACGCCGCCCGAACGCTCGAGGCGCTCGA
>NZ_JAQIVI010000650.1 GCF_028618695.1 Natrinema soli | reverse complement strand
TGGACCAGACCGGCGACGACTCCTACGGCGCGCCCGGCCACGACTCCCCCGGCCACGACTCGATGTGGGTCGGCAAGTCCGAGGACGCCGTCGTCGAGCACACCGGCCTCGTTCACGATGGACTCATCGCGACCGGGATGGCGACCGCGACCACCTACGGCCTCCCGCGGATGGGCCCGACCTTCGGTGCCATGCTCGTCTCCGGCAAGCGCGCCGCGCAGGTCGCACTGGACGAACTCGAGGTCGACGCCGATCCCGTCGAACTGACCTCGCGTGCGACTCCCGCGGACGACTGATCGCTGCGGTACCCGCTCGCGCTTTTTTCGGTCGGCTTACTCGAGATACGGGATAGTCTCCGACCGTCGAAAACTGTCCCTTTGGTTTGCCCTGCCTACTCGCCGATTGAGGATGCCGCGGCCCGCTGGACGAGAGCCTCGGCGTCGGCCGAGAGGAGGTGACCGCGGTCGACGGCAGCGTCGGCCGCGGCCTGTAATTCCGCGACGTAGTCGTCGTGGGTCGGATACAGATCGGCGAGGGTCGCGTCGTCGAAGGGCTGCGTCTGTCCGGTCAGCGTACAGTCGCTATTGCGCGCGTCGTAGGTCGCGACGGGGACGTCGATCGGCGGCAACCGCAGCCCACCCAGCGCGTTGCCGTACTCGTCGGTCCGGACCGTATCGTCCTCCCGCTCGAGTCGGGGCGCGCTCGGCGGTTCCGTCCCGTCTTCGACCCACGCGCGGAGGTGTTCGATCGCCGCACGGTAGGCGTAGCGCATCGGAAAGTAGTTGCGCCCGCACTCGCCGAACGCGCCGTCTTCCTGTTGGCCGTAGTGGCCGGCCGTCGTCTCGTTCCACGTCGCGGGCTCCGCGCCGTGGTCGCGCGCGGACACGGCGGCGCTCCAGGCGCTCAGCCAGTTGTTGACGTGGGATGCACCGGCGACTTCCCAGAGTTTGAACAGGCCGGAGTCCTCGCGAGGGCCGTCGCTGATGCTTCCGAAGCCGAGATCGAGTCCGATAGCCTCGTCCTCGCTGTTCAGCCACAGCACGGGAACGAGGTCGTCTGGGACGTCCGTCAGGCCGCTGCCGGCCGGCAGGAAGCCGTCGACGAGTCCGTGTTCGGCTTGAGCGTCGTTGAGGTAGTTGCGCATGTACAGCCCCGACTGGGACTGTCCAGTGGCCAGCACGGTCTCGACGTCGAGCCCGTCAAGCGGGTCCGTCCCGGAGTCCGATCCGTCGCTGCCGTCGGTCCACCAGTATCCGTCGTCGGACGAGCCCTCGCCACCCGTCCGTAGCGCCTGAATCGCCTGCGAGAAGATGTCGAGCGCGTACTCGTCGCCGGGATGCGTGAGATCGCCGTACCGTTCCGGGTCCCACGTGACGAGGTCCATGTCCTCCGAGGAGTCGTCCACGCCGACCTTCTGGGCGGAGACGAGCGCGACCGCGTACCCGTTGCGCAGCAGGTGATCGTAGGCGTTGGGCCACGCGACGGGGGCGTCGACCTGCGTGCTCACGTTCAGCCACTCGACGAGGACGGTGCCGTTGAAGTCGGCCGGGTCGTCGGGTCGGTAGACGACCATTCGGGTCGTGTACTCGGCTTCGTCGGTGAACCAGCCGAAGCCGCTGATATCGTCCTCGTGGGTCGCCGTCCCCGAGATGAAATACTCCGACTCCGCGTAGCCGTACGACGAGACGTCGAAGACGGCGGCTCCCTGCGGCAGACCGGTCTGGCTCCCGCCCTCGATGGGGCCCTCGACGGTCGGACTCGAGACCGCCGAATCTGACTGAGCACTGACAGCCGTACTTCCGACGCTCGCTGCCGCCAGTCCGGTCACACTGCCGAGGACGGCCCGCCGGCAAAATCCGCGATCGCGCCGCGTTTCGATCGATCGGTCGCTCGAGGCGGTTCGGTCGCTACCGCTTATATCATCTGACATGATGCGGCCGAGCATACCACAACCGGGGCTATCGGCGAGTTGATTGCGACGAAAGTAGACGGTAACGAATGTAATTTACATCCCTATATTTGATGTAAAGTACCGCATTGTAAACTGAGCGTGTTTTTACTGCACGGGTATCGATGGCTGGACTCTCGAGTATCGGACGCACTCCGTTCGGCCGTACTGTACTCACCGTTTCGTCGGCCCGGTCGATACCGACGCTCGTGGCCCCGTCTGGCTCGTAGAACCCCTAGAGACAGCCGTTCGGTCGGCTCACTCCGTCGCCGGGTCATCGCCCGACCGTAAACGTTTCATCGAGTGGTACCACCCGTTTATGCATGGTCGAACGCGTCATCTGCTATCGGGCACCAACGACGGTCGCGGATGTCGAGGAGATCGCCGACTGGGTGGACGGTCGGATCGACGCCGACGTGACCGTCCGCGACCGCTTCCTCGAGGTCCATCGCGATGACGACCTCGCGGAGCACTTCGCCGAAGCGCGGGTCCCCTCGGCGTACGAGCGCGAGACGGGCAACACGATGCTCGGCACGATTCGCTACGAGGAACGGGCGCTCGAGCACCCCGAACGGGAGGGCGGCGTCCTCTACGACGGCGTGCAGATCCAGCGCGCGCTCAACACCGCGCTTCCGGCGGACGAGCGGGGGCTCGAGACGCTCCACGTGTCAATCCTCGACCGCGCGATCGGGACGTGGGGCGACCACGACGGTCGCTGGCACAAGCGCGTAACCGTTCTCGGCCAGCCGGCGCTGGTTTCGGTTCCGGGGCTCTACGAGGCCCCCGCCAAGCCCGAGGAATACTACAAGGAAAAACAGCGCCATGCGCTGCTATCGGGCGATACGCCGCCGCGGGAAGTCCTCGAGAACCAGGTCGACGGCGAGTTCCTGATCGAGGACGATCCGCGGACCACCGACGCGCTGAAAGGGTACGCGTTGCAGGCGTTCCACTACCTCGAGACCGGCGAGGCCTTTTGCGATCGGGAGGGCTGTCGACTCTTCAACGCTCACTATCACGAGGACCTGATCGATGCCCAGTTGCGCGAGCCCGCGTTCTGCAGCGAGCACGCGCCATTGTACGAGGGGTGAGTCTCACCGGTGGATCGCCCGGTATGCGGTGCGGTGGCGCGTGCTGAATCGCGGTGAGACAAGCGAGGCGCGAGCGGTGCGAGCGCCTCGAAAACGCGAACGGCGAAGCCGTGAGCGCTGGCGAACCGCGAGTCGACATTGCGCGAGGGATGAACGAACGCCGCGAGGCGTGAGTGAATCGGCTGGGGAGGGCGTGGCCATCCCG
Source organism: Natrinema soli (assembly GCF_028618695.1). The sequence continues at coordinate 909 of NZ_JAQIVI010000650.1, read as the reverse complement.
TGTGCCACGATAGCAGGCTACTCCTTCCTCTCGAGACTCTGTTCTCGTACTCAGAAACGGCACATCCTCAGTGGAATCGGTGCGTACTTTTGTCTCAGTCGACTCCGACAACGTACAATGGGTGCTGAGTTTACCGTCGACGTTCCCGTTCGCTTCCGCGATCTCGACCCGATGAACCACGTCAACCACGCCGTCTACGCGAGCTACCTCGAGGCCGCCCGGACGACCTACCTCGAAGACGTGGCCGGGATCGAGTCCGAGGAGATCTCGTTCGTCATCGTCGACCTCCAAATTTCCTATGAGCGTCCGATCACCAAGGGCGACGAGCCCACGGTCGCGCTCTCGGTGACCCGGCTCGGCGACTCGAGTTGCACCATGTCCTACGAGATCCGCGTCGACGGCGACGTCGCGGCGACGGCCGAAACGACGATCGTTCACATCGATCCCGACACGGAGCGGCCGAGTCCGATCCCCGACGCGATGGCACAGCGCATTCGGGAGCGCGGAGGACTCGAGGTGGCAGCTAGCAGATAGAACGAGTACCGAACGGCGGAGTCCCGTTGGTTCGGGTGAGAAACGGCGAGTCCGAGTTGAGATATCGTCCCGTCGTCCGCAACGATTAGTTCGCTATTCGAGTCGCCCGCCCGCCAATCGGACGACGCCGAAAAGGTGGGTCTCGTCCGCGACGGCGACCGCGCGCTCGCGGAGACGGGCGTGCGCGGCGTCGATCTTTTCGTCGAGTCGAATGTGGGGATCGGTTTCGTACCGAAGCTGCGCCGTCGGCGGCGTCGAGAGGACGACGATCGCCCGGAAGACGGCGTTGACCGGCGGCGCGTACCACTCCCGGCTTCGGGCGGCGTTGGCGAGCACGACGGTGCCGTCGGAGCCGACGAGGTTACACCAGTCGTC
>NZ_JAQIVI010000065.1:19435-26184 GCF_028618695.1 Natrinema soli | reverse complement strand
GGTGAGGTCGTCGCCGTTGGCCTCGACGATCGCTGCTGCCCGGTCGAACGTCTCGTCATCGATCTCCTCGAGCGTGTGCTTACTTCCCGGGGTAAAACGAGAACGAAGCCCTGAGAGGAGCCCCATCAGTACTCACCCTCCGTTTTGGTCGCTTGGTTGAACTTCTCGAATTGCGGGTCGACGTGGTTGTAGTAGTGGTACAGGATTTCCATGGTTTCCTGACGGTCGGTTACCTGGTCGATCGAGACCTCCGTCCGGCCGAGTTTGTTCGTAATCCGGCGCTGTCGCTGTCTCACTTCACGAATGCAGAGCTCAGTTCGTGCGTCTTCGTGTGACTCGCCGAACGGCGTGTGAGCAAGCACTCGCGAGCAGGCAGCGCCGATAAGCGGGAGATCGCCAAGCTGGCTCAGAACGCTTCCCGTGTCGAGATTCTTGTGGACTTGATCGGCGTCGACACGGGTGACGATGTAGAAATCGCGTTGTTTGAGGTCGGCGTCTGTGATCCGGTCGCTCGCCCACTGGATGTAGAACTTCCGTCCGTACTGGAGGATCGGCGTCTCTTCTCGGGCAGTCGTACTCGACGATGCTGTGTAGAAGCGCTCGAGGTGTCCCGTGAGGTCGAACGTTTTTGGATAGCACGGGACGGCCACGCTGAACTCGAGCGACATGAGGAAGGACATGTACGCGCTCATCGTGTCGTGTCTGGCCTCCTCACTCAGCGAGAGCCAGTTCTGCGGATGGACTTTCAAGAGGCCGATGTAGCTGTCGCCGTCGACGGCGATGCCATCCTCTCGGACGTAGTCGAAGCTGAGCGTTTCCTGGGCCGTTGTCGATCCACCAAGGCGATCCTTGAGGTCGAAGTGATCGCGCGCTCGGGAGCGCTCTCGAGCGGTTGGAAGGTCCGTGTCGATATCGTCAAGGAAGTTGTCGAGTGCTCGTAGGACCTCGAGGTCGGACTCGGGTGTGGGCGGCGTGTGATCACTGGTGGCAGTCGGCTGAACAACGGGCTTTTCGTCCTCTTGGGACGTTTCTGAGGCTGTTTCAGTGGCTGTCTCGTCGGTAGGTACAGTTCCCATCGTCGATCACCGTCCGTCGGCTTCCGCTTCCTGCTCGGCTTCGATCGTCTCGATATCGAGGCCAGCCTGCCGAACGTAGACGACGTCCTGGGCGACGGGTGTCTCTGGTTCGGGTCGCGTTCTCCGGTTGTGGTACTCGTTCGAGCTGAGATAGTACTCGGCGGCGGCACGGGCGTAGCTGATGGGTCGTTGACCGGCAGGGGAAACCAGCAGGGTAAGGATGCCGATGGCGAGTCCAATCCCGCCGGCACCCAGGAACAGTGTCCCAGTGAAGCCAAGGCTTTGGGCGATACCCATGGCCAGGAACGGAACCACGAGAACCTCGCCAACTTCTCGGGCGGTCAACCCGAAAACCAATTTCGTATTAACGACACGCCCTGCGATAGGGAATGTTTCCATATACAATCTGCACGTCTTAGGGGTATCTAGTTAAAAGTTACTCCCAAATTGACATTCTAATGAAGTGCTGATTTTGAACGATCTTAACAGTTGTTGGCAATGTGATCTACTTAACTCGGCTCTGCACGTTCATAAACTCCCGTCAGAATGGAGGAAGAGGTGGTCAATCTCCTCCATCAGTCCATTGAGATTTCGGTCTGGCTGGTCGCGTACCCACGAGAACATTGTCTTCATTTGTTGACCCACGTGTATCTGAGTGGTGATATCCAGTTATCCTGCAACAGTTGTCATTAATTTTCTGTCCGATTCCAGATTTTCGAGGTGATCATCCGGTCTGTTGACGACCAATACTCCTACAAAGGAGCGACCTCGTGCTAGGCGATGTCTTTTCGAGTGAACCACGCTTGGCTGGCGACGACGAGCACGATAGTTGCTGCAAGTAGGATTCCAGCCGCCACCGGATCGTACTCGCCGTTGAGGAGGATCGCGGTCGGGTCGAGATAGTGCATCGGGGCGAGATTCCCGACCACTTCGAAATCAGTCCCGATCACGACCGATTCGAGGAGGAAGAGACCAAAGAGCACGCCCAGCGCCCCTCGCTGGGCAATCGACGCTCGATCCACGAGGACGGAGAACACGAGGCCAATCGCTGCACAACACAGGAGATACGGAACCGAGAGAAGGTGTAGCATCGCCACGTCGAGCGCGTTAACGGGATACCCGACAACTTCGGCACTGACGTACACCACGAGGGGCGTGATCACGTTGATCGCGACAAGCGGGACGAGCAGTGACGCGAACTTCTCTGCGACGAGGCGGGCTCGTGAGACGGGGAGGAACATGAGGATATCCATCCGTCCCCGGTCCACGTCGTCAGCGATCAGGCCGGCCCCGGCATACCCGAAGTAGAGACCGGCCAGCAATATCCACCCGACCGTGTAGAGCTGGGACGCGAGATACCCCTCGATGGTCGTGAGCGATTGCAGATTGAGTGCTTCGACCATCGCGGCCGGGTACGAAGACACCATTTCGTCGAACGTGCCAGGGGGCATGCCCTCGACCACTGATGGAAACGTCCCAGTATACATCGTAGCCAATACAGCGAAGAGGACCGCCAGCGCCGCCGCGCCCTTGCCGCGCTTTTTGCCCTCATAGGCGGTAAGTTCAAGCACTGGCCTCACCTCCGTAGAACTGCATAAATACCTCGTCGAGTGGCGCTTCCTCCACGTCGAATTCGCGGAGGGCGTACGGTGTCACCGCGTCGACGAGGTCGTTGACGTCGCCGGTGAACGTGAACGACACGTCGGTCACGGTCTCCGTTCCGTCGCTCTCGTCGACACGGAGTTTGAGGTCACTGTCTCTCTCATCGGATAGCTGGGTTTCGACCTGTGTCCCGCGCATCGACCGGATATCAAGATCGTGGACACCGTCGAAATCGAACGCCGCTTGGTCCACGGTACCGCCAATCCGGAGGTGAACGACTTTGCCGCTCCGATTCAATAGCGATTCGACTGGTTCCGTGGTGATGAGGCGGCCATCGCGTAGGATGGCCACTCGGGTACAAAGCCGACGCACCTCGCTCAAGACGTGTGAGGAAAAGAAGACGGTCACACCGCGCTGCTGTTCGTCGTGAATGAACTCGTTAAAGCGTTGCTGCATGAGGGGATCCAATCCCGAGGTGGGTTCATCCATGACGACGAGGCTCGGGTCATGCATGAACGCCTGCACGATGGCGAGTTTCTGGACATTTCCCGTCGAATACTCGCGGACGGGACGGTCCACCGGTGGATCGAACCGCTCCAGCAGTTCCTCGCGCCGAGTATCGCCCTTGATACTCGCGTGAAGGTCAAGAATCTCGGTGCCAGTCGCGGAATCGTCGAACTTGGGTGTCGCCGGGAGGTAACCGACGTCGGCTTTTGCGTCCAGAAACTCGCTCTCGTTCGTCATGTCGTGGCCGAGAACGGTCGCCGTTCCGGATGTCGGTGACTGAAAGCCGAGCAACGTCCGGATAGTGGTGGTCTTACCTGCGCCGTTCGGTCCGAGAAACCCGAACACCTCGCCCTTCTCGACGCTGAACGTGATCGAGTCGATCCCGAGAACACTCCCGTAGTCTTTGGTCAGGTCGATCACTTCTATCGGTGCCATAGCTGTCTCTTGACTCTATAACTAAATATCTTTTTCGGTCATAGAGTTATAATCAATAATCGATCTGGTTATGTAGTTACAGACGAATCGAATGGTATGCGTGGGTTCAGCAACCAGGAACGTGATCGTATCCGAGAGCAGCTCATCCAGACAGGTCGCGAGTTATTGCTCACCTACGGCCCACAGAAAACAACGGTCAAGGATATCACCGAACCAGTCGGGATCGCCAAACCGACGTTCTATCGGTTTTTCGACGCCAAGGCAGATCTCTATCTCGTGATACTTCAGCAAGAACTGGAGGAGTTCGTCGAACGGGTCCGTTCGGAACTGGCAGAGACGGAAGACCCGCGTATGGGTCTTGAACGGTTGTTCTGGTGTTATGCCGAATTTGCCGAGGAGAACCCGTTCATCCAGCAGATAGTTGTCCAGAACAATCATCAGAAGTTTTTCCGTAACGTGTCACCGAGCAAGATAGACGATGTGCAACAGGAAGAAATGGCAGCACTGCTGCCACTCATTGAAGACCTCCAAGCGCGGAGTAATGGTCCGCTCTCGGATATAGATGTGCCCACTCTCTTGGGGCTCATGGGAGGATCAATTGGTCTCCTCGCCGTACACAGAGACGACTTCGAGGAATACGAAGAAGAGCTCACGGAATACGACGAAGGGACGTATAAACGGTTGCAGGATGTGCTCATTTCGTCGCTGGCCCGAGGCCTAACGATCGAGGAGTAACCGTCTGGAATACTGATGAGCAGTCGGCTCAACGACTGGGATGCCACCGGATGAACGAGGGTCGCCAGATGCGCGCAATCCGTGCAAAGTACGGTGAGGAAGGCCACGAGATCGGGCGAGCTCGCATTCGAGTTGACCTTGAGCGGGATCGTACGCACGCGCATAATGCTTCCCGCTGCTTCCCGCACTCGCAGCAGGCGCGTGTATCGTCTGCCCGCCGCTCGACGTCACCGTTACGTACGTTTCCGGTGTGATACATGATTTGTTAGCCGTCTTGTGAATCCAGTTGCCTTCACTCGTGCCACCGACGTCGATTCCGAATGACTCGGAATAGTCGACGATTTCGCTGACCGGCTGGGAAGCATCCCACAACGATCTACTGCGTGATCCAAGATCTGAGCGATATCCTCGAACTCGGCCAGGACGACGGATCGTTCTGGGCCCGGAAGTACCGCGAGGAACTGCGAGCACTCGTTGAGTCCGCTGAGTGCGCGATCGAGAGTTATGCCGATTGGATGCAGCACCTCATGGGACTGGTCGTTCACGGTACACTCCTATAACGCTCTTAGAATTCCATGCACCCGGTGCACGCTATTGCAATGCCCGTGGTCGGCAGTGGTGTGAAAGCTTCTGTGCACCCTTGGAGGCAAACTCTAGACGACTTTGCGACACGACCAATAAATCACGAAAGGAGTAGCCGGGCCACTGGATCTTTAATTGTACCCTCCGATAATCAGAGAACCTGAATAACCTGGTTCAAATCGCCAACAACTGTTAAGGTCCCAACCTGCCTCTTGCTGGGCACGGCCTCAAGACTGGTGGTCCGGTTGGTCTTGAAGCGACATGTGGAGATCCTCGAGCGTGAGTTCGTCAGCGTCGCGTTCGGCGGCACGCATCGCGGCGTCGTCGACAACCCCAGCGATATCTGCGCTACTGACCCCTTCTGTCTGGTCGGCCATCTTCCCGTATGCGTTGTTGTCAAGGTCCGTCGGCAGCTCGTCGAGCCGGACGCGGAAAATGGCCTCTCGAGCGTCGCGATCTGGAAGCCCGAGTTCGTACTGCTGGTCAAAGCGACCCCGGCGAGTAGCCGCGTCATCAAGGAGTTCAACGCGGTTCGTCGCTGCGATCACGAGGTAATTCGGATCGTCGGCGTCCAGATGAGCGAGGAACTCGTTGACAACCTGGGTGTGCTCGCGATTGACGTCGCTTTCACGGGAAGCAAGCAGCGCGTCGATCTCGTCGATAAAGATCACACACCGATCGAACTGTGCGGCCTCCGCGAACAGTCGGTTGACCTGCTCGGTGGACTTATTGACCCAGCGCGATTTGATATCGCCCGCAGAGAGCTCGAGATACGGGTGGCCGAGTTCGCCGGCGATGGCTCGAGCGAACAGCGTCTTGCCCGTCCCGGGTGGGCCGTAGAAGAGGATCCCGTTCGGTGGGGAAATGTTGAAGCGTTCGTAAGCGGCATCGAGTCGGGTCAGCGGCCGGATCGCCGAGCGCTCGATCTCCGTTTTGAGTGGCTCCATCCCACCAACGTCCGCAAATCTTGTGTCAGGTGCAGACTGCCAGCCGTATTGGAGTTGAGAAGGAGTGGATTGTTCTTGAGCCGCTCCATCGCTGGAGTGGGACGTCTTGGGTTTGGTCTCGGCTTTCTCTCTCTGGGCAGTCGCATCCACTGCGTCTGTTTGCTCCCCTTCTCCTGTCGAGGTTTTCTCCTCGGGATCAGCTGTAACGGTTCCAATACCCATTGACAGCATCAGTGGAACACACGCGAGCCAACTGGCTCCCATATACCAAGAGCTTTCAAACATGGCAGAGACTCGGATCGGCGCAAGGATGCTCGCGAGAACGGGCCAGTTGTTTTCCCAGGCTGGGAGAAACCACATTGCCGTCAATATCGCTGTACCAATGAAGATTCCAACCAGCCAGAGCCGATCTGCTTGTTTAGTCTCTCCTCTATAAAGTGGGTAGATACCAGCAGTCAAGAGTTCTGCAGTGAAGGATGGAACCATCCAAATCGCAACGATTGCGATCAGCGCTATAATCGGGTCGGAAAAATATGCGACAATCCAAATAATTCCCAGTGGAGTAGCTACATAATTCGCTGTAAAGAGGCTGAGAGAAATGCTACCGATAACGGCTTTCTTCAGGAGACTCTTTGATTGGGATGTTCTGTCCATTTTCCGTTAGTTATTGTTGTTGTCGTATTTATCCAGTGTCTGTTGATTCGATTCCGGGTTTGGCGATGTGTCGGCAGCATTGGTGCTGGATTCGACTGTCCCGTCGCTAGTCGATTGCCGAGTCGACGTGTCGATAACAGGGTTTTCCCGATAGCGTTCCAACCCGGCCTCTGCCCACTCGAGTGGGGACTGGTGAAGGTTTCGAGGTCCG
>NZ_JAQIVI010000065.1:466-19365 GCF_028618695.1 Natrinema soli | reverse complement strand
CTGCATCAACTAAGCGCGGGGCTTTCGACGTGGCTGCACTCCCAACTGCTGCTTTCGTTTGGCCTACACGTGATCCCATTCTGCTGGCAGCACTGCTCGCCCTTCCGCCTGTCTTTCTGTCGCCCCATCTGGCACTTCTCGCTCCTCCGTACCTCGCCTGCTCCATCAGTTTAGTGCGTCGCGACTTCCCACCTGACTGGGTCGATGAAGAGGGTTGCGTTTGAGAACTCGAGCTGCTCTTTGCACTCCGACCGAGGCCTCTCGGCGACATCCCCGCCATCATGGCTGCTTTCAGCCCGACGGCCGCGGGGGCGACCAGCCCGATCAGCCAGAAGAGCATTGCTTCGATAAGTTCGCCAAACTCTGCCTCAGTTGCTTGCTCGCCCTGGACAGCGACATCCGAATACGCCCCGACGGCTGCCGCACCTGTCTGCAACAGCCCGGCCATCACGATTCCTGCGAGCAGCATGTACGCTGTCGCCCGCAAGAGCGTTTTCGCGATCGACGAGCTGTGGCGAAGTGGACCGAAATTCAGGTACAACATGGCCCCCAGAATCGGGAGCAAAATGAACGTCGCGTGGAACAAGAACTCGCGAAACACAAAGACCCCGAGGGCGAGCAAGATACCCGCGACGGAGACTAAGCTGATGATGATCCCACCGATGATGGAACCAGCGCCCAGCGCGGCTGCCCCGCCGAATCCAGCCTCGAGAACCTTGGGGCCGAACGCAGCGCCATAATCATCGGCATAGACATGCAGAATGATCGCATTCGTCAAAAGGAGACTAAAGTGCATGATCTGGCGGGCAACGGCCACGAAGATGATCACCTTCAACGTTTTCCAGACCAGCATGAAATTCGTCACCTCACGTCGATCGGCGAACGGCTTGGAGGCAATCCCGGCCATGAAGACGATCACCAGCAGTTGAGGGAAGATATCCAGATTGTGCTGGAAGGCACCCTGCATCGTCGGATCATTATAGGGGCTGTCAAAGATGATGAACGAACGAATGCCGTTCGCGATGAGGCTACTGATGAACCCAATGATTCCGGACAGGATGTAGGTGAAAAAGTCCGAGACCCAGCCGGAGATAAACGCGACGGTGAGGGGGTCGCCGTCAACTGGAAGGAAGGCACTGCTCTTCTGGGCCGACACCAGTGTCGTGAGGTCAACGCTTTCTGTGATGCTTGTGATCGAAACGGGCAATCTGAATCCGGTCATGGGTTGGATGGGGTCTCTGTTATGGGCGTGGCTGCCGTGGAGGGGCTGTTCAGTCTCACTGTGCTGGGTCGAGTTCGAAGCCTCATTTGTTTGCATCTCTCATATACGCGAACGGAATGTACAAGATCACAAATGCGATGATCGAGACGAATGCCCCAGTGAAGCTCATCAGTAGCTGGTAGATATTGAACGCCTCTGGCTGGAACGTGATCTGGGCCTCAGCTGGTCCGTAGTACACTTCTTCCACTGGATCAGTCTCACCCGTGAACGAAGCCGTCACGTAGAGGTCACGCCGTTCGACGACTGCAGTTCCATCCGAGTCGGTCGTAACCTGTCCCTGGGCAGCCCCGTGGAGCCAGAGTGTCTCGTTGCCAAGCGCTTCGCCGGTCTCCCCCTCGAACAGGTGGAGCTCTGCGTGCGTGTCGTTGAGGATCGCCGTCTCGAGTTGGGCGTCGCGCTCTTGGACAGTCTGTGTCGACACCGGGATTGGATCGCCGTGGATATCGCGAACCTCTGTGATTGGCTGTTCTGCGTTTGTAATGGTGAGCGTCGTCTGTCCACGCGGTTCGACCGAGGAGAGATTGACGTCCCCATCGAGCGATGCTGGTTCGGATGCGAAGCTGAAGCTGTTCGAACTAGCTAGTTCTGGTGGGTTCGCGATGCTGGTATTCTGTTCTCCATCAAGTGTGGGCCGCTCTCGCTGTGCGGCGAGTTGCTTCTCGAGGACGTTCGGGAACGGAACGGTCTCTTGGTGGGTCGCTGGCGCTAGAAGTTGTTGCTCGAGCGTCTCATTCCCTGTCGACACTCCTGACGATGCGTCGTTGAGCACTGGTACCGTCGTATTGGACTCGGTTTGATCCGGCGAAATCGGTAGCTCATCACCTGGCCGCTGACCCCGAGTGCCGGTCTCATACTGGCGCTGGGAGTAGACGCCCCAGATATTCTCGATCTTGCCAGCGCCTTCTTCGAACGTCGCAGTACTCCAGAGCCGACGGTCATGGAGCGTCTCCGGGCCATCGAACTCGAGGATGAGCCGGTCGATGCCGTCGTCTGATTCGATTATCGTCTGCTCGATCGACAGCTCTTGGTTCGTCGTGACGACAACGGGAGCCTCGTCTTGGACCATGTGGGAGAGTTCGAGCGTCTCATTGTCGGTTGTATTCGACAGCACCCAGTCAGTCCCCTCACGGACGTAGGTGGTCTCCTGGACTGCAAGCCTCGAGGTGATCGTCGCTTCCACCTCCATCGTTGTCGCCCCGCTCGCGTTCGCGTCCGCGTAGTCGAGCTGGTGGGGCGTCTCTGGATCGCCACTCCAGGATTGGTTCCCAATCTTGAGTGTCCGGTCGGTTTCTTGATCGAGGAGTGTGACATTGAGGCAGGTCCGGGTCTGGTCGGTCGTGACGCAGGTCCCCTCCGGGATGCGAGTCGAATAATCAAGGTGGGTGAGGACCGTCCCGTCACGCGGTACCAGCAATAACTCACTCTCATTCCCGTACTGGTCTCCTGCGTCCGACTCGAGACGGGTTTGTGTCCCCTCTGCTGTCCCAAGGATCGTTACGTGAGCGTCTGTGACAAGCGTGCCGTTCGAGCGTTTCGAGTCGGGGAGCCAGAGACTCGTCGACTCGTTGCGCTCGATCGACTCGAGTTGCTCGAGGCGGTACTCTTGCATTGTCTGCTGATCCAGGCCGACCTGATACGGGGGTTGGGTCGTCGAATAGTGGAAATCGCGTATTTGACTCAGCTCTGCTACCGAAATATTCTCTTCTTCATCGACTTCCTCGAGGTCTGGGAGCACGAACGGTGGGACTGAGCCAGCCTTGGGATCCGGTTTATCGGAGATGAAGATGTCTGTTTCGTTGGCCGTTGTCTCCGCGGTGGACATCGTCGCTGCACCGCTAATTGAAAGTGTCAGGGTAACAACTAGGAGCAGTACAAGCGACAATCGTTGGCCATCCATTCGTGGGTGTGGGGGGTGAGGGGGGAGTCGATTGAGGGGTAAGTCGTGATTCTGTTGGATGTGCTACTTAGAAGGCGATCCAGGGGATGACCATTCCCGGGGCGAGGTTTTCGAAGAGCGTCACGAACACGTTGTAGCTGACCGAGAGAACGATCATCCCAGCGCCGCCCCACATACCTCGCCAGCCCCACTGGGCACGGTCGGCATGTTTGCGGGAGACGAACCAGGCAGCGGCACCAACGAGAAAGACGATGACACCGATCTGGCCGAGTGTTGTTGCGACGAATGACTCAATCTCCGACAGCGAGTTGTTGATCTCGCTCTCCTGGGCAGCAGCTATCCCAGTAGTTGCAATGAAAGCGAACAGGGCGATCAGGACTTGGGCACCTTTCATTTTGCGTGCCATACTCGCTCTCTTAGGTGCTAGTATTTATATTTAATCCTAGATATAGGCGTGGACACAAGTAGAACGATCACTGTATATAGTCACAGAAAATTTCCCATGCCCCGAGGATGACTGGCGGCCACACGATCGCCCCAATGAGTCCGAATTCGGGGCTCAGTCCAAAGTCGGCCCAGGCAAATGTCGTTATCGCAGCGGCCACGATTCCCAGTACACTCGTGACGAGGAGTGGTTTCGAAATAACCACCACACTTCCCAGCAGCGTCGCTCCCACTAGGAGTACAGCCTCAATCTCCATTGCCATCGGGGGATATCCTCCTGAGAGCGCGATCAGCCGAGCAACGAGGACGATCCACAGAGCGATTGCCAGCGCAGCAAAAATCCCGCGTGCAGTCGCTCGCAGTGACCCAACCGTGTACACGCGCGGACCATCACCGACCCAGTCGCCAGTAAAGATATCGTGGTCATGATGGCCCTGGTGGCACGGTTCGCATAGCGTTTCTAGATTTGACAGCCGGTTCGATCCACCGTCCGACAACGGAACGATGTGGTGGGCGTGGAGCCGAACCCCCTCGTCACCCGCATGCGGACCGCTTTGTCGACCGCACGCTTGGCACGTCCAGTCGTCGTGCCGGTAGACCGTCTTTCGGCGGGCTTCCCAGTCTGGCGGACGATTCCCCGAATACGTATCAGGATCGTCATAGCGTGACTCAATCTGGGCCTCGAGTGTGCTCATTCGATGTCGTCCCTCGCTTGCAGCTCGCCAAAGTCATACTCGACTACCGATACTGTGATCTCGAGAACCCAGCCGACCTCAGTAACCCCCTTGAGCACGCTTTTATCAGTGCCCGAACCAAGACACCCAGCGAGGACTCTTCGACGACGCATATCATCTGATAGTTTATGTCCGAACATATATAGTTACTTGGGCAAGTGGCAAGGGTGTTACCCCACGATGTATATAATTCTACGCGCTGTGGGGTAACACAGAACCGGGATGACCGCAGAGAAACCAGAACCTCCCGATCTTCCAAAGACCCTCCGCGAGCCACTCGAACGCCAACCACCCAACCGCCTCGACCAAGTGAGTAGATATGCTGACCAACTTGCTCGCTGGAAACGCGCCGAACACGAGCGTGAAGTCGCTGAAACTCGAGAACGTGACTCGATCACTGACGATGAACAGACCACCCTCGAAGAACGCGGGATTTCGATCGATCCCACTGACTATGAGGGAGTAGCCACCAGTGGTGCGTATATCACGGTCAAGGAAACGAAACCCGGCTACAAATATTATTACTGGCAGTGGCGTGAGGGGAATTCCTGGAAGAACAAGTACATCGCACCTGTCGATCCAAAAGACTCCACCGAGTAACCATTGAGACTCAGGTTTGCAATTGACCTTCTCCCGCACCTAAAAGTGGGATGATGTATGTATTCCTGACAAAATGGCATCTAATTAGATGCATTCCTGACGAGAGTTGGATAACTGTTGATATTATACGTCGAATAAGGAAACCAGAGGAGACGCATCGCCAATTTAGCAATCACAATGAGCGATCGGTCATCTCGGCGGCACGTACTTGGGATAGCTAGTGGTGCAATTGTAACTGGACTTGCCGGTTGTCTGACCGGAGACGACCAATCAGAGAACGATACCAACCCGGATGAGGGGGCTGCTAACTCGAGCGATGATCCCGATAATCAGAGCAATGAAACGGATTCAAACTCTGGAAACGAGAGCAGCCCTGATGAAACGGATAGTACGTCTGAGAGTGCAGCCGAAGTGACAATGGTGACGAATGACTCTGGAACTCACTTCGAGCCCCACGTTGTCCAAATCGAACCCGGAGAGTCGGTCACGTGGACGCTCAAGAGCGGTTCTCATACGACGACCGCTTATGCACCGGCGAACGACAAGCCCCAGCGGATCCCTGATGACGCTGAGGCATGGGATAGTGGGACGGTTGACGAACAAGGAGCAACCTTTGAACACACGTTCGAAACCAAAGGTGTCTATGATTACTACTGTCGTCCACACGAAAACACGGGAATGATCGGGAGCGTTGTCGTCGGTGATCCCAACCTTGATAATCAGCCGGGAATGTCTGAGCCACAGTCTGAACTGCCCGACGAAACTCATGAGAAGATCCGCGAACTGAACGAGATGGTCCGGAATGGTGGCGAAAGTGAGCATGGTGGACACGGAAGTGGCGAAGATGACCACGGAGGACACGAGGATGACCACTAACGGTAACTAATTGAGACAGAGAACGCTCCTTCTTTATCAAGGATTTCTACAAGTTCAAAGGTGTGCCACTATTTCAAGCTAATACTGTGTCACGAAGGACTAAGTACCGTCCCAAGTCTGCTCTGGCTAGTAGATCTTCTTAGAAAATCGAACGTGACACGAGTTTTAGAAAGGTGATGTTCTAGGCAGTCCACGCTTGGGACAGTACTAAGTGGTGCTTCAACCGTCGATTGATGGTTTCAGTATTCTACAAGACTGGGGAGAGGATCATTATCTGATAGAAACGGCGTGCGAGATATAGAGGCTGTGTCCCTCAAGGCCATCAATTCCAGTCTCGATTCGCCGCCCCTCAAGCGCCATCCGGCGACTATTTACCGGCACTGACTGGCATTGATTTGGGCATTGACCGCGTGCCCCTCGGCCGGGATGCGATGTGCTCTACGACGTATTGTGCGTCTCTCCCGATCCCTGCGAGTAGCGAGGACGTCAGTCCATAGAGGAAGAACAAGCCAACGAAGTACAAGCCCGGTTCGTCGGGGATGACGCCGCGGTCGTGGACAGGTTCCTTCGGAGTCGCCTCGCCACCGAACACCGGGAGGTGAAGCCACGAGCAATCGGGGCGGAACCCCGTACACCAGATGACATTCGCAACATCGAGCACGCGATCATCGCCGACCATGGGTCGCCCATCCCGGACGCCGACCGTCCGGGGGACCCGCTCGATGCCGGCTGCGGCAAGATCCTGTGGCCTGACCCGGACTACAGGGCCAGTCTGGGAGAGCATCTTCGGGCGAAGCCGCCGGCCAATGGGGTTCCCCGTGGTGAACAGCTGATGGAAGAGCACGCGCATCACGAACGGTTCCCCGATGTAACGGCCGAACCACGAATCGGGACGGTACGGGACGGTCCCGACGTCCCGTCCCGACAGCCACGTCGGGTGCGTGTCGGCGACGTCCATGCTTATCTCGGCCCCGGAGTTGCCCGCACCGACGACGAGCACGCCACCATCCTGCAGCTGCTTGGGATTGCGGTAATCGATCGAGTGCAACTGGACGATGTCGTCTGCCAGTTGGTTCGCGAAGTCGGGGACCTTCGGGACCTGGTAGCTCGCCATCGCCACCACGACATTCTCGGCCTCGAACTGACGGTCCCCTGCGGTCACGAGGAAGCGCTCGCCGTTCCGATCGAGCTCGTCGACGTGGACGCCGAGTTCGACCGGCAGGTCGAATCGTGCCGCGTAGGTCTCGAGGTAACCGGCGACCTCGTCCTTGGTGGGAAATGAATGGGGCGGCGCGGGGAAGGACATCCCTGGGAGCCCGTTGTAGCGTGCCTCCGTGAACACGCGCAGCGAATCCCAGCGGTTCCGCCACGCGTCACCGATGCGCTCGCTCGCGTCGAGGATAACGAAGTCCTGGTCGTGTTTTTGCAGGTAGTAGCCGGTCGCCAAGCCGGCTTGGCCGCCGCCGATTACGATGGTCCCGTACTGTTGAGTCATGGTTGTTGCTCCTCTTGCTTCGACGCTTCGCTACGCGTCTGGGAGCTTCAGACGCCGACGCGTCGGCCCAGAGTCGCATTACTACTACGTCTTGTTATGAGTTAACGTTTGCCACACAGTGATTCGCAGTGCCACCAGTGCAAGATACGCGCCCTGTATTCATCATGCAATTCTCATCATATATGAGTTAGTTCAAAGACTCCGTGCGAGATATAGAGGGTGTATTTGGCTGCTGGCACCGGATGACTATCTCGCATCAGCTGCACCGCTATCAGCAGCTCCCAAAGTGTCAATAGATAGCTACTCGGCCCCACGGTAGTAACTATATATGGCCCTCGAAACTATCGTACGGGTTTCTGGGCCGATAACAGTTCGCCAGAAGGAGAACAGGGGAAGAACCCATGGCAACATCAAAAGACAATGATGCCTGTATTGTATGTGGCCTCATTCAATGATGGCCTCACGAACATGGTTTGAAACGCTAGCAAGTACTTGCATCAAACGGAAAACACAGAGGATTACGTTGCTAATTCGGCGCTCTTTTTTGCTAGCCAAATTAAAGTATTAGACTAGTCTAAACCCATGTATGGGTAACACAGTGTCCCTGCTGCATTCGATACGAACGGGACGTTGCTGCGCTGGTAGAGACCATCCGAGTGTATCAACACACTCGCCGTTATACCGTAGCGATTCAGAACCGTTGGGGAATACTGAATGACAATTGAAGAGCTGTTCGTCGACCTTGTCGGAACAGATCCAGTGGTTCAGGGGCTCGCTGGTGGACTGGTCATCGCATTTCTCAACTTCGTTGGCGCATCAATCGTCCTCGTCTGGCGGAACCCGACCGAGAAATGGCTCGATGCCGCGCTTGGATTCGCTGCCGGGGTCATGCTATCAGCGAGCTTCACGAGCTTGCTTCTCCCTGGCATTGAGTTCGCGTCCGAACCAGGATACCGCGCGCTCCAACTCGGCGGGGTCGTGCTTGCAGGCGTCGTTCCCGTACTCGTCGGGTTCTTCCTAGGCGTCGCAGTCCTTGACCGCGGTGAACGGTGGGTCCAATACGTCGGTCCCATGATCAGTAATCGACTTGTCCCCAATTCAGAAACGCAAACTGACGGTGGGGAAGACAGTCACAGGCACGCCCACTTCGCTGGATCGGCAACCACTGAATCCGGTTCTGTGAAAGCCCGTGTGATGTCCGTCCTGCTGTTTACGGTTGCCATCACGCTGCATAATATGCCAGAAGGACTCGCGGTCGGGGTCGGCTTCGGGAGCGGTGATGTTTCAGGGGGTATCGCGCTCATGCTCGCGATCGGGATTCAGAACATCCCGGAAGGGCTCGCAGTCTCGGTCGCGGCGATTAACGCTGGTCTTGGCCGTCGCTGGTACGCGGCGGTCGCAGGCATTCGCGCCGGCCTCGTCGAGATCCCACTCGCGCTCTTCGGCGCGTGGGCCGTCATAGTTGCCGCTCCACTACTGCCGTACGCGATGGGGTTCGCTGCTGGCGGGATGCTCTACGTCATCGGTGACGAAATCGTCCCTGCAACGCACTCACGCGGCCACGAACGAGTCGCAACACTTGGGCTGATGATCGGCGCAGCGCTCATGCTCACGCTCGACGTGGTGCTCGCATAGCCTTATAGCGGAAAGTTTCGCCATCTGATTCACCTCGTCACCACGCTCGTTCGATCCGTTCAAAAAGTGTGTTCTGAGACAGCTAAGTGAGAAGAGCTCACCAGACCGCAAGCGATCGAATTCCTGCTGGTACCATTCCAGTATCGGTCCACATCCCATCCTCGTTGCGGCCGATGAGTCGGCCGTCGTTCGTCCCCGCTAGCACACGCCCGTTGACGTCAGTCCACGCGAGAATAACCTCAGCCGGCCCACCAGGGTACGAGACGGACTCATAGGCTTCACCACGATCTGTTGATTCCAACAGGACTGCGTCAGCACCACCTTCACCGCTCCATGTCCCTGGCGGGCTTCGTGCCGCAGCTGCATACAATCGCCCATCAAGTTCGAAGGCCTCCCGGAAGTACCGATGATCGAGTTCCGTGTCGAGCCGCGTCCACGACTGCCCAGCATCGCGCGTTCGGTAGAGCCCGTCGCCACACGAGGCGACGTACTTGTCCGGCCCGAGGACGAACACGTGATGCACGTCATCGCGGACGCCGTCACGACGCTCGGTCCACGTCTCGCCCTGGTCCTCGCTGATGTGGACGCCACCGACCTCGACGCCGGCGATCATGCGGTCAGGCGTCTCCGGATGCACGTCGAGACTCCGCACGTGGGCTTCGTTGCGGTGGCGCGGCGTATGCCATTCATCCCGCGATGGGAGGTTCTGAAAGCCCTCGAGTTCGGCCCACGTTTCACCGCTATCGGTCGACACGTAGAGATACGCGGGGTGGGTGCCCGCGTAGAGTCGTTCACCATCCGGACTGGCAACAACCGAGTATACTTCCTCTTGTGGGACGCCGATGTCCTCCCACGTTCGCCCATTATCCATTGACCGGTACAGTCCCGTCTTCGTGGCTGCGAACACGCCGTCGATCTCTGAAAACATCCGAACTCTGGGGACGTCACCGCTATCGAGTACCTGTTCGGCGTCCTCGACGGGGATAGTTGCTGTCCGGTAGACGCCATCACGAGTACCGATGAGTACGACCATGGCTGGCTTACGTTCGCCGTCTGATTAACCTCGGGGGCGTTGTATTATTGCCTCTCAAAACTGAGTTTCCTCTTCCGCATATAAAGATTAGAAGACTAATTCGGGCCTCCTCAAACTAGGTCTCAAGGAAATGTTCTGATCAATCGCGGAGTTCTGCGAGTGACTGGCCGGCTTCTCGGACATATTCACTCCGTTCAAGGTCGAATTCCTCAGCGAGGTAATCAACAATCTCTTCGAGGCTCATACTGGAGTGAAGATTTCCGGGTGGTATAATCCTAGTGTTGTACCGGCTAGCCCGGCCCTGATGAGAGATTTATTACAAAATCCTGCCATTATGCCCGGTGGTGACTAATTACGCACGAATTCGAGAGCTTCCGCGGGGAATCCATCAGCTTGTGCTGCAATGGTGTCTGGAAGCTGGAAGACACCTTCCTTGACTCGCTCCATCGGCTCGGTGAGAGTTCCGTCACTGAGATTGCGTTCTTGCCACTCCGTGTGTGAGACTGCGATATCGAAGGGCATCCTGTCGAATCTGTGGCGCGAGCACTCCTTGATAGTCGTAGACGAAGCGTGTGTGTTCGTGATCGTACTGACGGCGCGATTCGCACCACCAACAGAACTCGTAGTCATCCGGGTGAGCATATCCGGGGATTCGAATCCAAGAGTGGCTTCCATATTCTTCGACCATCGGACAGCCCTTAGATGTTTTCTCCCACTCTAGATTCGCCTCGACTCGCGTCTCGAACTCCCGCGAATCATGCTGTCGTACGCTGTAGGCGCTTCCAGCATCGGCCCAGAACGCTTCGTCGACGACGTGGTAGCCAGCTGTTCCTCTTCGAAGTCGACGGGCGTCAACCATGCAACCGAGTAGCCCGCAGAGAGGTAGTCGTGCGTCGCCCCCTCGATGTCCTTACTGTGATGCTTGTGCTGGACCTCGATGATGAGTCCGTTCCCGAAATAGCGATTCTAGTCCTGGAACTCGACGAGTGCGTCGGCCCGTCGCGTCTCAGGCGTGGTCGCCGCCTCGCAGGGGAGCCGTGATGCGTCAGTTTCCGAGCGGAACTACCTCGACGAACACACTCGCCAGCGGGCACGCGCCGACGCCATGCGAACTCTTGTGCAGAGAACTCGCAGATATCTTCGACCAACACCTCTGACCACGTCGGGGCCGGGCTCCGAGTTACCGCCGAAATTCCAGTTGTTTTCGGAGTAGTACGGCGATCCCTCCGACCAGCGAGTGCCCCGCCACACTCGGTCGAAGGCCTGCTTCATCGCTTCCCCTGTGGTAACCAAACACGCACGGTGTCGTTTACGGCTTATCAGGATGAGCGAGTGTCTTGAGTTGGTCATCAGATCATTGATTCACCCGCTTCGGCTTCTACTACGTATTAATAGTTAGTTCATTGATGCTGAGTGACCAACTAGCAAATGTGTCTATCGATATTACGTGCTTTTAAGGATCGAGTTACTACTCAGTAACGGTGATACCATCAGACGATAGTGGTTCTGCAGTCACCTCTACCGCTACTCGATTTCTGCGTTACCGTGCTCTTCGATTGGTGATGCGATCATGATGCCATGGGGGCATCTCGCCTTCGGCTATGTTCTGTATTCACTTGGCCATCGTTTTGTGACGCGTAAGCCGCCAGCCGGATTTGGAGTCGTTCTCGCAATAGTGGTCGGCACTCAGTTGCCGGATGTCGTAGATAAAACGCTCTCATGGGGACTCCATCTCTTTCCACAAGGCTATTCGATCGCCCACTCCATACTCGTTGCTGTCCCCATTGGGCTGCTTATTCTCGGTGTAACAGCTTACAGAAACCGGGATATCGGTATCGCTTTTGTCCTGGGATACTGGTCGCATCTTCTTGGTGATGCGATGCTCGCCGTTCCAAAACGTGGTGTTTCGCCAGGCGATCGGCTTCTCTGGCCAATCGTTACGCTTCCGCCGTACCGAGGCGATCCAACATTGTTTGGGCAAATCGAGAGAATCTTCAGGTCATTCTTCACCGAGATGTTGACTACCGAACATTTTGTCTTTCTCGCTATTTACATGGTACCGTACCTACTGGTATTCTTACTCTGGGTAATTGATGGCTCGCCTGGCGTCGCGTTTCTTTGGCGAAAAGAGAACCACAAGTGAGGGTGTCGGTAGACCTGCGCTCGTGCGTGGACGCAGCCTCGGGCGCAGAGCGTTTCGAGGCCGCAGTCCCTGACCATATCATTTGTTTGTTCTACCTGTGTTCGGCGGTTGTACGTCTTGTCTAAGACCGATTGCTTCAACTGAATATCTTCGCTGTGTTCCTTGATACGGTCTTCAATTTTGTACTCTATATCCAGTGGATCGTCGGTGTTTCACGGGTTATACGGGGCGACTGGCACGACTCCTGCTGGACGCAAGAGCCGTGCCAGTCAAGTGTATCGTAGGCGCTGTCACCAACCATCCATCTCGGTTGGGCGAGCGCGTCACGAGTGACGCGCATCGCCGTCTCTTCGGATGCTTGTTTTCTCTCGGTGAACTCGGCTGCAATTGGGATCTTTGATCCTGTCGAGACAATCGTACAACCATGGCTGTAATAGTACTCTTCAGCGGTTGGATCGTAACATTTCGACGTATCTGGATCAGACGGCATTGCACGAATATCGGTCGAATCAATCCGGTAGGCCAAGTCGAACAGGCCGCGAGCAGCGGTCTGCTCGATGAGGTGGTTGAAAACCTCGTCAATGACGTGTTCACGGCCAGTAAGGAATCGATCGACCGCGTCTCTCGACGGCGATCGATCGAAGCCACAACTGAGCCAGACGATCGTGTTTTGAAGCTCTCGTGCAATCGGTCGAATGCCGTAGATATCGTTATTCTCTGTCCGGTGAAATTTAAGGTAGTATCGTAGAAATAGGCCCTGTTTTTGCAGGTGTTAAACCTATTTGAGGAGAAGATGTGCGTTCTCTGCCGGGGCGCGATGGAAAATCATACCACCATCGTCTCGTGTCATCACACCTGCCCCGGCCCTGTTGACAGTAATCCAGTAGAGCAGCGCTCAACAGCAACTCGGTATCGGGCCTTGCCAGGAGTAAAGAACTCCAATCCTAATAGAAGTAAGTGCAGTATAGGGTTATTCTTCCGCACCTTCGCTGCGACAACTGCCAAGATCTACCGAAGTAGCAGTTGTTAGCCGGTCTCGTTGCCGCCTTCGGTCTCGTTGCCACCAGTCTCGTTGCCACCGGTTTCGTTACCGCCAGTCTCGTTGCCGCCGGTTTCGTTGCCACCCCCGCCACCACCTTGAATCTGGAGTTCACCTTCCATCTGGGGATGGGGTTGACAGCGGTAGACGGCCATCTCGCTGCTGGCCGTGAACTCGAAGGGGTTGTTCTCTTGGTCGTCGGGGTTCGAGGCGGGTTCGCCTGACGTGAGGTCGTCGATCACTTCGTCGCTGTCGTTCCGGATCTCCATGTTGTGCGCCTGCCCGTCACCTTCCGACCAGCCGATTGTGTAGTCCTCACCCTCTTGGAGAATGAGTGTCGGGTTCTGCTCGCCCTCGATTTGAGACGGCGCGAGCCCCTCCCAGTACTGGGTCTGGCCGCTAAAATCGAGTTCTGTCCCGGGCTCAATCTCGTAGCCGTTACCGCCTCCGCCGTTACCACCGTTACCACCGTTACCGCCGTTACCACCATTACCGCCGCCACCGCATCCGGCGACGAACGCCGTTGATGTTGCGACACCTGTTAACATGAGCATCCGTCGTCGGGATACATGCTTATCTTGTGTCATTGGGCTTGCTTGGGACTCAACATGAATAGGTGAGTACCCGTCTAATGCATGGGAATCAAGTCTAATCGGAGATCCAACTCTCTAGACGAGAGCTGATAGCAGTTATAAAGTGATGTTTAGTTCTCATGTATAGTGAGCGGCAGTTCCACTGAAAGGACATGTGAAAATAGGGTTTTACAGAGGGGCGCCCTTCTTGACTTGTTAGTAGACTAGTGATTTATAGTAATCTGCTCTGTTGAATAGCTTTTCTGAGCCCCGAGAGGAAGAGAAAACTACAGTAGAGACGATTCGTTTAGTGGTCATCGGTAGCGTACTTTTCTGACCTGGTAGCAAGAATGAAGATTGGTTTATTGCCGTGGATTTTGTCAGACTATCTCAGCTTACAGACCATAGGAAAAACCACCACAATCTTGGCCAGTAGTTGGGCTATTCTGGGGAACAGTGTCGTTACTCATCAGTAGGAACATGTCCACCGTCGACCTCTTCAAGCGCTTCAGTTGCGATATCACCCAGTTCACCGGCCTCGATATGTGAATATCGTTCGCGAACCATTTCCTCGCTGTTATCGAGGTATCGTGCGGCGACGGTGTAGCCGAATGCTCGAACGAGAACCTCTCCCATTCCCCGACGCCCACCATGGGGTGCGAGGTACTCGTGTTTCGGATGGTCGATATCGATGCTAGCGTCAGCAGTTATCCGTCTCAGGACGGTTCGCGCTCCATCAGTCGTGAGCGACGGCGGCTGGATATCCTCCTCAATGGCGAGGAGAAGATCACGGGCATAGGTGCTTCGCTGCTCATCGATCTCTGCAGGTTTTAGTCCACGGTCTGTCAGCTCTTCGCTGACCAGGGTAGCGAGCGTTCGCTGGTCGAACGTCGGGAAGACCGGCCACCGTTCAGTCGGTGGATCGAGGAGACGCTTATAGTTCCGGAGCGGCGAGATGACCGGGTCGGGAAGACTCGCCGAGTCCCACTGCTGTTTCTTCCGATAGACGTGCATACTCCCGTCCTCGAGGTCGATCTCCTCCCACCGGACACCACGCCGACGTGGGTCGTCCGGGTCTCGAAGGAGTTCCCCGACGCGGACAGCTGTATAGGCGAGAACGCAGATTAGCGCTCGATCACGCGCTGCCCTGAGTGCCGCGTATCGGCCTTGCTCGCGTTCGAGCTGGTCGACGTCCTCCGGTAATCCTGTGAACTGTTCGATAGCAGTGCGTGCCTCCTCGTCGACGTAGCCGGTGAGGGTATGTCGCTGCTCGGGAGTCCACGCCTGTTGATCCCCTGGCTTACGGCCGTCGTCCTCAGGGAGCGGCGCGGTTGCGCTAGCCCGCTGGGCGTAGTGTGCCTCGAGATATCCTTCGTTGACGCACCAGCCACACCACGCAGAGATGTACGCGTAGTAGGTCTGCACAGTGTTCTGCTTGAGACCGCGGTCGCCGGCGAGATGACGGGCGTACTCGCGGAAGACTTGCTCGTCGAGAGCGGCGAATGTCGGGTCGCGGTCGACATCATCGGGACCGATCCCGGTCCAGTTGTCGTCGCCACGCTCACCGGCAGCCCATTCGCGGAAGCGTTCGAGTTCGCGCACGGCATTCCGTCGGTAGTTGCCGCCATCGCCACCGCGACCTTTTCCCTTGTCCTGGAGGTAGCGCTCGAACGTCTCGTCGAGAGCGCTTTCAGAACGGGCAGAGCTGTCATCGATCATCGAGTCTCACCCAGGGTCTGCGTCAGCGAAATTCATCGGCTGTGATCGTCTCGAGATACTCGACGCTGACGTACCGGTACTCGAGCCGGCCGCTGAAGCCGTGTTGTGGCAGGAGCGTTTCGGCTGCCCGCCCCGCAGGTTTGTCGGTTGTCAAGAGAATAACGTGGTCGGCCTGATCGGTCTCGAGTAATTGAGCAGCAAGCCCGACAAGCGCTGTATCTGCTTTCTCGGTGATATCCTCGCCCCGACCGGTCTCGTTGGCAATGAAGCGGCGAGCGTCGTCCATTACCGTCGAAACGAGCGGATTGGTATAGTCCAACTCGTCGGCGACGACGATCCATCCTTCCTCGAATCCATCGGGATAGGGAAGGTTCCCCGAGGGATACTCGTCTGCAGCTGGGTCGCCCCCGAGTTCTTCGTAGACGCGCTGGGGGATGCGTAGGGAGACACCGGCCTGTCGAATTGCCCGGCGAAGCCGTTGAAACTTGTCGTTGTCTGGGCCACCACACCGCACGAAGACGCCGGTATCGGCGACGTATGCAGTCGTCATGCAGCCGCGTCGGCGTACTCGGTAGCGACTGGTTCGAGCGCTTGAAGAATAATCTCGGCCTCAAGCGGCGAGATTTCGAGTTCGCGGGCCGCGATGCGATGGTTGACCGTTCCATCGACATACTCGTAGGCGTACTCCAGCGCGACGGCCAGGCCGTCGAGCCCGTGGCGTTCGATGTAGACATCGATGTCCTCGTCCTCGTCGCGGCGGGCAACGGCTGCGATAAGTGCCGGCGTGATCGTTTGGGTCTCTCCGTCCGTCGAGAGTGTGAGTGAAATCGACTCGGCGTCATATTCGTATGGGCGTTGATCACGGATTTTCTCCACTAAGCCAGCTGTTTCGAGGTTCTGAACATAGTCGTAGGCGGTCCCCTGTGGGATGTCGAGCACATCAACGATCTTGGAAACTGTGACCGGGCCGTGTTGTAAAATGTGGGCGTACATCCGAGCAAGTGCCGGCGTCTCGAGGAGGTCTACGACCGTCTGAAGCTGCTGAATAGGTGGCCGACCTGATCTGGAGGATGATTGCGCCATCTCGATTACGAATTATGGATAATTCGTGATAAGGCTTCTGGCGATGGAGCGAAACTCGCAACCGAACCGGTACTTGCAGAGAGGCACCCTCTCGTAGCGGCTCAACCCTGAGGGAAGCAGCGTCGTGAGCCGGTTGCAACATTCGTGCTTCCCCGACAGCGTCAGGGTACTTCAAAGTGGTCGTGATTATCGAAGTAATCATGACCAATTGTGATAGAAGCCGAAAATCCAACATTTTCACGATAGAGGAGTCCTATCCCCAGAAATTTGGATCTGTATGAGGTGATAAATCATATACCGATATACCAAAACTGCAACCGCCGTTCGGACCTCAACTTCGGGATCTCAAGTTCTACAAACCACCATACAGCTGACACCCGTTACGATCGTCCTCAGAGAAGCTGTTTGAAGAAGAAACTATTCTTCGTCTTCCGAGGCAACAGCGCTCATAGCGTCCATTCCTTGCTGAATCGGATGCTCTTCGTAGAGCTCTTCGCTTCGCAGAAACCCATCTGAGAGGATGTTATCTTCCATACCGCTCTCGTAGATAACCCTCCAGCCGTGACCTGCTTCGTAGGTCACGGCTGTCACCCAGTCGTAGCCAATAAACATCGCAGTGTCCATAACCATCCCGTGTTCCGGATCAAATTTCGTCGTCTGAGGCATTATTGACTGGATGCTCTCGTGTCGTTCGAGTGAGTCACGCTCAGTATCCTTGAGTGGGCGGTCTGGAAGCGATTCAACAAGGGATCCATCTTGAGCCATACTCCAAGTAGCTCTTGGCACGTAAGTAACCGTTCGGCGTGGGTCCAAATGTGGTGCCCTAATGGGGAGTCTCTCCTTCGGTTTCAGTATCTGGACTGACTGTTAATGGCATCTAACATCACTCCTGTAGTTGACGACGATGCCCCCGCTTTGGCGGGGGCGATCGTCATCCACGCCAAGAAAGTCTGTGAAACAGCTGATCATCTCTGGCGTGTACTTGGAGACGTCTCGATTCCCGTGGATGGGCTAACTGACACTCGACAACAGCACAAAGTCTTGCTCCGTTGAATGGCCCTTCCCTCTGCGGATTTTATCGCTGATTTCAGGGGATTTGGACGCCGTCTGGCGATATGGGCCGTCTCAGAAACCTCGCACGGACATTTCAGGAGTTCGCCACGACCCACGTAGAGGAGCCAGACGTACCCGCCGTCGCCGACGGCGACGACGGGTACGACAAGTCAACGAAAGTCGCGCTTCTCCTGCTCAGAGAGGAGATCAACAAACCGCTCCGGAAACTCGAAGACTATCTCAACGAGATGCCCGGTATTCTTGACGTACTGGGTATCGAGAAATCACCGGACTACACGTCGTTTAGCAAGTGGGACGGTGAATTTCCGATGCAGGAGTTGCGCCGCCTGCTCCGCGCTTCGGCGGAGCAGGCGGGACTATCAGGAACGGCGTCGATTGACGCAAGTGGCTTCCAGCGTGATCAGGCCAGCTCACACTACCGGAATCGTGTGGGTTACTCGTTCAACGCTCTGAAGACGACGCTGTTAGTTGATACGGAGTCGCTTGCAATCATAGACGCTCATTTCACGACGAAGAAAGCCTATGACGGGCATATCGGGTTGCAGGTCTTCCGGCGGAACGCCGGAGACCTGCAAACGCTTCTGGCTGATAAGATGTACTCGTGGACAGACCTCCGGGAAGCCTGCTGTGAGGCGTCGACGCGACCGGTGATCAAACACTGTGAGCAAAATGCACTCAAGAAGGCTCACAACGCCCGAATTGACGACGATGTCTACAACCAGCGGTCAATGAGCGAGACAGTGTTTGCGATGCTGAAAGACGATGGCGATGAACTTCGCTCCCGGAGTTGGCACGGCCAATTCCGGGAGCTCACGCGGAAGTGCATCGTACATAACCTCGCGCAGGCGGCGAGTTAGGGCTCGCCGCCTGCTCCCCTTCTCTGGACGTATTCGAGAGAGGCATCGCCATCGTCCACTTCACACTTCACGTGGTATCTTGTGAAACTGATGCTTTGATTATCGAGCAAGTCGGCTGAAATCGAATTGTCTGATCTCAGAATCTACCGATAGAGCGTCGGTACTGGTGGAAAGTCGAATGTCACAATTTCGATGCTGCCGCTGTCTTGCGTTCAACACTACACAAAGTCTCGTTCGGAACCGAGTCAATGGCACGAGTCTACATCTACCAGACGATCTACGACCTCGCCCAAAGCGAGGTCGCAGATCGGCTTGAGAACCGTCCAGCACTGCTGAAACAGCTAGGTTTGAACAAGGTGCCGACTCAGCAGAATCTCTCATACGCTTGGAACCAATTCAGCGAGCAGACCAAGACC
>NZ_JAQIVI010000065.1:0-419 GCF_028618695.1 Natrinema soli | reverse complement strand
TTTCGGAGGCACTCATTCCAATTAACCTGGATGAAAAGGAAGCAAGCGACGGTAAATCCGATTCGACAGTGTCTCGCGCACACGTGCGCGAGCACGGGAGTAAGGTCATCGAACTCGCTCGCCAACACGGCTTCGCCGAGTTCGACTCCGATAGAGCCGATAACAGGGTCTATGAGGACGAACAGATCCTTGATCTGTTCTCCAACGCGTGCCTCACGCAGGGGAGCGCTCATTCAGAAGGAGAAGCTGGTTGGTTTCTTGAGGAGAATGAGATCTGTGACGACTCGACGTTTCTCCGAGTAATCAAGCAGTTTGCGACGCCATCCGACGAGGAAGTAACGCGCTCCGTTCAAGAGTTGCAGATCGAGGATATCGTCGCGTTCACTGAGCTGTACCGAGAGGCTGTGATGGCCTCGTTC
>NZ_JAQIVI010000649.1 GCF_028618695.1 Natrinema soli | reverse complement strand
GAACGCGTGACGCCGCGGCTCGGCCACGCAGACGGCACGTGGCACGTTTCGGAGCTGACTCTCACGAATCGGCTCGCGGATCCGACCGTCGAGGGGGTCGTCGTCACCCGAACCGGTGCGGGATCGGCGGCCGATTCGGCGACCGACGACGGGATTCGCCGGGGCGTCGACCGACTCGCGGACGCGTTTTTCACCCTCGGTCCGCGGGACGAACTCCGGTACGCGAACGACGCCGCGATGTCGCTGTTCACCGGCACCGATGCCGGTATCGGCGCAGGAACTGAGATCGATACGGGCACCGCGGAGCGCTCGAGCGACCGCGCCGACCCGATCGGAACCGTCGTCTGGGACCTCCTTCCGGACGACCTCAGCGAGGCGCTCTACGACGGCGTTCGAGCGGCCGAGACGACGGGCTCGACCGAGACGTTCGGAACGACCTTTCCGCCGCTCGAGGGGCGGCTCGCCGTGACCGTTCACCCCGGGGACGACGGCGTCTCGGTCCACGCGCGGGAACATCCCCCCGACGCCGCGACCGCGGTGAACCAAGACCGCCTCGGACTCCTCGAGTCCGTCGTCGACGCGCTCGACGACGGGATCGCCGTCCTCGAGGGGACGACGATTCGGCTGGCGAACCCGGCGCTGCTCGATCTCGCCGGTGCGGATGCGCTCGTCGGACGGGAACTCGAGGACGTGTTCGCCGACGATCTCGCGGCGACGGTTCGGGAGCGAGGTCGGTCACCGGTCATCCGGTGGATGGAACCGATCACGGGTGTTCTCGCGACCGACGCGTCCCCGCCGGTCGACGTCTTCGTCGCGCCGCTTTCGGACCCCGATCGAACGCTCTGTGTCGTCCGCGACAGGCGCGGCTCTCGAGCGGCCGCTCTGTCGTCGATCCGACGCGCGCTCGACGCGCT
>NZ_JAQIVI010000648.1 GCF_028618695.1 Natrinema soli | reverse complement strand
AGCTCCGAGAGTTCGTGCAGCGCCAGACGCCGGCCGTCGCGCCGAACCTCTCGGCGCTCGCCGAGCCCGTGCTGGCGGCTCGCCTGATCTCCCTCGCGGGTGGGCTCGAGGCGCTGGCCAAGAAACCCAGCGGGACGGTCCAGGTGTTGGGAGCTGAGGACGCGCTGTTCGCCCATCTCCGGGGGCACGCGCCCTCACCCAAGCACGGGATCATCTACACGCACGACGCGGTTCGGGGAACTCACCCCGAGAACCGGGGCTCCGCGGCGCGTGCGGTCGCGGGCAAACTCGCCATCGCGGCCCGCGTCGATCACTACTCGGGCGAGTCGAAGCCCGAACTCGAGGCCGAACTCGCAGAGCGGATCGAAACGATTCAGGCGCGGACGGTGGACGACGATGCGGACTCCGACGGTGGAAGTGCCGATACCGGAGGTGCCGACGATGAGTGAGCTTCCGGCGGGCGTCGAGCGCCGCGCGTTCGACGGGGCCGAACGGCTGGCGACTCGAGGGGAGCCCGTCTACGGCGAGCCCACCGACGGCGAGTGGCGTGCCTGGAACCCGAATCGGTCGAAGCTCGGCGCGATGCTCGAGCTCGGGATGGAGGCCGGCCTCGAAGGCGGCGAAACCGTGCTCTATCTGGGTGCCGCGAGCGGGACGACGGTGAGCCACGTCGCCGATTTCGCCGGCCCGACCTACGCCGTGGAGTTCGCCGCGCGGCCGGTTCGGGATCTGCTCGAGACGGCCGAGAGTCGGGATCGGCTCTTTCCGCTGCTGAAAGACGCCCGAAAGCCCGAGACCTACGCCCACGTCGTCGAGTCGGACGTGGACGTGATCGTCCAGGACGTGGCGACGCGCGGGCAGGCTCGGGTGGCGCTCGAGAACCGGCGCTTCTTGGCCGACGATGGACGGCTACTGTTGGCTGTCAAGGCTCGGAGCGAGGACGTGACTCGAGAGCCGTCGGCCGTGTTCGAGGACGTTCGCGAGGAGCTTTCGGCGGGGTACGAGATCGTGGAGACGCAGGGGCTCGAGGAGTATCATGCGGATCATCTCGGGATCGTGGCGCGGCCGCGGTGACTCGAATCACCGTCTCATTTGATCACGTGGCGACCGTGTTATCCGAATCGACTCCGTCTCCGTGACGTGAAAATCAGGCATTACAGAACGTGAGTCCACCGAAATACCCATATCATTCCACCTCCCAGACGGATATCGTATGGTCCGCTATGCCGAAGAGCCCTGCGCCGACTGTAGTGGGAAGAAGATCCGACGGGCAGACGGGTCGGAGTGGTGCCCGAACTGCGCGTTATTCGATCCGCGCCAGCAGGCCACGTGAGACGGCCGGCTGTGAGGGGAGCGGAGAGCGGCGAGTGACAGCGGACGCGACCCGCTGCGCACTTCCGTTTCCCGCCGATCAAATCCCGCACGCTTCCGTACTCGCGAGCTCTGGAGCGGCTCGACTGTTCGTCGCCCTCGAGACGAGAGTCGAGTACGCGGCGCTCGACGCGCGCGGACTAGCGCGCGAAGACGGACCGGGTCGACGATACGTCGACCAGAAGACCGATAAGACCCTCACGGAACGGGGTCACTAATGACAGCAGAGTCGCCCGGACGGCTCGCTCGCTCGACCAGTCTCCGGGACCATCCCGAACTGGTGGCTGTGGTCGTGATCGCGTCCGTCATCGCACTGATCGCGATCCGGTATCTCGTCGTCGACCGTCTCGGAATAGACGCGTCGACCTCGTACATGGCCGGCGCGTTCGTCGGGCTATTGATCGCCCAGTTCATACGGCGTCTCTGCGGCTGGTACGGCGTCGAGTGAGAGGCTACCGAACGGCCGGAACTGAAAGCGACGCGTGCTGCTATCGGCCGCCGGCCGGCTCGAGGCCCTTAGCGTCAGGTTCTCCGGCGAGATACTGCTCGCCGAGACCCGTGATCCCATCGTTTCCGTCGTCGATCCGAGTGACGAGTCCGTACTCGATGATACGTACTGTTCGGTGACTGCCGGAACCGAACCCCTCGCTCAACTCCCGGAAGCATTGGCCGCCTACGTAACTGAAACAACCCGAGTATTGCTAGGCATAGCAACGACTCACCGTGGCGCATCCGATACGGACGATCAGACGGTACGCGAAGGAGACGACGGGTGACCTGTGGGCCGGCGGGCGCGGCTGGATTCTCCTCGCCGTGGGTGCCGGGTGGGCGCTCTCTATCGGCGTGCGGTTCGTCTATCCCGCGCTCGTCCCCTACTTTCAGGACGACTTCGGGATCGGCCTGACCACGACCGGACTGCTGTTGACGCTGCTCTGGGGGTCGTACGCCGTCGGTCACGTACCCGGCGGGTTCCTCGGCGACCGAATCGGCGAGGGCAACGTGGTCGTCCTCAGCACCCTCATTTCGGCCGGAACCGTTCTCGTCGTCGCCACGGCGATAAACGTCTGGATGCTGTTCGCGGGAACGATCGTGTTCGGCCTCGCGACCGCACTCTACGGACCGACTCGGTTCACCATCTTCACGGACATCTATCCGGATCGGGCCGGCTCGGCCATCGGGCTGACGATGGCTGCGGGGAATATCGGCAACACGGTCTTTCCCGTCGCGGCGGCCGGTATCGCTTCGTACGCGACGTGGCAGTACGGAATCGGCGCGTTCAGTCCACTCTTTCTCGGCGTCGCCGTCGGACTCTGGATGGCCGTTCCGAACCGCACGTCGAGCGGGGAAAGCGCGGTCGACGAACTCTCGAGCGACACGCTCGCGCGGATCAGAAGTGGGATCACTCGCGAATCCATCCCGATCGTCGTCACGATTCAGGTCACCGCCTCGTTCGTGATACAGGGGTTTTCCTCCTTCTATCCGACGTATCTCACGGTGGCGAAGGGAATTTCTCCGGCGATAGCAGCGACGCTGTTCGGGTTGTTCTTCGCCGTCGGTGCGGTTATACAGCCCTTCTCGGGAACCATGCTCGACCGTTTCGGCGCGCGTCCGACGCTCGTCCTGTATTTCGGCGGCTGCGTCGCCGGGCTGTGGTTGCTGCCCTTCGTTACCGGTCTCGTCCCGCTCGTCGCGGTCACGGTTCTCATCAGTAGCTGGAACGGGTGCGGCGTGGTCACGCAGACGTATATCGCGGACTCGCTCCCCGACGATATGCAGGGAACGGGGCTGGGAACGTTGAAGGCGGGCTGGATGGTCGTCGGTGCGACGTCGCCCCTGCTCATCGGCACGCTCGCCGATTACGGCTCGTTCGACCACGGGTTCCTGCTCCTGGCTTCGGTCGGGACCGTCGGATTGGTGCTCTCGATCACTCGGCTCTAGGAACCCCGGCCGTTCGTCCCCGTCTTGATCGGAGTCCGGATCGGAAGCGCGAGCCGTTTCGGCTTCCGCTCACTCGACCGTGTATCGAGCGAGTACCGACAAATCAGACGTGAATCAGTCGATTTCGGCGCCGATTCGGCACTACCCGGTACGATCCTCACTAAAGAATATAAGGATATCCGTGGTACGCAGTCGTGGTATGTCTGACCATCCCACGATAGGCGACACCCTCGAGCAAACGGCCGATCGCTACCCCGAGCGCGACGCGATCGTCTATCCGCGGAAGGACCAGCACTGGACCTACGCGGCGTTCGACGAGCGGGTAAATCGGCTGGCCAACGCCTTGCTCGAGGCCGGAATCGAGACGGGAGACCGAGTCGCGACGGTGCTGTACAACGGCTCGGAGATGGCGCTCACCGTCTACGCGTGCGCGAAGATCGGTGCCGTCTTCACCCCGTTGAACTTCCGCCTCCCGGCGGGTGAGATCGAGTACATCGTCAACGACGCCGAGGCGAAGATGATCCTCTTCGAGTCCGAAACGCGGGAGGCCGTCGAGGGGGCTCGACCGAGCCTCGAGTCCGTCGCCGAGTACGTGTTCATCGACGACGACCGGAACGACGTGCCGGCGTACGCGAGCGGGTTCTACGACGTGCTCGAGTCGGGCTCGACCGACCGGCCCGACGTCCGCGTCGACGAGGACGACGTTTACGCCTTCATCTACACGTCGGGAACGACGGGTCGGCCGAAGGGGGTCGTCCACGAGCACCGGAGCATGGTCGAGCACGACCTGCTCTGTATCGCGGAGATGAACCTCACCCGCGACGACGTGGGTCTGTCGATGATGCCGCTGTATCACTGCGCCGAACTCCACTGTAACCTGTTCGCGCGGGTCCACCGCGGCGCGGCGAACGTCATCCATCACGAGTTCGAACCGCAGGCGGTGCTCGAGGCGATCGAAGACCATGACGTGACGCTCCTCTTCGCGGCACCGACCGCCTGGAACGCGCTCTCGATGACCGCCGCCGAGATGGACGTCGATCTCTCGTCGCTCCGGCTCGGACTGTACGGCGCGGCCCCGATGCCCGAACAGGTGCTCGAGAACTGCATGGAACACCTCTGCGAGGACTACGTCCAGGCCTACGGGATGACCGAGATCGGGCCAGCCGGAATCTTCCAGTCGGCGGCCGATCAGATCCCGAAGCAGGGCTCGGCCGGGCTGCCCGGGCTCAATCACGAACTGCGCATCGTCGAACCCGACGCGGATCCGGATCAGGTGGTCGACGAGGGCGAGATCGGCGAGATTCTGATCGCCAGCCCGTGTACGATGCGGGAGTACTGGAACCGCCCCGAGGCGACCGCGCAGTCGCTGCGCGAGGCCGACGGGACGACGTGGTACTACACCGGCGATCTCGGGTACCGCGACGACGACGGCTACCTCTACGTCGTCGACCGGAAGGACGACATGATCGTCTCCGGCGGCGAGAACGTCTATCCCGCCGAGGTCGAGGACGTGCTGTTCGCCCACGACGCCGTCGAAGAGGCGGCCGTCGTCGGCGAACCCGACGACGAGTGGGGTGAGACGGTCGCCGCCTACGTCGTCGGTGAGGGCGTCGACGCGGCCGCCCTCGACGAGTTCATTCTCGAGAGCGATCGGCTCGCCGACTTCAAGCGGCCGCGGACGTACTACTTCGTCGACGAACTGCCAAAGAATCCCAGCGGCAAGATTCAGAAGTTCAAGCTTCGCGAGGACGAAGCGGGCCTCGAGCCGGAGGCCGAAACCGTCGCGTCCTGATCCTCGCGCGAGAACCCTCGGCTCGAGGAGCCGGTCGGACGCACCGACTCCAAATCGTATTTATTATCGGCGACGAAAGCACGACACGATGGAACGCGGGTCGCGAGAATCGTTTACGCGCATGGGCACGCTGGGGATCGAAGAGGAGTGTTTCGTCGTCGACGCCGACGGCCGCCCGACCAGCGGGACCGACGAACTCGTCTACGAACACGACCCGCCCGAAATCCTCGAGGGCCGACTCGATCACGAACTGTTCAAATTCGTCATCGAGACCCAGACGCCGCTGATAGCGGACCCCGGTGATGCCCGCGACTCGCTACTCGAAATCCGGCGGGCGCTGGTCGAACACGCCGAGAACTACGGCTATCGCATCGCGGCTGCCGGTCTCCACCCGCTCGCGAAGTGGCAGGAACTCGAGCACGCGGAGAAATCCCGCTATCGCTCGCAACTCGACCGAATCCAGTATCCACAACACCGAAACACGACAGCGGGCGTCCACGTCCACGTCGGCGTCGACGACGCTGACAAAGCGGTCTGGATCGCCAACGAACTGCGGTGGTACGTGCCGATCATGCTCGCGCTCTCTGCGAATTCACCCTACTGGAACGGGTTCGATACCGGGCTCCAGTCGGCCCGAGCGAAGATCTTCGAGGCGCTGCCCAATACCGGTATGCCGACCCACTTCGAGGACTTCGAGGCGTTCGACCGGTTCGAGCGGCTGATGCTCGAGACCGAGTCGATCAACGACCGCGGCGAACTCTGGTACGACGTTCGGCCCCACACCGCCCACGGGACGGTCGAACTACGCACCCCTGACGGACAGGCGGATCCCGACATCGTGCTGGCGTTCGTCGAGTACGCCCACGCGCTCGTCGAGACCCTCGCGGAGGAGTACGAGGACGGCGCGAGCGGTCACCGGCACCGCCGGGAGCTGCTCGACGAGAACAAGTGGCGGGCGATCCGCCACGGACAGGACGCATCGTTCATCGACCGCGACCTCGATGGAACCGTCGATCTGGGAGAACTCGTCGACCGCGAGTGCGAACGCCTCGGTATCGACGGCATCAGAGACGTGTACGAACGGGAAAGCGGCGCAGATCGGCAACGCCGGCTGCTCGAGGAGGAGGGACCCGACGCGCTGTGTGAGTCGCTCATCTTGCAGACGCAGTAGGTTCGTGGCGGTCGCTCGAGGGCTGAGCGGCCGCGGATACCGCGTATAGCACCGATTATGAGTTCGCTATACGATCACCGATCGGTTCGTTTCGCTTCAGATACCACGGAGAGTCGTCCGTCGCGGGCTCGTTCAGTCGTCCGTCGCGCTCATGGGTTCTTCACCGAACTCGGCCGGTGTGTCGGCCCAGACGCCGTTCGTGAGATCGATCGCGTCGTTCCACTTCGCGACGGCCGTGGTCACTGCGAGGTCGCCTGCAATGTTGTTCATCGTCCGCAGGCGGTCGAGCAGTGGATCGATACCCGCGATCATCCCGATGACCTCGAGCGGGAGTCCGACCTGCGTCAACACCGCAGTCATCATCACGAGGCTTGCACTGGGAACGCCCGCGGTACCGATGCTCGCGAGGAGTGCAGTGAGCAGGATGGCGAACTGTTCGACCAGCGTCAGGGAGACACCGACCATGTTCGCGGCGAAGACCGCGACGATGCCGAGGTACATCGACGTCCCGTCCATATTGATCGTCGCTCCCAGCGGAAGTGAGAAGCCGTACACGCGCTCTTCGACGCGGAGGTTCTCGTCGGCATCCGACATCGAGACGGGAAGCGTTGCGGTGGACGACCGAATACTGAGCGCTGTGATGAGTGCCTCCTTGATACCACGGAGGAAGTCCAGCGGTGACGCACCGACGGCCCCTCGGATGAGCAGGAGAAGATAGACGAGGGTGATCTGGAGGCCGATAGCGATCACGAGAGTCAGGGAGAGCGTGAAGTACGCACGAATTGCTTGAACGCCGACTTCCCCGAACAACGCCGCCATCAGCGCGAACACACCGATGACGCCGAACTCCATAATCCCCCAGACGATTTTGAACATGACCTCCGCGCCGGCGTCGACGACGTCGAAGATGGTATCGATGCCGTTCCGGACCGCTGAATCCGGTTCGACTTCCGCTCGCACCATCGTCATTCCGAGGCCGAAGATGAGCGTGAAGAAGATGATCGCGAGGATGTTTCCTTCGGCCATCGCAGCGAACGGGTTCTCGGGAACGATACTGAACACTTGGTCCACGAGCGACGGCGTCTGTTCGGTCTGAACGTCCGTCTCCTCTACCGTCATCCCCGTGCCGGGATCGATGAGATTGCTCACACCCAGTCCCATCGCGATGGCAACGACCGTCGTGGCGATATACAGGAGTACGACCTGGCCGCCGATCCTCCCCAAATTCTTCGGAGAGAGTTCTCGTGACGCCATCAACAGCGTGAAGATAATGATGGGAACGATGATCATCTCGAGTAATCGAACGAACAGATCCCCGAGCGGCTGCAGTGACGTTGCCGGCTGACCGGCTATCAGTCCAACGAGGGCACCGAGAACGAACGCTGCTCCGATTCGATAAACGATCGGAACCGATCG
This sequence comes from Natrinema soli, assembly GCF_028618695.1. The sequence goes on along the minus strand of NZ_JAQIVI010000648.1, from coordinate 1,406 downwards.
ATATCGTCGCCATGCCGACCGAAATAATCCAGCCATATCCTTCAATATAAAATTTTGGAATTAGGTAATAGTACTTCCGGATTAGAACGGTTTCATTCGCAGCATTGTAATAAATAGTCGCTCCCATACCGCGTAGAGAAACAAATCCGCGGCGAAATACGCTACATTGCGTTTATTTTCGGCCGTATACTGTTAACAAGTTACATCCGGACTCGGACTCGATCGGGAGGTCGAACTCTTCGGTCGTGTTCCGAGACGCTGATTCCAGACGAAGGCGAATGCCGTGAGAGAATACGTTGAAAACGCTACGCTTGACTCCCCTCAACCGTCTCTGACCACTGCCGAGTCGGCCCCACAAAGGTTTAACTCCGCTCGAGGCCTCGTCCTGTACGAGAACCCACATGAGTTCCGACGACACAGACGAGCATCCGGTCGATACCGACGACGGAGACGAATCGCTCGAGGGGCCGGACGAGTTCGTCGAGAGCGAGACCCGCCGGAGCCCGGCCGTCGAGGAGCTCGACCAGCGCATCGTCGACCTGCTCTCGTGGATCCTGGACACCGAAACCCGCGCGAAGATATACGTCTACCTGCTGGCGAACCCCGGAAGTACCTCCGAAGAGGTCGCGAAGGGGACTGGGCTCTATCCCAGCACGGTCCGCGAAGCGCTCGCGGAACTCCACGAGGAAGACCGCGTCACCCGCGAAAAGCGCGCCAGCGAGGGGGCCGGAAACAACCCCTACGAGTACACCGCGATCCAGCCCAGCGAACTCGTCGGGGGCGTCGTCGATCAGGTCCAGCAGGAGTTGAACACCATCTTCACGCTCGATCGCGTCCTCGACCGCGAGGGCGATCGCGACTCCCGAGCCGAACTCGAGGAGGAAGTCGAACCGGTGAAGATCACCGTCGACGACACGGCGCCGACGATCGACGGCGGCTCCGGGACGGAGACAGACCCCGAAACTGACCCCGACGCCGACGTCATCGAGTTCGAGGACGACATGCAGATCGACACCGTCGATACCGAATCCGACGGGTCCGATAGCCCCGACGAGTCTGACGAGTCCGACGACGACATCGTGGGCGATACAACTGACGAAAATGACGATTTCGACGCACGATCGAGCGACGAATAGGGTTCGACGGGTCTGCGTCCTCCCTCGTCGTTAGTCCTCGAGTTCGAGCACGTCCGGCCGCTCGAGTTCGACGTCCCGATCGACCGCGGAGACGGTCGTCGTCGGCCAGCGATCCGTCGCCGTTAGCGTCTCGATTTCTTCGTCGGTGACCAGTGCGGTATCCTCGCTCTTCGCGCCCTGCACCGTCGGGTTCCACGCGTAGGCCATCGGCGCTTCGACCGGCGCGTCGTGGTCCGGCGTGGCGATCCACTCGCGACCGGCGAAGCCGGC
>NZ_JAQIVI010000647.1 GCF_028618695.1 Natrinema soli | reverse complement strand
GGGCCGGTCGAACACGAGTTCGACGGCGAGGTGGCCGTCGAGCCGCCGATCGAGCCGTGACGGACGGCCGTTCCGCCACCGAGGCCACGACCGACGACGCGACCAACGACACGTTCGACCCCATCGCGTTTCTCGAGGACGCCGTTCAGCATCCTTCCCACGAAGCCGTCGGTCCGATGCGCGACTTTCTCTGCGAGACGCTCGAGACCCGGGGCATCGAGCCCCGCGTCGACGACGCCGGAAACGTGCTGGCGAGTCGCGGACTCCCGGCGGGCGACGCCGAGACCCACGTCGTGTTGAACACGCACATCGATACGGTGTCGCCGCACGTCCCGTTCGAACGCGACGCGGACGAGGACGCTGACAGTCCAGACGTGATTCGCGGTCGGGGATCCTGCGACGCGAAGGGCCCGCTCGCGGCCATTCTCTCGGCCTTCTTCGCGGTCGAGCCGACCGGCTGTCGGATCACGCTCGCGGTCACCCCCGACGAGGAGGTGCTCTCGACGGGTGCGGACGCGCTGGTGTCGGGCGACGAGTCACCCGTTCGAAACGCGGACGCGGTGATCGTCGGCGAACCGACCGATCTCGATGTCTGTACCGCGGCGAAAGGCCGGTTCCAAGGGACGATTCACCTCTCGGGAGCCAACGCCCACGCCGCGGAACCCAAGACCGGGAGCAACGCGGTCACGGCCCTCGAGCCGGTCCTCGAGGCGATTCGAGCCTTCGACGAGCGCGCGGACGCGCCGCCGGCCCACCCC
>NZ_JAQIVI010000646.1 GCF_028618695.1 Natrinema soli | reverse complement strand
CCAGCGCCAGCGGGTCGTGCTGGCGCGGGCGATCGCCCAGGAGACGCCGGTCATGCTGCTCGACGAACCGACGGGGAGCCTCGACGTCAATCACCAAATCGAGACGCTCGAGCTGGTCCGCGAACTGGTCGACGAGGGTCGGACCGTCTGTGCGGCGATTCACGACCTCGATCTGGCCGCGCGGTACTGCGACCGGCTCGTGATGCTCGCCGACGGCGGCGTCTATCGGAACGGTCCGCCGTCTGACGTGCTCACGGGAGACTCACTCGGCGACGTCTTCGACGCGACCGCGACGGTCACCACCCATCCGCTCACGGGGTCGGAAACGGTGACGGCGTTCCCGCGTTCCGGTCCGGACGGCGCGTGGACCGGTATCGATCGCGACACCGTTCGAATCCACGTCCTCGGAACCGGGGCGATCGCTGCGCGCGTGCTCGCTCGACTCGAGAACGCGCGAGACAGGAGTATCAAGGCCGAAACCCCCGCCCTCGAGGTCAGTCTCGGTCCGGTCACCGACGGGGATATCGCGGCCGAAGCCGCTCGGTCGCTCGGGGTCGATTGCGTCGAAATTCCGCCGTTCGAATCGCTCTCACCGACCCATCTGACGACGTTCGAGAGCCTCGTTCGGGAGGCCGACGTGACCGTCGTCGCCGAGGGCGTGCTCGAGTCGTCCGGCGGGGGAACGCGGCGGCTTCTCGAGGTCGCGGATACGGTCGCTGATTCGATCGTGATCGCAACGCGAGGAGGACGAGAGGGTGTCGAAGCTCCGGGAAGCGACGCCGGTGCGCCGCGAGAACGGGGAACCGAGATCGCGTACGAACACCAACCGGAATCCGCTCTCGAGGTGCCAGCGGAGCGGATACTCGAGGGGATTGCGGACGCGCTCGAGAACTGCTCCGACGCGTCACACTCGACTACGGACGCGGAATCCTCGGACGCCGGATCGACGTCGTCGGACGGCGACTCGAGTTCGGGCGTGTCGGCCGAATCCTCGAGCGACTGAGACGGATTTCTGTACTGACTGAGACGGACGCCTGTCAGTCAGTTCCAGCGCACCCGCATGGCGGGTCGTGGCTGCGCTGGAACACGGTGATCGCGGACCGTCTGAGACTACCACCCGAGGAACCAGAGGATAATTCCGAGAACGATGCCAGAGACACCGACGAGAATCCCAATTCCGGGGACGACGGGAATCGGAACGAGACCGATTGCGAGAACGATCGCGAGGACGATGACGATCGTCGAGAGTCGGACCATACTCGAACGTGATGGTCACGTCGGGTGGACGTTGTGCTTGCTTAATACGGGTTCGAGACGCAGGATCGGCGGTAGAGCGGGTGACCAGTGAAGAGATTCGCACAGCTCGGTGCTTTCCAGTCGGCTCCGAACTCCGTTCGGAGGGCGTTCGTACACGGCCCTCAAATCGAGTCCGAGAGAACGCGGAGCGTCGACAATCCGGCCGCAACTGGACGGTTTTTTACCCCTCCGCCTCCGAGTGGCCGCCAATGACCGAGTACGATTACGAGTCCCTCGGACTCGTCGCCGGGCTGGAGATCCACCAGCAACTCGATACGGCGACGAAGCTGTTCTGTCAGTGTCCGACTACCCTCCGCGAACCCGAGGCGTCGACGCGACGGTTCACGCGCTACCTCCATCCCACCCGAAGCGAACTGGGCGAACTCGACGACGCCGCCGTCGAGGAGAGCAAGGTCGAGCGCGAGTTCGAATATCTCGCCTACGACTCGACCTGTCTCGTCGAGGAGGACGACGAGCCGCCCCACGAACTCGACGCGGAAGCCCTCGAGACGACGCTCGAGGTCGCTCAGCTGATGGACATGAGTCCCGTCGATCAGGCCCACGTCATGCGCAAGATCGTCGTCGACGGCTCGAACACGTCGGGCTTTCAGCGCTCGTCGCTGATCGCCACCGACGGCGAGATCGAAACGAGCGACGGCGCGGTCGGGATTGAGGACATGTTGCTCGAGGAGGAGAGCGCACAGCGCGTCGAAGAGACCGAGGACGGGGTGCGCTACAGCCTCGACCGGCTCGGAATTCCGCTGGTCGAGATCGGGACGAGCCCGGACATTTCGAGCCCCGAACAGGCCCTCGAGGCGGCCGAACGGATCGGGATGTTGCTGCGTTCGACCGGGAAGGTCAAGCGCGGACTGGGAACGATCCGCCAGGACGTCAACGTCTCGATCGAAGAGGGCGCTCGCGTCGAGATCAAGGGCGTCCAGAGCCTCGACGACATCGACGACATCGTGCGCAACGAGGTCGCTCGACAGGCCGAACTCGTCGCGATTCGGGACGAACTTTCGGAGTTCGAGGCGTCGGTCGGCGACGTTCGGGACGTGACCGAGGTCTTCGAGGGCACCGAGAGCGGCGTCATCGGCGGTGCACTGAACAGCGGTGGATCCGTGATGGCGGTACCGCTCTACGGCTTCGACGGCATCGTGGGCCGCGAGATCGCCCCCGACCGCCGGCTCGGAACCGAGTTCTCGGATCACGCGAAGCGCCACGGCGCGGGCGGAATCTTCCACACCGACGAACTGCCTGCCTACGGGGTCACGGAAGACGAGGTCGCTGCGCTTCGGGACGCCGTTGGTGCGGGGTCCGAAGACGCCGTCGCAATCGTCGCCGCCGACACCGAGATCGCGGAGTCGGCGATCGACGCCGTCGCGGAGCGGGCGGAAACCGCGCTCGAGGGCGTTCCCGAGGAGACGCGCGGTGCGAACGACGACGGGACGACCAGATACCTGCGGCCGCTTCCGGGGGCCGCGCGGATGTACCCCGAGACGGACGTGCCGCCCGTCGAACCGGACCCGAGCGAGGTTCCGGAACCCGAGTTGCTGACCGCAAAGGTCGAGCGCTACCAGGACGAGTACGGGCTCGGCGAGGGTCTGGCCGAACAGGCCGCCTACGGCGAGCACATGCCGCTGTTCGAGGACGTCGTCGCGGATGGAATCGATCCGACGCTGGCGGCGGCGACCCTCGAGTCGACGCTGACCGAACTCCGGCGCGACGACGTGCCAGTCGAGAAACTGGCTCGAGAGCACCTCGAGGCGGTCTTCGCGATGGCCGAGGGCGGTGACCTCGCGCGGGAGGGCGTTCCGGATCTGCTGACGGCGCTCGCGGAGGAACCGGATCGATCGGCCGAGGAGGCCGCCGAGGTTGCCGGACTCGGTTCTGCGGGCGAGGGGGAAGTCCGGGAGGCCGTCGTCGAGGTCGTCGAACGAAACGAGGACCAGGTCGAGGCGGAGGGAATGCAGGCCTTTTCGGGGCTCATGGGCGAGTGCATGGGTGCGCTACGGGGGAAAGCCGACGGCGATCTCGTGAGCGAACTCCTGCGCGAGGAGATTCAGAAGCGAGCATAGTATCCGTCCGGATCTTCGGACGCCACGAACGACGACGATACGTTCCCGGAACGACCCGAGCGACGATGAGTTCCTGATAGACCGGTTCCGAAGCCGTCGACGTCACTCGGATCGACTACCGATCGAGCACAGCGGTTTTCGGCGGCTATCCCGTCCTAGTATGATATAATACACCTTTAACCGATATCGAGTCTCCCCCGGAAACCTTTATCAGTTATTCCGTTGGCGAAACTCACAACGAACTCACATGACTGACAACCCGACCGAGATAACGGCCGTCTGCTACGTTCGCGCACCGCTGTTGCTCGAGCCGGTCGACGAGCAGATCGAGACGCTCCAGGCCTGCGACTCCGAGGGCGCGATCGACGACCTGCTCCTCCGGAGCTGGCCCAAGGAGGTCACCCTCTCCGATGAGAGTCCCCACCAGGAAGTCCTCGAGAACTACGAGCGGTTCGCGCAGTGGGCCGACGAGCGCGGGGTGAGCGTCCGACCGGCGTTCCGGGAGCGGACGACGACCTCACAGGTGACCGGCACGACGCGGCAACGGCTCGTGACGCCGCTGCTGTGCCTCGAGCTGTATGCGGACGACGAACTGATCGGCGTCTTCCCCCACTCGAACGAGGCGACGGACGAGACGTACACGACCGACGAGGCGATCGCCACGCTTCGAACGGGAGAGCTGCCGGTCCCGCTCGGATCTGTCGCGGATGACGACGGCGACGGACTCGAGTCGACGACATCGGATACCTGCCCCGACTGCGGCGGCGCTCTCGTCGATGGGCAAGGACTGTTCGCCTGTAGCGATTGCGGGTGGGTCGGCACCGTCACCGAATCCGGACGGTTTGAATCGCAGTCCATCGATTCCGCTCCGGAAAACGAGGACGAAGTGCGGACGCTGACTCGATCGCGATAAGGTCGCGACGATACTCGATTCGAATCGATCTCGGCCTCTTTTTCGAAAAATGGGACGGCCGGGGAGACGATCAGTTACTCCTCGACGAGGTCGCCGTCGTACTCGGCATCGATCGCAACCGTGGAGCCGTCGCGATTGAACGCGACCGAACTGGCCTCCGTTCCCAGTGCTGCCTTGAGTCGGTCCATTGAGACACGACTCTCGTCCGCATACGTGACGATGGCACTCGCCGTGGCAGTCATCGATCCGTCGACGAGAGAGAGTTGCTGGTGGACGCCGTTCGCCCCCTCGCAGGCTCCGAAGGCGAACTCGAGTGTCGATGAGTTCACTTGCTCGCTTCCGATCGTCCCGGCATCAAACGTCTCGGTTTCGGTGTATCGACAGAGCGTCATTCCCGCGGTCGAACTGGCGCGGAGGAGCCATTCGAAGTCGTCGTCGGTCTCGTATTTCGGTTTCCGATCGCCCACCGCCGTTGCCACGGTTCGCTTGACGGCGGAAATCGGATCGAACGCGTCGTTGTTTGGGTTCGGTGTGGTGACCGCGAATACTTCGTCGGTTATCCCTACGGCCTCGCCTGATTCGTCGTCGGCGTAGACAGCGTAGTCGTCATTGACTGTCTCGGCCGTGAAGCCGGCCGACTCAAGGTCGTCGGTGAAACCGCTCCGGTCGTAGCGACCGACAATGGTGTAGACGCCGTTCGCATCGATCAGAACGCCGTCTCCGCCGGGAGTATCATCGTTTTCCTTGTAGGCGTCGAACGAGGCGACGGTTCCAATTCGGCCGAAGAGAATGGCCATGATGACCGGATTTCCGATGAGAGGATCGGTTGGTTCGGACCCTTCTGTGGCACCTTCATCGTCGGTTAGGGTCTGTAGTGTCTCGGCATCGATTGCGCCATAGAAGTACCCCGTCCTCTCACTCTCTGGAAGATACGAGGCGTATGACGGGAGTGCACCGCTCTCGCCGTCGATTTCGATCCCGTCGTTCGGCGATCCGGATTCAGTATCCGGTCCATTGCCGTTACCGCCGTCGGTCGACGACTCCGAACAGCCGGCGAGAAACGCCATTCCGGCACCCAGCAAACTCAACGCGTTCCGTCGGGGAAACTCAGTCATCCCGTTGTGATGATTACTGTGAATATATTACTGTACTGGCCAGTAGGAGCGGCTGCGATGAAATATTTGACAGCTTTTGACCGGTAGTTCAGTCCTCGGCTGGCCGTTCGGTCGCTCGACGGAGAAGTCCCAGCAGCGTGTTCGCCTCACGTTCGGTCAGATCGGCCCGACCGAACACACGCCGGAGCATGCGCATCGTCTTGTCGCGTTTCTCCTCGGGGCGGTTGATCTCCTCGAGCAGGGCCGCCCACTGATCGTAGAGCCGATCGACGGTCGGCTCGGGGGCGCGGACGCGCTCGAGGTCGGGCAACTGCGTCTCGTCGATCGTTAGCGACCGAAGCTCGTAGAGCGTGATCGTGGCTGCCTGCCCGAGATTGAGCACGGGGTAGTCCGCGCTTGCGGGGATCGAGCAGATCTCATCGATCCGAGCGAGTTCCGCGTTCGTCAGACCGACGCGTTCGCGACCGAACACGAGCGCGGTCGGTGATTCGACGGTCTGCAGCCGTTCGGCCAGCTCGGCGGGCGTCGAATAGGGAAACCGCGTGTGGCTGTGATCGTCTTCGTTCGTGACGGCCGTACAACCGATCGTGTGGTAGTTCTCGACGAGCGAGTCGAAACCGATCTCGTCGGCGTTCGGGAGGACGTCCTCTCGAGCGTGCCCCGCGAAGCCGTACGCTTCCCCGTCGGGGTCCAGTTCCGGTGGATCGACGAGCAGGAGGTCCTCGAAGCCGAAGTTCTTCATCGCGCGGGCGATGGTCCCGACGTTGCCCGGCGACTGGGCGTCGACGACCGCAACCGCCGGCGTCGTTCGACTCGGAGGCGATCCGTTCGGGATCGATTCGTCAGTCATCGGGGTTTGGATGGGGGAATTCCAGACGAAGATTCGTCGTCTGTGCAAGATCCCTTCCGATGACAGGAAGAGAGCGTGATTGGGGAGCTGTACCGGTGAGTGCGTTCATAGCTGGAGTACCGAACGCGAACGCAAAAAGAACGCGTTCACGTCTCGATGAACTCCCCGTTTCATTTCTCGCTTCGTTTCCGCGGTTTGATTATTCGATCTCGAGTTACTATTCACCATCCTACTTCTCTGTTCTAGCTAGCTCTAGCTAGTTCTAGTCTAGACTAGAACTAAGACGCTATATTCCAGTTATACCGTGTCTCCGGGTGTATACCGTCTCTCTGAGATGCAATCGCGTGCATTCTCGATTGGAATTTTTTTCAGGAGTGGGATAGTGATCGCTCCGTGAAGAGAGTGAGAGAGGGACACACCCCCCTCGCGTTTGTAAGGCGATATACGTGTGGGGATCTCTCGTCGGAACACACCAGTGCCGCGGGTGTAAAATCGACCTATATGTGATCCAACAGCGTGGATATTCGGATATGCTTCTCGGTTCCCCCTCCGTTATTGCCGTTACAAACGCGAGGGGGGTGTGGGCCCCGCGCAGCGATCGACGAATCGCTCGTCCGGTCCCTCGAGCCCTCGTTCGCCGTATTCATGTGGATCCTGTCCTCGTTCGTCGAACGGGATCTCACCGCCGAAACCGGGTACAGCGCGGTCGTTGGCCGGTCGAGCGCACGAGCTTTACATCCGCGACGGGGGTGTCCGTGGTGGGTGGCGGTCATCTTCGACGGTTAGAAGCGCGAGGCCAGCGTTCAGGGCGGTTTTCGGTTATGCGGCCGCGAGGTCCCACTCGAGTCGCTCTGTCGGGGTATTTACATCCGCGATCGATCCCCACACCTTTATTTCAATCCAGTTGGAAGGAGCGCGGTACCGCAATGTCCGCCAACGACGATCGAGACCCGCTCTTCCGGTACGACGATCCGGTCTTCGCCGACGAGCGGCTGCTCGAGATCACGCACCTCCCAGGCCCCGATCGGATCGTCGGTCGCGACGAGCAGATGCAACGGGTTGCGGACGCCCTGAACCCGGCAGTCTTCGGGAGCGAACCCAATCACCTGTTCATCTTCGGCAAGACCGGCACCGGGAAATCGCTCATCTCGCGGTCGGTCACCCAGCGCGTAATCACCGAGGCCCAGCACGACGACATCACCGTCAAGTACGCCTTCATCGACTGCGGCGAGCAGAACACCGAGGCGTCGATCGTCAAGACGATCGCCCAGCTCGTCAACGACCCCGAGGCGAGCGGGGTCAGCGTCCCCGACCGGGGGTTGGGCACCGGTGACTACTACAAGCGCCTCTGGCAGTCCATCGACCACTGCACCGACGTCACCATCGTCATCTTAGACGAGATCGACATGCTCGAGGACGACGAGGTTCTCCGGAAACTCTCGCGGGCCGGCGAAAACCGTCGTATTTCGGACTCGAGCATCGGTATCATCGGTATCTCGAACAAGATCGATTTCCCCGACCACCTCTCCGAACGCGTCAAGTCGAGCCTCTCGCGGGACGAACTGGTCTTCTCGCCGTACGACGCGAACCAACTCGTCGAGATCCTCGAGAAGCGCCGCGACGCCTTTCACGACGGCGTGCTCTCCGACGACGTCATTCCGCTCACCGCCGCGCTCGCCGCTCAGGAACACGGGGACGCTCGCAAGGCGATCGACATCCTCCGGAACGCGGGCCGGATCGCGAAGAAGCGAAGCGACACTCGAGTGACCGCGGATCACGTCCGTGACGCCAAGGAGAAGACCGAGGCCGACCGATTCAACGAACTGATCGAGGGCTCACCCCAGCAGGCCAAAGCGATCCTCTACTCGCTGACGCTGCTGACCGAGAACAGTTCGGAAAAGGAGTTCCCGACGAAGATCATCTACAATCAGTACAAGGAAATCGCCCGCCGACTCGATTTCGACGTGCTCTCGGAGCGCCGCGTTCAGGAGATCCTGCAGGAACAGAACTTCCTCAACGTGATCCAGTCCGAGCGCGAGGGACGCGGCCGCGGTCGCGGCGCACACGCGAAACACCGCTTGCTCGAGAACCCCTCGATCGTCAAGAAGGTGCTTCTGCGAGACTCGCGGCTGGCCGTCCTCGAGGACGAGGCATAGACCGCGCTCACTCCCGCTTACTGCTCGCTGCGCTCTGGCTCGCCGAAACCGCGATATCTTTTTGTTTCGCTTCCCGAGACCGGGTATGCACAACGTCGACGCCGCCGGTCTGGGGATCGGGGACGACTACCCGCCCCGGATCATGGGCGTACTGAACGTCAGCGAGGAGTCTCCCTACGATCCGAGCGTCTTCGACGATCCCGGCGAGGCGGCTCGCTACGTCGACGAGGAGCTGATCGGCGAAGGGGCCGACATCGTCGACATCGGCCTCGAGTCCGCGAACAAACGCTTCGACGTGCTCTCGGCCGACGAGGAACTCGAGCGGCTACACGTCGCGCTCGACACGATCGAGAGCGTCTCCGGGGACGCGACTTTCTCGATCGAGACGCGCTACGCCGAGGTCGCCGACGAGGCCCTCTCGCGGGGGTTCGACATGGTCAACGACATCTGCGGCTTCGCCGACCCGGAGATGCCGCGCGTCTGTGAGGAGCACGACGTCGCCGTCGCGAAGATGGCGAGCCCGCCTGAGCTCGAGCGACCGGGAGCGGTCGAGGAAACCGATTGGTCGGCCCGGAAGTCGCCCGACTGGGCGGCAGCGGCCGACTACGTCGATCAGGTATATGAGGCATTGAAACAGAACGGGCTGACCGACAAGACGATCGTCGACCCCGCGTTCGGCGGGTGGAGCGAGGCCCAGACGCTCGAGGACGACCGCGAGACGTTCCGACGGCTTCGGGAGTTCCGCGCGCTCGGGCGGCCGATGCTGGTCTCGATTAACCGGAAGAACTTCCTCGGCGAGATCGCGGACCGGGAGACCGAGGAGCGACTCCCGGTCAGCCTCGCAGCGACGTCGATGGCCGTCGAACGCGGCGCGCACGTGATCCGGACCCACGACGTGGCCGAAACGAGGGACGCAGCCCTGATCGGGAAGGCGTTCACCGAGCGTGCGAGCGTTACCGCGGACGGACTCACGATCTCGCAACTGGACGTCAACTCCACCCGGGAGTTTCGAACGCAGCTCCGGGAACGTGGCATCGATCCCGCGATCGCCGGCGACTGGCAGACCCAACTCCTCGAAATCGACGGCCTCGTGCCCGACGCGATCGACCGGCTCACGGCGATCGCACTCGAGCACGGCGCGGTCGTCCGACGGGTGACCGGCGGGAAATGGTTACTCGTTGGATCGACAGAGACGATTTCCAACGTTGCCACCGATTTGTCCACCGAGAATGGACGTCTCAGTGATCTCGGACGGAAGCTGTCAGGGGTGCTGCGTTAAGAGAAAGCTTATGCCGGATGCTTCGAAAAGGGAGACTGGACGCCGGGCGGCCTCCCGGGTAGGGGTACTTTGGAGGCGACCCCCGGCCCACAACACGGAATTATTGTGGTCTTACGCCGACCAGTGACGACTCCCAACCGGCGTATTGCGATCGTCCTTCACGGCACACAGTACCGGCTTCATTGCCCACGCGAGGAAGTCGACGTGCCGGTTGATATCCCACGCTCGTCGATCGGTCGCACAGATCCAATGAGCAGGAGCCCACGCTCGATGACCAGGAGCGCAGGATCGAGACCGAACACACAAACCGATAGCGCGACGAGAACGAGCATGGAGTTCGACGAGTGGGAGCCCGTCTACGAGACGATTTGCAGCGATTTCGGCTACGATCGCGCCGGTGACGAACGAGGGCGCGATCTCCTCGCAGCGGTTCTCGAGGATTCGTTCGACCTCGCCGACCTCTCGTTCGTCGGCGGAGCGACCGCCGCTATCGCCGGAGCCGGCCCGTCGCTCGAGACCGATCGGGACCTCGAGCGAGCGCGCGATGCGGACGTCGTCGTCGCCGCGTCGACGGCCGTCGATACGCTCGCGAGCCACAGCATCGACGTCGACTGCATGGTGACCGATCTCGACAAGAACCCCGACACCGTCGAACGACTCACGACTCAGGGCGTTCCGGTCGCGGTCCACGGCCACGGTGATAATCTCGCGGCGATTCGCGACGTCGTCCCCGATTGCGACGGTGCGTACGTCCTCCCGACGACGCAAGCCGCACCCCGCGGACCGGTCCGAAACGTCGGCGGCTTCACCGACGGCGACCGCGCGGCGTTTCTCGCCGACCACGTCGGCGCCGCGCGCCTCGAGTTCGTCGGCTGGGATCTCGACGATCCGGCGGTCGACCCCGCGAAGGCCCACAAACTCGAGTGGGCTGAACGTCTCCTCTACTGGCTCGAATCGCGCCGCGGCGAGCGGTTCGCGGTACTCGACGGCCGACGAGATGCGATCGATACGGATGGGATTCCCGTCGGCTCGCAGTGACTCTCCAGTGATCCCAATCGCTCGCCGCTCGCGGGCGGTCGTTACCGGATCCGATATTCGACGATGTCGCTTCCGCCACAGGACGGACACGTCGACACCGACTCGAGCGTCGTGCCACAGCGCCGGCACTCCTCGATGACCGTCTGATCGCCGCTTCGACGCAAGACCGACTCGAGCGCGTTCCGAATCATCGACTGTGCGGTATCGGACGGTCGTTCCTGACCCCTCATGGCCGTTCAGTTGCGAATATCACAATTCGTTATTCTCTCCGTACTATGAATTACACGAGAGCCGATACATCGTCGATGTCCGATTTCCGCGGTAATCGGTCCCTATACTCTCGGTCGGCGCTCGTGGTTCGCCGATCCTCGCCGGCGGATTCGTACCGAACCGGATCGTCGGTCGTCCGTTCGACCTGCCTCCCGATCGAGTCACTGGTAATAACAGTTAAGATGAATAGGTGACCACGATACGATGTGGATCAACGACTCATCGTCACGACGCCGTTTCTCATCTACCTCGTGCTCTGTGGGTTGTTCGGAATGGGGCTGTCGACGGTTGATGCCCCGCTCACGCAGGGGCAACCGGCGTTTATCGCCATCGTCGGACTGCTCGGGCCGCTGGTTGCGATCGGCCTGATCTGGGCGCACAACTACGCGTACGGCGCGCCGGTGCTGGTTTCGACGCTGCTCACGGACGCGTGGTTCGTCGTGTACTTCTTCTTCATTCACGACAACCCCGCGAACGTCTTCACGGTCACCGGCGATGGATCGACCGCGTATCTGGCCGCGACGGGCGGGATGATCGCAGGCTCACTGTTTACCGCCGGTGTCGGCTGTTGGCTGTGGTACTGCGAGAGTCCGGGCTTTCGCTCGGCGGTCGATCATCTCGTCAGTCCGTCGAACGCGGATAACTGATCTGACCCGCGCCAATTTGGGCCTCTTCCATCGTTGCAGGGTGATCTCTTCGCCATTTCAAGGGATGCGATCCCTTCTGCGATCAGAACGCGTCCCGATCGGTTGCGTCTCGATCCTGACGGCGCGAGTCCTCTATAGTAACAACTGAAACAATTCGCACACGGACTGCACAGTCCGCGGTTCTCGCTCACTCTGTTCGCTCCGAACCGCGCGTCGCTCCGAACCGCACATCTCCGAACCGTGCTCCCGTCGTTCGGGTGTGCAGTGACGTTCAGTGGCTACTATAGTCACACAGTTCCTCGAGTGAGTGTCCGTTCGGTTTTCGTTTCAGTAATCAACCGCAACGGAGGATATTACTGGTGGTTCTTATTTGTATATATTTGCCATCATCCTTATCAGCGGGACTATCAAAGAGACAGGTATGTCCTATCTGGACAATACGTCGACACCTCACGGGACGGTTCCGCCGACCCAGGCCATCATCGAGGCCATCGCAGCGCGCGAATGCGTCGACGTCACCGATGTTGAGCCGCCGGCGTACGACCCGCTGTTTACGGTCGTCAACCCGGAAGCGCTCGACGAACTGTTCACCACCACCGCCGATACCGCCAGCAGCGTGGTGGTCCGACTCGAGTACGAGGGCTACGACATAGTCGTTCGCGACGGCAGCGACGTCGAGATTCGCGATCGCTCGGCCGGAGACTCCGTCAACAGTCCGATCGGCGAGTAGCCCCGTTTCGGTTCATTCGGCCCAGTGTGCCTCCCCAGGTTGCGTTTCGAAGACCGCCCGATCGAGCAGGTCGACCGCCTTCTCGAGGCCCTCCCGGGAGCTGGTCAGCGAGTCCTCGTGTTCGATGCTCAGGGCGCCGTCGTAACCGACCATTCGGAGCGTCGAAACGATGTCTTTCCAGTGAGCTTCGCCGTGGCCGTAGCCGACCGATCGGAAGAGCCAGGACCGATTCGGCTCGTCGGTGTACGGCGTCGTATCAAGTACTCCCTTTTCGCGGGCCTGAGCGTCGTAAATTCTGGTGTCCTTGGCGTGGACGTGGTGGATCGCCTCGCGTTCGCCCAGATATCGGATCGCGTCGGTGATCGTGATCCCCTGCCAGTAGAGGTGTGAGGGATCGAAGTTCGCGCCGATCCGGTCGCCCGTCTCTTCGCGCAGCCGCGCCATCCCGTGGGGCTCGTAGACCAGCATGTTCGGGTGCATCTCGATCGCCACGTCGACCCCGTGATTGTCGGCGTGGTCAGCGATCTCGCCCCAGTAGTCGACGGCCCGCTCCCACTGGTACTCGAGGGCCTCAGCGTGTTGGGGCGGCCAGGGCGCGGTGATCCAGTTCGGGGTCTCGTCGGTCGGACTGCCCGCCGGGAGTCCCGAGAAACAGGTGACGGTTTCGACCTCGAGCTGGGCGGCCAGGCGGATCGCCTCCCGGAGTTCGGTGTCGGCTTCCTCGGCCCGCTCGTCGTCCGGATGGAGCGGGTTGTTGTGGGTCGCGAGCGCGCTGATCCGCATCTCGTACTCCGCGAGCAGGTCGCGGAGTTCGGCCTGCCTGGTCTCGTTGTCGAGATACTCGGCCCGCGTAATGTGATCCTGGCCAGGATGGCCGCCGACGCCCGGCTCGATCGTTCCGACGCCGATCCCGTCGAGGTAAGGGAGCGCGCTCTCGAGCGGTTCGTCGGCCAGCGGTGGGGTATGAACACCGATCTCCATGGGAAAGGCGATCACTGCCGGAGCAATAAAACGAGGGCCGGCGAGCATCGGTCGTCGCAGTGCTTCATCCCGGTATCGGACGGTCGTACCCGAAGGGGTCAGCTTTTGATCGTCAGAATCCCGTCGTTGACGGTCACGTCGCTCGCTCCCGTCGGCACGTCGAACTCGAACTGTCTCCCGCCGACGGTGACGATCGCCGTGTCGTCGACGACGTCGACCGTTGGGTGCTCGCCGGTCGGACCGAAATCCACGGCGATGACGCTCTCGTCATCGTACTCGCGGTTACTGATCGTGATCTCGTCCCCGTCGTCGGCGACGTCTTTCAGTTCGGGAGGCGTTTCCATGTCCGACCGTTGGTGGCTCCGCGCCGTAAACGTCGTGCACGAAATCGCCCCGTCGGTGCGGCGACCCGTTCGCGTTTCGGTTCTATCAGCGTAGCTATCGGCTCGTACCGGTCGGTCTCGGTGGCGAACGACGGACCAAACGCGGCTATTCGCTCGAATCGTTTACTTCGTCGATCGTGTACGTCCGTGCTTCCTCGCTCGAGCGGTAGATGCCGTCGATGATCCGCTGGACCGTGAGCGCCTCCTCGACGCTGTTGTCGGGCCCGTCATCCCCGACGATCCGGTCGAAAAACTCCCGCTGTTCGTCCGTGTGGGTATCGTTCTGCCGCGTTTCGATCGTCGTATCCTCGAGGTGGTCGGGACCGACCTTGCTCGCCGAATAGATGGAGAGGTCGCCCTCGAGAAGGTCGAACCGGGCTGCCGCGTCGGTCCCGCGGGCGACGAACTCGTGGGTCGCCGGTCGGTTAGTCGCCCACGCGACCTCGAGCGAAATCGTTCGATTCCCCGCACAGCGGATGAAGGCGCTGGCGGAGTCGTCGACGTCGAAGCCGTCCGGTCCCGCGTCGTCCGCCCACATGTCGAGATAGGCGTACTCTTCGCGGGAACCGAACTCGCTCCGTGCGACGCCGCTTACTTCCGTCACGTCGGGGTAGCCGAGCAGATACAGCGCGAGGTCGATGGCGTGGACGCCGAGATCGATGAGCGCGCCGCCCCCGGCGATCTGCCTCCGGGTGAACCACGACCCGCGCCCCGGAATACCGCGCCGCCGGACGTAGTTCGCTTCGACGTGGGAAATATCGCCGAGTTCGCCCTGCTCGATGCGGTTTTTCACGATTTGGACCGTATTCGCGAACCGATTGTTGAACCCGACCATCGCGTCGCCTTGGGACACGGCTGCGGCGTCGGCGATCCGCTCTGCGCTTTCGATGGAGTGGCCCAGTGGTTTCTCGAGTAGGACGTGGAGATCGCGCTCGAGGGCGTCGACCGCGTACTCCTCGTGGTACTTGTTCGGCGTCGTGATGATGACGGCGTCGACGGTGTTGTACAACTCGCGGTGATCGTCGTAGACGTCGACATCGTATCGTCTGGCAAAGCGCGTTCGCGCTTCGGCGGCGACGTCCATTCCGCCGGCCAGTGTAACGCCGAGGTCCACGAGTCGCTCGGCGTGGTACTGGCCGATGTTTCCCAGCCCAACGATGCCGGTTTTAATATCCGATCGATTCAATGTCATTTCCCTGTGGTTCTGGAACTGCCAGCGTTCGTTTCGTTTCAGTCCAATACACTCTGTACCGCTATATCGAATCCTTTGGCTCGAGCAACTTCGGTCCGTCGCCAACTGACAACGGCGGGATGGACCG
Source organism: Natrinema soli (assembly GCF_028618695.1). The sequence goes on along the minus strand of NZ_JAQIVI010000646.1, from coordinate 10,293 downwards.
TGACTGACCGCGGTGACCCGAGAACGTCGCGCTCGAACCCATGCATAGCCTCGCTGTCCGCTCTGGACGGCTTAGCTATCCGCTTCCGTCGGGGTCGTACCAGGCTCGCGATCGGGAAGATCCGTCAGGCCGTGGACCAGCGCCTCGCCGGAGGCGGTATCGAAGAGGTGAATCTTCGATCGATCCAGCACGACGTCGACGTCCTGATTCGCTTCGATATCCGTGTCGGGGGTGACGCTCATCAGCAGCTGGTTCGGTGACGTCGCGGGATCTTGCTCCATCGACCCCGCCGCGGCCTCGGCGAGTAACAGGTAGACGAAGACCTCGTCTCCCATCGGCTCGATGACGTCGGTCCGGGCGTCGATCGGTGCCGTCGGCGCGGCGAGCGAGTCGGCGTATCGGGTTAGATGGACGTCCTCCGGCCTGACCCCCAGCGTGACGGCGTCGCCGACCGTCACGTCCGGAATCCGCGTCGGATCGAGATCGACGGCGAAGTTGTTCGTCTCGAGGCCGTTTTCGACGAGTTCGCCCTCGACGAAGTTCATCGACGGCGAGCCGATGAAGCCCGCGACGAACAGGTTCGTCGGTTCGTTGTAACAGACGAGCGGCGGAGCGATCTGCTGGAGTTTGCCGTCGTTCAGGACGGCGATCCGGTTGGACATCGTCATCGCCTCGGCCTGATCGTGGGTGACGTAGATGACCGTCGCGTCGAGTTCCCGGTGGAGGCGCTGGAGCTCGGTCCGCATGTGGACCCGCAGCTTCGCGTCGAGGTTCGCCAGCGGCTCGTCCATCAGGAACACGTCCGGGTTGCGAACGATCGCGCGGGCGATGCCGACTCGCTGTTGCTGGCCGCCGGACATCTCCGCCGGCATCCGGTCGAGCATCCCCTCGAGTTGGACGATGTCGGCGGCCTGCTCGACGCGACGCCGGACCTCTTCGTCGTCGTACTTCCGGAGCCGGAGTCCGAAGGAGATGTTCTCGTAGACGTCCATGTGGGGGAACAGGGCGATGTTCTGGAAGACCATCGCGACGCCGCGATCTTTCGGGGCGAGGTCGGTGACGTCGTCGTCGCCGATGTACACCCGTCCCTCCGAGGGCGCCGTCAGCCCCGCGACGGTCTCCATCGTCGTCGACTTCCCGCAGCCCGAGGGGCCGACGAACGTGACGAACTCGCCGTCTTCGACCTCGAGGCTGACGTCCTCGACCGCCGTTTCCTCTCCGTACCGTTTCGTGATGTTCTCGAGTCGTACTCGTGCCATTGTGTTACTCTTTGAGTGCGCCGGCAGTCAGTCCGCTGACGATCTTTTCCTGTGCGATGACCACGAGGATCGCGACGGGGATGACCCCGAGGATGCTCGCCGCGGCCATGAGGTTGTACAACACCTGGTACTGCCCCTGATAGGCGAGAATACCGTCGAGGATCGGCGCCCAGTTCTCGGGCTGGCCATCCGTCATCAGGAACGAGAAGAAGAACTCGTTGTAGACCGCGATGAACGTCAGCACGCCGGCGGTCGCGACGCCGGGTGCCGACAGCGGGATGATGACGCGGAACAGCGCGCCCAGCCGAGTCGTCCCCTCGACGCGGGCCGCGTCCTCGAGGCCGTCCGGGATCTGCGAGTAGAACGTCGTGAGGATGAAGATCGCCAGCGGCATGAAGATCGCCGACAGCGGCGTCACGAGGGCGAACGGCGTGTTGTAGAGCGTCCCGTCGCCCGTGATGGGCTCGAGGAAGAAAAACGAGGTGTTAAAGAGGTCGTTCAGCGGGATGAAGAAGGCCGCTGGCGGGAAGAAAGAGATGATCAACACGAGCAACATGAGCGGCGTCCGGCCGGGGAACTCGAGGCGGCCGAAAGCATAGCCCGCGAGGCTAGCGATGACGAGGACGACGATCGTCGAGGCCAGCGCGATCACGAAGCTGTTGAACATGTAGACGTGGAATGGGACGACCTGGAAGACCTCGATGAACGCGCCGGGATTGAAGCCGTTGGGGGTGAAGACGATGTCCTGGAGCTGTCCCTCGGGCGTCAGCGCGACCATGAGCAGCCAGTAGAAGGGAAACAGGGTCGTAAAGAGGAAGAAGATCGCTGCGACGTAGAACATCGCGCGGTACACCCGCTCGGGGTGGGAGATGGAGTCGGCGACCCACTGCTGGAGCGGGCTCCGATCGAGTTCCGCCTCGCGGCCGTCCTTGAGGACGTTCGTGCCGCCGTCGGGGCGGCCCGCGGACCGGTCCGTCGGCTCGCCGCCGTCGGGGCGACACAGCGCGGGATCTCGCGGTGATTCGTCGTCGCCGTCTCCGGCGTCGTTGATGTCTCCGGATCGGTTCGTTCCCGTCGCGTCCGTCGGATCGGTGGAATCACTCGGATCGGTCATCAGTACATCCCTCCTTCGGTATCGCGGAAGACCAGTACGTAGCCGCCGATAATCAGGCCGATCACCAGCGCCGTCGCGAACGCCACGGCGGCGGCCGTCGCGTAGATGCGCGTCCCGCCGAACATCGCCTCGACGACGAGACAGCTCAGCGACGGCACGGTAGTACAGCCGGCCGTCGATTCGATCAGCCCGAAGACTCGCATCGCGTCCATCGTTCGGAACAGCATCGCGACCAACAGCGCCGGCATCACCAGCGGAAGCGTGATCAGTTTGAATCGCTGCCACGGTGAGGCCCCGGCCACGCGCGCGACGTCGTACAGACTCCGATCGACGCTCTGGAGTCCCGCGAGAATCAGCAGGGCCATGAACGCCGAGGACTTCCAGATGTCGGCCACGAGGATGATGATGAACGCGTCCCGGCTGTTCGCCAGCGGCGTCGCGCTGAAGATGCCGAGACTCTGCATGAGGTCGGAGCCGAACCCGACCGTCGGCTGGAACAGCAGGAAGAAGATCATCCCCTGAATGACGATCGGTACCGCCCACGGGAGGATGATTGCCACGCGGACCCAGCGTCGGCCCCTGAAGTCCTGATCGAGCACGTAGGCCTGGCCGAATCCGACCACCGTCTCGATGACGACGCTGATGACCGCGAACGCGAGCGTGACGAACAGCGCCTGCTGGAAGAACGGGGTGCCGAGTTCGACGAAGGGGAACGACGACGTCAGTCCGACGTCGAGGAACTGTCGAGCCAGCCGCGCGTTCCCGGTGAGAATGTCGACGTAGTTTTCGATGCCGACGAACGCGCCCAGCGGGTCCAACCCCCGCGTCCGGTTGGCCCGGAGCGAAATGACGAACGTCCGGATCAGCGGGTAGAACGCGATCAGCGTCAACAGCGCGAACGCGGGCAGCAACAGCAGGTACGCGTACGCCGCTTCGCTCAGGTTCTCCATCCAGTTCACGACGGCGTTGCCGGTCCGCTCCCGATCCCGGCTCCGTCCGGATTCGTCGCCGGTTAGCGTGCCACCGTCGGTCAGCGGTTCGCCGGCGGGTGCCGTGCCGTCGTCGGGACGCTGCTCGTCGTCGGAATCAGTTCCCATTCGTTTGCACCTCCGCTTCGCTCTGCTCGAGTTCGTTCGCGAGGTCGCTCATCGCAGCCGCGGGTGCTTTTGCGCCGCGGTACGCCGCGTTCACCTCCTGGTATATCAGCGCCGACTGCTCAGGCCAGAGGTCGGTCGCCGGTCGCGGGATCGCGTTCTCGCTGGCCGCCTGAACCACGTCGGCGTAGCGGGCGACGGGCCCGACGTCGTCCGGACTGACCTCCGCGACCAGATCGAGGTTCGGCGGGAGGAAGCCACCCAGCTCGAAAACCGTGAGCATCACGTCCTCGGTGGCGAAGGCCTCGAGGACCTGCAACGCTTCCTCCTGGCGGTCCGAAAACGGGCTCACCGCGAGGTTCCAACCGCCCAGCGCCGCGGCGGTGCCGCCGACGTCCGCGTACTCGGCTTCCTCCCGGGAGACCGCGTACGGTCTCGTCATGACTCCCAGATTCTCGCCGAAGGCCTCCTCCGTGCCCGTCTCCGCGATCGCGTACGACCAGTTTCGGTTCGAGACGGCGTCGCCGGCCGAAAACGGGCTGAGCGACTGTTGCTCCGTCCACTGGACGATCGCGGACGGAGCGATCTGGGGGTAGCCGTCCAGGGTGTTTTCTTCCTCTCCCTCGATGAACGACCGCATCATTCGGATCGAATCGATGACCCGCTGGTCGTCGACCGTGACCGGTCGGTCGCCGGCGGTAAACAGGTTGTCCGTCCCGCCGTAGTACGCCCCGCCCCACGAGGTCATCACTTCGTTGAACGTACAACAGGACAGTCCCTCGTAGGCGGCCGCCTGCGTCGTGAACCCGTAGTTGAGGTCGGCTCCGTCCCTCGCATCGCGGACCGCGTTCGCGAACTCCTCCCAGCGAGGCGGGTCGGTCCCCCAGCCGCTCGTGTCGTAGCCGGCGTCCTCGATGAGGTCCTCGCGGTAGAGGGTAAACCCCAGATCAGGGAACAGCGGCAGGGCGTGTAGATCGCCGTTCTGTGGATGGCGCGCCGTCTCGAGGATCGCCTCGAGATAGTTGTCGTTGACGGAGCCGAGGACGTCCTCCGAGAAGCGTTCGGTCAGGTTGACCGTCTGCTCGCGCAGGATAAACGGGACCGTCCAGCCGCTGTCCATCATGTGGATGTCGGGGGGAGCCCGTCCCGCCTGGAGCGCCGACTGAGTCGTTTGCATTCGCGATGCGGAGTCGCTGACGACGGTCTGAATCTCGACGCGGATGTCCTCATCGAGACCGGCGTCCCAGAGTGCCTGCTGGATCGACGGGTCGTCCCCCTCGCTGTGCATGATCCCCGCAACGTCCTGAGCGGCGGTCATCACCACCCGTCCCGGGCTGCGACCCCGACCGAGGCAGCCGGTGACGGCGACCGCTCCTGCTGTCGACGCCGATGCCGCCTTCAGGATCGACCGCCGCCTGAAGCGAGTGCGGTCGCGTCGGCCGGTGGATTCGCGTCCCATGCGGAGCAACAGACCACGTTCACCGCCTTAATTGTTAGCTATAAATACGGTAATAAAACGTGAGTGTTCGAATCGCGTTCCAGTTATGGTCACTCAATAGCGAACGCTGTGTGGATTTCCATCGACACGTTTGCAGAGCGACTCGGAAGGGTGTCTCTAATTACCAGTTGCGCGCCGGCGATCGGCAACTGCTGGCCGCCGGATTACGAGGGTACCCCTTTCTCTCGGTGAGCAGATTCCGCCGGGCCGGCTCGACGCACACGCTCTCCCATCCAAACGGAAGTGATTTCGATGGCTCGACGCTCGAAGCCGCCTCGTCGGCTCGGTGCTCGAGGCTCGATTCTCCGCGCTGGGAGCGATCAGCGATCCTCGAGGGTCGGCGGTTCGTTTCGGCCGATGCGGATCTCGTGGGCCTCGACGTCCTCGAGGGCGGCGACGCGGCCGCCGACGGAGAGTTCCTCGCCCTCCTCGGTTTCGATCGTGATGCTGGCGACCTCCTCGCTGACCTCGAAGGAGATGTCGCGAACGCGGCCGTGGACGATCCGCTGGCCACCGACCTCGACGTCGCGCCCGTCGACGGTCGCGTAGAACTCGCCGCCCTCGTCGATGAGGTCTTTCACGCACCGGCGGATCGAGGCGTACTTTCGTGGATACGATCGCGCGGTGCCGTCCTCGCCGAGCGTCCGGTCGGCGGTCGTCCAGAGGACGGTTCCGAAGAACCCGGAGATGAGAAAGCCCAGCGCCGACCGGTTGAAGATGACGCCGTAGCGATCCTGGTCGTCGCGCAGAGCGTCCTGCGTCGCGTAGACCGAGTAGTTCCCGTCGGCGACGGCGACGACCGGCGTCGTGATCCCCCGCCGGGCGCGGGCTGTCGACGCCACCTCGCCGTACGCGAACTCGTCCGGATCGGGGGCCTCGCTCCCCGGCGTCACGATCAGATCGATGCTCACACCGGCCTCGACCGCGTCGCGCAACTCCGCTTCGAACCGGGTCAGCAGGTCCGGCGTCAGCGAGAGCGCGAGCTCGAACTCCGCGCCGTCGATGACCTCCTCGAGGTAGCGCAGGATCGTCGATCGCGATTTCACGAGGGAGACCGCCTCCGTGTCGCGCGCCGGCGCGGTGTAGCGGGCCTCGAGTTCGTTGATCATCTGCTCGAAGGAGGTCTGGACGTCGTCGAACGCCTCCCCGGGATCGATCGCGACGACTTTCATGGGACGGGATTCGCGCAGTTCGACGAGACCGCGATCGCTGAGACTACGGACGGTATCGTACACTCGAGGCTGGGGGATGTCCGTTCGGTCCGCGATCTCGCTCGCCGTGAGCTGTCCCTGCTCCAACACGGTGAGATAGGCGTCGATTTCGTACTCGCCGAGGTTGAACCGGTCCCCGACACGCTCGACCGTCGAGCGAAGTTCGTCTGGTGCCATATCCGACCCTACGATTCCAGCGGCTAAATGATTTATTATATTCTGAGTAGCACGCGTTTTCGAAATCGGGTTGTTTCACGACCGGTGTCCGAAACTGATGGTCAGAACCCTTAACCACTGCCGGCCTGAGAGTGTTGCCATGCGCAGGGTCCTCCAGGCGAACGAGAGCACGGTAGCCGAGGACATCCAGAGTGAGCTCCCCGTTCTGGTACCGCTACAGGTAGTCGAAATCGGTCTGGCGATCGTCGTCCTGGCGATCGGCTGGTATCTCTCGAAACTCGCCGTTCGGATCACTGGTCGCGCGGTCGCACGCCGAATCGAACGGCCGAGCGTCACGCGCACCGTTCTCCGCGGTGTCAAGGCCGCCGTCCTCCTCTGGGCGGCGACTATCGCCGCCAGTATCGTCGGTGTCGGCGACACGCAGATCCTCCTCTCGGTGACCGTCATCTCGGCCGTGATCGCGATCGTCCTCGCACCGCTGGTCGGCAGCCTGATCAACGGTCTCTACGTGCTGGCCGACCGACCGTACGAAATCGGCGACATGATCGAGGTCTCCGACGCCGGCCACCGCGGGTTCGTCGAGGACATCACGATCCGATACACCAAGATCTTCACCCTCCAGAACACCTTCATCGTCATTCCGAACTCCGAGATCCACGCGCGCGACGTTATTAATTACTCCGCGGAAGACGAGCGAACGCGGGTCTCTCTCAGGCTCGACATCACCTACGAGAGCGATCTCGAGGCGGCGCGACAGGCCACCGAGCGGGCCGCTCGAAGCGTCGACGACGTCATCTCCGGCGGTCCGAACATTCGGATCGGCAGCGCTCGATACGCCGCAGCACCCTCCTGTTACATCAACGAGTACGGCGATCACGGGATCGCTCTCGAGCTGTTCTTCTGGATGAAACATCCCTACAAGCAGACCGTCGTCCGGTCGGCAGTGCAGGATGCCATCGGTGACCGGTTCGCGGATCTCGACGTGGAGTTCGCCTACCCGCACCGCCACCACGTCTTCGACGAGACCAGCGGCGTCGCGCGACTGGCCGTGGACGATTCGGGATTCGAGCGAACGGCCGTTGACTCACCCGTCGAACCGGGCGGGAGTCCCGCGGATCCGGCCGACCGGTAACGACTGCGCTCTCGCTCACGACTGCACGCTCGTTCTCCCGGTGTCAATCGTGGTGGTAATTTATACGCTCCCCAGTCCAATCCCAACGCATCCGACAGATGTACGACGACGTTCTCATACCCACCGACGGAAGCGACACGATCTCCCAAACGCTGGATCACGGACTACCGATCGCCGCGAACAACGACGCGACGGTCCACACGCTGTACGTGGTCGATAGCCGTGTCACCGCCGCCGCCGGCGAGGACACCAGTACGGACCTCGAGCGGACGCTCAAGGACGAGGGCCGGACGGCCGTCGCCACCGTCGAAGAACGAGCGACGGCCGAGGGGCTCGAGACCATCAGCGAGGTGCGTCAGGGGACGCCCGCGAAATCGATCCTCGAGTACGCCGACGAGCAAGGAATCGATCTGATCGTCATCGGCACTCGAGGGAAGAGTCCGCGCGAGAAGGTGACCTCGCTCGGGAGCGTCTCGGAGCGGGTGGTCGACAACGCCTCGATTCCGGTGTTCGTCGTGCGAAACGCGGGCGGCGAATAACGGCGGTCGGTGGAGGATCGAAGGCGGAGAATTGAACGGCGGATAGTCGACACGGGCCTACGCGCTCGCGCTTTCGACCGTAATGACTTCGCAGTCGAGGTGGCTCCGGAGATACCGATCGATATCGGGGTTGTCCGTAAAGCGCTGGAAGATGCGTCGGAGCCGACTCGCTTGCTTGTTCCCGATGACGACGGCGTCGGCTCGCTCCGCCGCGACTTCGTCGAGGATGCTCTCCTCGACGAGAAAGCCGGTTCGAACGACGTAGCGGGCGCTTTCCAGCCGCCCGAACGTACTCTCGACGGCGTTCTTCAGGTCCAGACGCGTCACTTTTTTCCCGTTCTGGTAGAGGTCGACGTGGAGGATCGTCAACGCGGCCTCCCGCTCGCGGGCGACCTCGATCGCACGCTCGAGCGTTCGTCTCGAGTGCTTCGACAACGGATACCGAACGGGAACCACGACCAGCGACATTAGCCATTCGAACGATTTCCGTGCGGGTAAACCTTTCAGTACGGACAGTCTACACTGCGAACCTGTCGCACACTATCGGCCGAATGCGCCGGTCGACGGGGTTTCCGGGCACGGTGGCCGCTCGAGGAGGCGATATCGACCCGGACAGACAGTCATTTACCGCGAGCGATGGTACGAGCGGACATGCAAACCTGGTCGACCGATGATGACGGCACCGTCTATATCTCGGAGACGGACGGCGACAAGGGGTCGAAGGGGCCGTTCCTCGTCGCCTACGAATCCAGCGCTGCCGACAGCCGCTACGGCTGGTTCTGTACGAACTGCGAGACCCTCGACAACGCGATGGATTCGATGGGCCGAATCAAATGCAATCGATGTGGGAACTTTCGGAAGCCCACCGAATGGGACGCCGCTCACGAGTGACGCCGTCGCTGCACCGGACACACTGAAACCAGGCAGTCGTGTGATGGAACGTCTCTAATAGACGATTACTGACGAAAATTCCTGATACCGGGACATAGACGAACCGAAATCACTAGGTAGTTCCGAATAGTGGGGAAGTAATTGGACATTCTTGTTACGTACTAACATTTATGGTGGATGCCGACATAGGTGGTAGTGAATGGGTCCTGTTAACATGCGACTCGTCGAGCAGGCCAGGTCGATCTTCGCTGAGCTGGGTTACACCGTCGAAGGTAACGGCCCCGAGTTTCGCGCCGAACGCGCGTGGAAAGTCGTCCACGTAAACGCCGTCCTCGAGGCGGACGAGCTCCCGTCGTCCCCGTCGGGACAGTTCCACTGTTTCGTCGCCGAACCCGAGGACGCAGACGATCTCGAGGCGCGACTCGAACGGACAAATCCGAACTACGAGTGGGCCATCATCGTCGTCGACGGGGAGGACTATCAGGTCGAACGAGCGCCGCCAGGACCGCGAGTAACAGCATAGAAACCGACGGTCCGCGAGTGACCGTCACGACGTTCCTTATTCTTCGAGCGCGTTGCGCGTCGCAGTCACGCCTGCACCCGGATCGACGGCCGCACCCATCGACTCGAGGACGTCACCGAGCGCCGTCACGACGTAGATCACGTTCTCCGGACGTGCGGAGTGGCCCATGCAGCCGATTCGGAAGATCTCGCCGGCGAGATCGCCCAGCCCGCCGGCGATCTCGAGGTCGTATTGCTCGATCAGCGCATCGCAGACCTCGCCGTCGTCGATGCCCGCCGGGACGCGGACGGCGTTCAGACTCGGTAGCCAGTACTCGTCGGGCGCGTTCATCTCGAGTCCCATCGCCTCCATGCCGGCTTTCAGTGCACCGGCCAGTCGCTCGTGGCGCGCCCAGCGGGCTTCGATTCCTTCCTCGGCGACGAGGCGCAGGGCCTCCCGGAGCGCGTAGACGTTCGTGATCGGCGCGGTGTGGTGATACGCGCGCTCCTCGCCCCAGTAGCCCTCGAGCAAGGAGAGATCGAGGTACCACGAGCGAGGGTCTTCCTCGCGCGACAGGACCTTCTCCATCGCCTCGTCCGAGAGGGTCAGCGGGCTGGCGCCCGGCGGACAGGAGAGACACTTCTGTGGCCCCGAGTAGGCGACGTCGATGTCCCACTCGTCGACCCGCAGCTCCACGCCGCCCAGCGACGTGACGCTGTCGGCGATTACGAGCGCGTCGTGGTCGTGAGCCGCGTCGGTGAGTTCCGGCACGTCGGGCTGGAGCACCCCGGTACTCGTCTCGGCGTGGACGAAGCCGAAGACGTCCGGGTCGTGTTCGGCCAGCGCGTCCGCGACGTCGTCGTGCTCGAGCAGTTG